>NZ_CP165727.1:2508888-2822500 GCF_041200175.1 Streptomyces sp. R33 | reverse complement strand
GATGGGGTGACGCAGGAAGGTAGTCCAGCCCGGGCGGTGGTTGTCCCGGGGTAAGGGTGTAGGCCGAGGGGTAGGCAAATCCGTCCCTCATATAAGGCTGAGACCTGATGCCGAGCCGATTGTGGTGAAGTGGATGATCCTATGCTGTCGAGAAAAGCCTCTAGCGAGTTTCATGGCGGCCCGTACCCTAAACCGACTCAGGTGGTCAGGTAGAGAATACCGAGGCGTTCGGGTGAACTATGGTTAAGGAACTCGGCAAAATGCCCCCGTAACTTCGGGAGAAGGGGGGCCATCACTGGTGATCGGACTTGCTCCGTGAGCTGGGGGTGGCCGCAGAGACCAGCGAGAAGCGACTGTTTACTAAAAACACAGGTCCGTGCGAAGCCGTAAGGCGATGTATACGGACTGACGCCTGCCCGGTGCTGGAACGTTAAGGGGACCGGTTAGTGCGCTTTCGGGCGTGCGAAGCTGAGAACTTAAGCGCCAGTAAACGGCGGTGGTAACTATAACCATCCTAAGGTAGCGAAATTCCTTGTCGGGTAAGTTCCGACCTGCACGAATGGCGTAACGACTTCTCGACTGTCTCAACCATAGGCCCGGTGAAATTGCACTACGAGTAAAGATGCTCGTTTCGCGCAGCAGGACGGAAAGACCCCGGGACCTTTACTACAGTTTGATATTGGTGTTCGGTTCGGCTTGTGTAGGATAGGTGGGAGACTTTGAAACCCCAACGCCAGTTGGGGTGGAGTCGCCGTTGAAATACCACTCTGGTCGTGCTGGATGTCTAACCTCGGTCCGTGATCCGGATCAGGGACAGTGTCTGATGGGTAGTTTAACTGGGGCGGTTGCCTCCCAAAGGGTAACGGAGGCGCCCAAAGGTTCCCTCAGCCTGGTTGGCAATCAGGTGTTGAGTGTAAGTGCACAAGGGAGCTTGACTGTGAGACCGACGGGTCGAGCAGGGACGAAAGTCGGGACTAGTGATCCGGCGGTGGCTTGTGGAAGCGCCGTCGCTCAACGGATAAAAGGTACCCCGGGGATAACAGGCTGATCTTCCCCAAGAGTCCATATCGACGGGATGGTTTGGCACCTCGATGTCGGCTCGTCGCATCCTGGGGCTGGAGTCGGTCCCAAGGGTTGGGCTGTTCGCCCATTAAAGCGGTACGCGAGCTGGGTTTAGAACGTCGTGAGACAGTTCGGTCCCTATCCGCTGTGCGCGTAGGAATATTGAGAAGGGCTGTCCCTAGTACGAGAGGACCGGGACGGACGAACCTCTGGTGTGCCAGTTGTCCTGCCAAGGGCATGGCTGGTTGGCTACGTTCGGGAGGGATAACCGCTGAAAGCATCTAAGCGGGAAGCCTGCTTCAAGATGAGTATTCCCACCTCCTTGAGAGGGTAAGGCTCCCAGTAGACGACTGGGTTGATAGGCCAGATGTGGAAGCCCGGTAACGGGTGGAGCTGACTGGTACTAATAGGCCGAGGGCTTGTCCTCAGTTGCTCGCGTCCACTGTGTTAGTTCTGAAATAACGAACAGCTGTGTTCATGCCAGCGTTCAAATTTCATAGTGTTTCGGTGGTCATAGCGTTAGGGAAACGCCCGGTTACATTCCGAACCCGGAAGCTAAGCCTTTCAGCGCCGATGGTACTGCAGGGGGGACCCTGTGGGAGAGTAGGACGCCGCCGAACAACCCGCCCTTTTAGCTCAGTCGGTAGAGCGTCTCCATGGTAAGGAGAAGGTCAACGGTTCGATTCCGTTAAAGGGCTCCAAAGAAAAGGCCCCCGCCTTATGGCGGGGGCCTTTTTGCATTTCCGGGAGTCGGCTGCTCCGTTGTCCCCGTACGCCGGACGGGCGGGTTGCACCACAGCTCTCTAAAATGGGCGCGAAGGGTGGACAAGGCACGACCGGCGGCTACGAGGTGCCCTGAGGGGCGCCCGGCAGGCTTGGGAGGCGTGATGACCGTACCCTCTGGCACGGCGGCACCGCAGCACAGGCAGAGCGACCCCGAGGACGTCCTCAAGCAGGTCGGAGGTACCTGGCACTGGGCACTCGGCTTCGCCCTCGCGACCCTGATTCCAGGCATTCTGGTACTCGTCTGGCCCGATGAGACGCTGCACATCCTGGCCGTCATCATCGGTCTGCAGCTTCTTGTGGCGGGTGTCTTCCGTTTCGTGGCCGCCTTCTCGCACAGCAGCGACGGCGGCAGCAGACTGGCCGCCGTTCTGGTCTCCATGCTGGCGTTCCTGGCCGGCGTCCTGGTACTGCGGCATCCGATGCAGACGATCGGTGCGCTTTCCCTGATCCTCGGGGTGTTCTGGCTGCTGACCGGAGTGCTCACCGCGTACACCGCGATCGCAGACCGCACGCTCTTCCACCGGGGTCTGCTCTTCGGCCTGGGCGTTCTCGCCGCCGTCGCCGGAATCGTCGTCCTCTGCTTCCCGGTGGATTCGGCGGTCGCGCTGACACGGCTGCTGGGACTCTGGCTCGTCCTGCTGGGCGTGTTCGAAGTGGTGATGGCCTTCGCCCTGCGCTCCGCCACCCGCCACTCGAGGCCCTAGCGGTGCCTTAGTCGCTCTCGCGCTGGTGGGGGACGCGGAAGGCCAGGATGGCCATGTCGTCCGAGGCGGGTTCGGCCGCGAAGCGTTCCACTGCACGCAGGACGCGGGAGGCGACGGCGCCGGCGGTGAGGCCCGTGCACGTGGTGAGGACCTCCGCGAGGCCGTCGTCGCCCAGCATGCGGGTGCCCTCACGGCGTTCCGTCACGCCGTCCGTGACGCAGAGGAGGACGTCGCCCGGGTCCAGGGTGAGGGTCTGCTCGTAGAGGTCGAGGTCGTCGATCACGCCGAGCAGGGGTTGCGGGTCCGCGGCGGGGGTGACCTGGCCGTCCGGACGCAGCCGGAGCGGCAGCGGGTGGCCTGCGCAGACGACCTTCATCAGGGCGCCGCCGTCCGGCTGGGGGTGGAGCTCGCCGTACAGGAGGGTGAGGAAGCGGCTGCGGGCGCCCTCGTCGAGGATGGCCGCGTTGAGCCGCTCCAGTACCGCCGGGCCGCCCAGTCCTTCGCGGGCCAGGAGGCGCAGGGCGTGCCGGGCGAGGCCGGTGACGGCGGCCGCCTCGGGGCCCGTACCGCAGACGTCGCCGATGGCGAAGCCGTACGCTCCGTCGCGGATCGGGAAGACGTCGTAGAAGTCGCCGCCCACCTCGTTGCCCTCGCCGGCCGCGCGGTAGATGACCTCGACCTCCATGCCGGGGATGGCGGGGGAGCCGGGCGGGAGCAGGCTGCGCTGCAGGGATCGGCTGATGGCGGTGCGCTCGGAGTAGAGGCGGGCGTTGTCGAGGGCGAGGGCGGCGCGGCGCGACAGGTCCTCGGCGAGTTCGAGGATCTCCTGGCGGAAGTGCTCCTCGGACGGTTTGCCGAGGGTGAGCATGCCGATCACGCGGTTGCGGGCCAGGAGGGGGAGGACGACGGTCTCCCCGCCGACCGCCGAGGTCGTCGCGGGCCAGGGGCGGGCGCCGGCCTCGCGGACCGGTTCGGGCGGGCTGACCCGGGAGAGGAGGGCCTTGAGGCCGTCGATGCGTTCCTCGTCCTCGTGCAGGACGTACGAGAGGTACGGGTCGGAGGACTGGTCGGCGATGGTGTAGACGGCGCACCAGGTGGCCAGGGTCGGGACGGTCATCTGGGCCATGAGGGCCAGGGTCTGGTCCCGGTCGAGGGTGCCGGCGAGCAGGTCGGAGGCCTCGACGAGGAAGGACAGGGAGCCGCGGCGCAGGCGTTCCAGTTCGCCGAGGCGGGCGGATTCGACGGCGAGGGCGATGCGGTCGGCGGCGAACTGGAGGCGCAGGGCCTCGGCGTTCGAGTAGCGGCCGGGGTTCTCGGTGGCGACGCCGAGCGAGCCGGTGAGCCGGCCTTCGACCTTGAGCGGGACGGTGATGACCGAGCGCATGCCGGTGGCCTCCAGGAGCGGGACGGCTCCGGGGACGGCGGCGAGGTCGTCGTGGACGGCGGGCATGCGGGCGGAGCCGTACCGGTTGGTGCCGGCCTCGACGGGGACGCGGGCGAAGCGCTGGCGGGTGGAGGGGAGCCCGGTGGTGGCGCGGACCTCGAGCTCCGTCTCGTCGTCGGTGGCCAGCAGCAGGAAGGCGGCGTCGGCGTCGAGCATGTCACGGGCGCGTTCGACGGTGCGCTGGAGGAGTCCGTCGAGGTCGTCGGGGGCGGGGGAGCCGATGAAGACCTCGAAGGGGTCCGCGGGGCGGGGCTCGGTGAACTGGAGGCTGTCGGAGGGCGCCACCCGTACGGGGGTCTGGAGCAGGGCCCGCTCGTCGTCGTGGACCAGCAGGCAGACGATGGAGGGCTCCCCGTGGGCATCGCGGACCCGCAGGTGGGAGGCGTACACGGGGATCACGCGGCCGTCGGCGCCACGGATGCCGTAGCTGCCCTCCCAGCGGGACAGGCGCAGGGCCTCGGCGATGCCGGTGCCGGTGCCGGGGGTCTGGGGCCAGGCGGCGAGCTCGGCGAGGGGCCGGCCGAGGACCTTCTCGGCGGCGTAGCCGAAGACGTGCTCGGCGTCCTCGTTCCAGGCGGAGATGGCGTCGGAGGCGTCGATCTGGAGGACGGCGACGCGGACCCGGCTGTCGGCGAGCGGGAGGAGCCGGTCCGGGACGACGGGTCCGGCGGATCGGGTACCGACCGGCCGGTCCGGGAGGTCGAGCCGGAACCACACGTGTTTGTGGGTGGCGGTGTACTCGACGCCCCAGCGGGTGGCGAGGGCGGCGCAGAGCATCAGCCCGCGGCCGTTCTCGCGGTCGGGGTCGGCGTACGGGCGCTCGCCGGGGTGGCGGAGCGGGAGCTCGCGTTCGGGATAGCGGTCGGCGATCTCGACGCGTACGCCGTCCCCGGAGCGCAGGCACAGCACCTCGGCCTTGGTTCCGGCGTGGACCACGGCGTTGGTGACGAGCTCGCTGGTGAGGACCACGGCGTCGTCGACGATGTCCGCGAAACCCCAGCCCTGGAGGGTGTCGCGGACGAACGCGCGGGCCGCAGCGACCGAGCGCCCGAGGGGGTCGAAGCTGGCAGCCGCCCGAGCCGTGATCACGAGTCTCCTTCGACGCGGTTGGACATCGGATGCCAGGTTACTTACCTTCGCGGTCGGCCAGGTGCCGTCGTCCGGGATTCCACCCGCAGGGTGCGGCCGGTGTGCGATGGTGCCGAAGTGTTATGGCCGGGTTCGGCCAGGGTGAAACACTGGGCAGGATCGGATAGCCGGGCGTGCGACTCGCCGGGTGTCGGTGGAACAGCGGTCGACCCTTTCGGGAGGGACACGGTGGAGTCTGGCGCAGCGGTGCGGCGTACGGGAACGCGCCCGAAAGGCGGGAGGTCCCGCCGGAACGGCACGACGGAAGTCGATACCGCCGCCCTGAACCGGCTGCTCACGGCCCTGGTGTCGATGCGGGACGGGAATTTCCGCAAGCGGCTGACGGTGTCCGGCGAGGGCGTGATGGCGGAGATCGCCGCCGTCTACAACGAGGTCGCCGACCGCAACCTCCATCTGACGGGAGAGCTCTCCCGGGTGCGGCGGATGGTGGGCCGCGAGGGGAAGCTGAGCGAACGGCTGGAAACAGGTGCCTGCGAGGGCTCCTGGGCGGCCGCGATCGATGCCTCGAACCAGCTGGTGGACGATCTTGCCCGGCCGGTGTCCGAGGTGGGCCGGGTGCTGTCGGCGGTCGCCGAGGGTGATCTGGACCAGCGGATGGACCTGCGGACGCAGACGGCGGACGGGGCCGGGCATCCGCTGCGCGGTGAGTTCCTGAAGGTCGGGCGTACGGTCAACAACCTGGTCGACCAGCTGTCCGCGTTCACCGACGAGGTGACGCGTGTGGCGCTGGAGGTGGGTACCGAGGGCAAACTCGGCGGTCAGGCCCAAGTGCGCGGAATGTCGGGTTCTTGGAAGGATCTGACCGACTCCGTCAACACGATGGCGTACCGGCTCACCGCTCAGGTGCGTGATATCGCTCTCGTCACGACGGCGGTCGCGAAGGGCGATCTGTCGCGCAAGGTCACGGTGCACGTGGCCGGCGAGATGCTCCAGCTGAAGAACACCGTGAACACGATGGTGGACCAGCTGTCGTCGTTCTCCTCCGAGGTGACGCGGGTCGCCCGTGAGGTGGGTACGGAGGGTGAGCTCGGCGGCCAGGCGAAGGTGCCCGGGGTCGCGGGCGTGTGGAAGGACCTGACCGACTCCGTCAACACGATGGCGGGCAACCTGACGGCCCAGGTGCGCGGGATCGCGCAGGTCACGACGGCCGTCGCCAATGGTGACCTGTCGCAGAAGGTACGGGTCAGCGCGCGCGGCGAGGTGGCGCAGCTGGCCGAAACGATCAATCAGATGACGGAGACCCTGCGGACCTTCGCGGACGAGGTCACGCGTGTGGCCAGCGAGGTCGGGGCGAAGGGCCTGCTGGGCGGTCAGGCACAGGTGCCCGGTGCGGCGGGTACGTGGAAGGACCTCACCGATTCGGTGAACACGGTCTTCCGCAACCTCACCACGCAGGTGCGGGACATCGCGCAGGTGACGACCGCGGTGGCCAACGGCGACCTCTCGCAGAAGGTCACGGTCGACGTGGCCGGCGAGATGCTGGAGCTGAAGAACACCGTCAACACGATGGTGGACCAGCTGCAGTCCTTCGGTGCGGAAGTGACGCGTGTGGCCCGTGAGGTCGGCGTCGAGGGTGAGCTGGGCGGTCAGGCGCAGGTGCCGGGTGCGGCGGGTACGTGGAAGGACCTCACCGATTCGGTGAACACCGCCTTCCGCAACCTCACCGGACAGGTGCGCAACATCGCGCAGGTGACGACGGCGGTGGCCAACGGCGACCTGTCGCAGAAGGTCACCGTGGACGTCTCGGGCGAGATGCTCCAGCTGAAGAACACCGTGAACACGATGGTGGACCAGCTCTCCAGCTTCGCCGACCAGGTCACGCGGATGGCGCGGGACGTGGGTACGGAAGGCCGCCTCGGCGGTCAGGCCCGGGTGGAGGGGGTCTCCGGGACGTGGAAGGAGCTCACCGACTCCGTCAACTTCATGGCCGGGAACCTGACCTCCCAGGTGCGCCAGATCGCGCAGGTGACGACGGCGGTGGCCCGTGGTGACCTGTCGCAGAAGATCGACGTGGATGCGCGCGGCGAGATCCTGGAGCTGAAGAACACCATCAACACGATGGTCGACCAGCTCTCGGCCTTCGCCGAGCAGGTGACCCGGGTGGCCCGGGACGTGGGTACGGAGGGCCGGCTCGGCGGTCAGGCGCAGGTGCCCGGGGTGGCCGGTGTCTGGCGCGACCTGACCGATTCCGTGAACGGCATGGCCGGGAACCTGACCTCGCAGGTGCGCAACATCGCGCAGGTCGCGACGGCGGTGGCCCGTGGTGACCTGTCGCAGAAGATCGACGTGGATGCGCGCGGCGAGATCCTGGAGCTGAAGAACACCCTCAACACGATGGTGGACCAGCTCTCGAACTTCGCGGAGCAGGTGACGCGGGTGGCCCGCGAGGTGGGCACCGAGGGCATCCTGGGCGGCCAGGCGGAGGTGAAGGGGGTCTCCGGCACCTGGAAGGACCTCACGCAGTCCGTCAACTTCATGGCGAACAACCTGACTTCTCAGGTGCGCAACATCGCCGAGGTGACGACGGCGGTCGCGATGGGCGATCTCTCCAAGAAGATCACCGTGGACGCCAAGGGCGAGATCCTCGAGCTGGTCACGACCGTGAACACGATGGTGGACCAACTGTCCTCGTTCGCCGAGCAGGTGACGCGGGTGGCCCGCGAGGTGGGTTCCGAGGGCATCCTCGGCGGCCAGGCCCGGGTGCGCGGGGTGACGGGCATCTGGAAGGACCTGACCGACAACGTCAACCTGATGGCCAACAACCTGACCTCGCAGGTGCGCAACATCTCGCAGGTCTCGGCGGCGGTCGCCAACGGTGATCTGACGAAGAAGGTCACGGTCGAGGCGCGCGGCGAGGTCGCGCAGCTCGCCGACACCGTGAACACGATGGTGAAGACCCTGTCCTCCTTCGCGGACGAGGTCACGCGCGTGGCCCGCGAGGTGGGCACGGAGGGCCGCCTGGGCGGCCAGGCGCACGTGCCGGGTGTTTCGGGTACGTGGAAGGACCTCACCGACTCGGTGAACTTCATGGCCTCCAACCTGACCGGCCAGGTGCGGCAGATCGCCATGGTCACGACCGCCATCGCCAAGGGCGACATGACCAAGAAGATCGACATCGACGCCCGGGGCGAGATCCTGGAGCTCAAGACGACGATCAACACGATGGTCGACCAGCTGTCCTCGTTCGCCGACCAGGTGACCAGGGTGGCCCGCGAGGTGGGCACCGAGGGGATCCTGGGCGGTCAGGCGCGGGTCAGGGACGTGGACGGCACCTGGCGCGACCTCACGGAGTCCGTGAACGAGATGGCCGGGAACCTGACCCGGCAGGTGCGCGCGATCGCGGCCGTGGCGACCGCGGTGACCCGCGGTGACCTCAACCTGAAGATCGACGTGGACGCGGCGGGCGAGATCCAGGTCCTCCAGGACAACATCAACACGATGATCGCGAACCTGCGCGACACCACCTTGGCCAACAAGGAACAGGACTGGCTGAAGGGCAACCTCGCCCGGATCTCCGCCCTGATGCAGGGCCGTCGCGAGCTGGACGACGTGGCCTCGCTGATCATGAGCGAGCTGACCCCGGTGGTCTCGGCGCAGCACGGGGCGTTCTTCCTGGCGCTGCCGTCGGGCGGCACCACCGAGATCGGGACCGAGGGCGGTCCCGACGGTGCGTACGAGCTGCGGATGCGCGGGAGTTACGCGTACGCGGGCGGTCAGATGCCCACCTCCTTCCGGCCGGGGGAGGGGCTGATCGGGACCGTGGCGGAGGAGAAGCGGACGATCCTCGTCGAGAACACCCCGCCCGGTTACCTGAAGATCTCCTCGGGGCTCGGGGAGGCGCCGCCGGCGCACGTGATCGTGCTGCCGGTGCTGTTCGAGGGGAAGGTGCTCGGCGTCATCGAGCTGGCGTCCTTCCAGCCCTTCACGCAGATCCAGAAGGACTTCCTGAGCCAGATCGCCGAGATGATCGGCACGAGCGTCAACACGATCAGCGTCAACTCCAAGACGGAGATGCTGCTCAAGCAGTCGCAGGAGATGACCGAGCAGCTGCGCGAGCGTTCCGACGAGTTGGAGAACCGGCAGAAGGCGCTCCAGGCGGCCAACGCCGAACTCGAGGAGAAGGCCGAGCTGCTGGCCCAGCAGAACCGGGACATCGAGGTGAAGAACACCGAGATCGAGGAGGCCCGGCAGGTCCTGGAGGAGCGCGCCGAGCAGCTGGCGGTCTCGATGCGCTACAAGTCCGAGTTCCTGGCGAACATGTCGCACGAGCTGCGGACGCCGCTCAACTCGCTGCTGATCCTGGCCAAGCTGCTCGCCGACAACGCGGACGAGAACCTGTCGCCGAAGCAGGTGGAGTTCGCGGAGACCATCCACGGTGCGGGTTCCGACCTGTTGCAGCTGATCAACGACATCCTGGACCTGTCGAAGGTCGAGGCGGGGAAGATGGACGTCTCGCCGACGCGGATCGCGCTGGTCCAGCTCGTGGACTACGTGGAGGCCACCTTCCGGCCGCTGACCGCGGAGAAGGGCCTGGACTTCTCGGTCCGGGTCTCCCCGGAGCTGCCCGCGACCCTGCACACGGACGAGCAGCGCCTCCTCCAGGTGCTGCGCAACCTGCTGTCGAACGCGGTGAAGTTCACCGACACCGGGGCGGTGGAGCTGGTGATCCGGCCCGCCGGTTCGGACGTGCCGGCGGCGATCCGGGAGCAGTTGCTCGAGGCCGGTTCGCTGCGCGAGGCGGACGGGGACCTGATCGCCTTCTCGGTGACGGACACCGGGATCGGGATCGCGGCGAGCAAGATGCTGGTGATCTTCGAGGCGTTCAAGCAGGCCGACGGAACCACCAGCAGGAAGTACGGCGGTACGGGCCTGGGGCTGTCGATCAGTCGGGAGATCGCCCGGCTGCTGGGCGGGGAGATCCACGCGGCGAGCGAGCCCGGCCGCGGGTCCACGTTCACGCTGTACCTGCCGCTGCACCCGAGCGAGCTGCCGCCGCAGGGGTACGCGCCGCCCACGCCCGGCGGCGGCCGCGGTGAGGTGTACCGCAGGCAGGTCGACGGGCCGCGGCCCGCGCTGCCGGCGGCCCCGGCGGCGCCCGCCGCCTCGGCGCAGGTGCAGCCGCAGCATGCGCGGCCCGGGGTGCCGGCCGCCGAGGCGGCCGGTCAGGGACAGGGCGGCGCTGCGCTGTTCCGGCGGCGGCGCAAGGCGCTGAGCGACCTGGAGCCGCGTACGGCGGTGCCGGGGCAGCCGAACGCGCAGGGGCCCGAGGACGGCTGGGCCAATCCGGAAGAAGAGCTTCCGGTGGTGCCCCGGACGTATGACTTCCACGGTGAGAAGGTGCTCATCGTGGACGACGACGTCCGCAACGTCTTCGCGCTGACTAGTGTCCTGGAGCAGCACGGACTGGCGGTCCTCTACGCGGAGAACGGCCGGGAGGGCATCGAGGTCCTGGAGCAGCACGACGATGTGACCGTCGTGCTGATGGACATCATGATGCCCGAGATGGACGGTTATGCGACGACCTCGGCGATCCGGCGGATGCCGCAGTTCGCCGGTCTGCCGATCATCGCGCTGACGGCGAAGGCGATGAAGGGGGACCGGGAGAAGGCGATCGATTCCGGTGCTTCCGACTATGTCACCAAGCCGGTCGACCCGGACTATCTGCTGTCGGTGATGGAGCAGTGGATGCGCGGCAAGTGAGCGCCTGCAGAGCGCTCTGATACCAATTGCTGACTGACTGTGGTGAAAACGGTGTGGAAGGGCGGGAGACGGGGAACCTTCTGCTCTCCCACACCGTTTCTGCTTCGTGCACAGTGACATCTTGGTGACAGGGTGTGGCGATCTCGGGACTGGGGCTACGATGACCGGCACAAGGACGGACGGCGTAAGGATGCCGTCCTCTTCTGGGGCGGGGCCCGGCGTACAGGCCGGTGCCAGGAGCCGGGGAGGCCCCATGCCGGGGCGAGGAGGACAGGGCATGGTGCAGAAGGCCAAGATCCTCCTGGTCGACGACCGGCCGGAGAATCTGCTGGCGCTGGAGGCCATCCTCTCCGCGCTCGATCAGACACTGGTCCGGGCGTCGTCGGGGGAGGAAGCGCTCAAGGCGCTGCTGACGGACGATTTCGCGGTCATCCTGCTGGACGTGCAGATGCCCGGGATGGACGGATTCGAGACGGCCGCGCACATCAAGCGGCGCGAGCGGACCCGGGACATCCCGATCATCTTCCTCACCGCGATCAACCACGGTCCGCACCACACGTTCCGCGGTTACGCCGCCGGCGCGGTGGACTACATCTCCAAGCCCTTCGACCCGTGGGTACTGCGGGCCAAGGTCTCGGTGTTCGTCGAGCTGTACACCAAGAACTGCCAGCTCAGGGAGCAGGCGGCGCTGCTGCGCCTCCAGCTCGAGGGCGGCGGCTCGGGCGGGGACAGCAAGGAGACGGCCGGCCTGCTGGCCGAGCTCTCCGCGCGGCTCGCGGCGGTCGAGGAACAGGCCGAGGCCCTGACCAAGCAGCTCGGCGAGGAATCGGCCGATGCCTCGGTCGTGGCGACCGCGGCCCATCTGGAGCGCAAGCTCACCGGTCTGCGCCGGGCGCTCGATGCGCTCGAGCCCGGGACCGGCGGGGGAGCGCCGGTGCTGCCCGCGCAGAGCTGAGCGCGTCGAGGCGCTGACGGCCCGGCCGTTCGGACGGTGCCGGGTCTGGCGGTGCGTCAAAGCACCGACACGGCACGCGACACGAACGGGTGAAGGGGTGGGCACGCGTGTCCACCGGCGCGCGCACCGGTAACCTCGGCCCCATGGCCTCACGTACGTCCGGCAAGGGTTCCCAGAGCACTGCGGGCACCGCGAAGGGCCGCACCGGCCGGACGACGGCGCCGGCGAAGAAGGCGGCCCCCGCCCGCAAGCCCGCCGCGAAGAAAGCCGCGGCGCCCCGGCGCGCCCCCGTCAAGAAGGTGCCGCCCAAGCCCGCGCCGTCCCCGACCGGGGGCGTGGTGCGGCTGGTGCGCGCCCTGTGGCTGGGCTGTGCGCACGCCGTCGGCGCGGTGTTCCGCGGGATCGGCCAGGGTGCCAAGAACCTCGACCCCGCCCACCGCAAGGACGGCGTCGCGCTGCTGCTGCTCGCCCTCGCGCTGATCGTCGCCGCCGGTACCTGGTCGAACCTGAGCGGTCCCGTCGGGGATCTGGTCACCATGCTGGTCACCGGCGCCTTCGGACGACTGGATCTGCTCGTGCCGATCCTGCTCGGCGTCATGGCGGTACGTTTCATCCGCCATCCCGAACAGCCCGATGCCAACGGCCGGATCGGCGTCGGTCTGTCCGCGCTCGTCATCGGCGTGCTCGGCCTCGTGCACATCGCCTGCGGGGCGCCGGGCCGGGACGAGGGCACCACCGCCATGCAGGACGCGGGCGGGCTGATCGGCTGGGGCGCCTCGAAGCCGCTGATCTTCACCATGGGTGCGCCGCTGGCCGTGCCGATGCTGGTGCTGCTCACGGTTTTCGGGCTGCTCGTGGTCACGGCGACCCCGGTGAACGCGATCCCGCAGCGGCTTCGGCGGCTCGGCATCCGGCTGGGGATCATCGCCCCGAACCAGTACGACGAGGGCTTCGGGGAGGACGGCGCCGCCGTCCGGCACGACCCCGAGCAGTGGCGGGCCCGGTCGGGAGCTGCCGGTTCGGGTGACCCCGCCGACCGCGATCCCGCCGATGCCGCCGAGGAGCAGGCGCTCGCCCGGCGGCGGCGCCCCCGGCGGACCCCGGCCCGGCCGGCCGCCGAGCGGGAGATGGACGCCGTCGACGTGGCCGCCGCGGCCGCCGCCGCGCTGGACGGGGCGGTCTACGGCGGGATGCCGCCCTCCCCGCTCGTGGCCGACCTGACCCACGGCATCTCCGTCGAGCGCGCGGGCGTGGAGATCACCGCTCCGGTGCCGCCCGCCCGGGAGGAGCGTCCCAGGGCCGCCGCCCCGGAGCCGGCAGAGCCGCCGCACGACACCACGGCCGCGGCTTCCGGGACCTTGTCGGTGCCGGACCTCACCAAAGCCCCTCCGCCGCCCCAGCCGCTGCCGCCCCGCGCCGAGCAGCTCCAGCTGCGCGGGGACATCACGTACGCACTGCCCTCGCTCGACCTGCTGGAGAAGGGCGGGCCCGGCAAGACCCGCAGCGCCGCCAACGACGCCGTGGTCGCCTCCCTGCGCAACGTGTTCACCGAGTTCAAGGTGGACGCGGACGTCACCGGCTTCACCCGGGGGCCGACGGTCACCCGGTACGAGGTCACCCTGGGCGCGGCGGTCAAGGTCGAGCGGATCACCGCCCTGACCAAGAACATCGCGTACGCCGTGGCCTCGCCGGACGTCCGGATCATCAGCCCGATCCCCGGCAAGTCGGCGGTCGGCATCGAGATCCCGAACACCGACCGCGAGATGGTCAACCTGGGGGACGTGCTCCGGCTGGCGGACGCGGCCGAGGACGACCACCCGATGCTGGTGGCCCTCGGCAAGGACGTCGAGGGCGGCTACGTCATGGCCAACCTCGCGAAGATGCCGCACGTGCTCGTCGCCGGCGCCACCGGCTCCGGAAAGTCCTCCTGCATCAACTGCCTGATCACCTCGGTGATGGTGCGGGCCACCCCGGAGGACGTCCGGATGGTGCTCGTCGACCCCAAGCGGGTCGAGCTGACGGCGTACGAGGGCATCCCGCACCTGATCACGCCGATCATCACCAACCCCAAGCGGGCCGCCGAGGCGCTCCAGTGGGTCGTGCGCGAGATGGACCTGCGCTACGACGACCTGGCCGCCTTCGGCTACCGGCACATCGACGACTTCAACCAGGCCATCCGGGACGGCAAGATCAAACTGCCGCCGGGCAGCGAGCGGGAGCTCAGCCCGTACCCGTACCTGCTGGTGATCGTCGACGAGCTCGCCGACCTGATGATGGTGGCCCCGCGGGACGTCGAGGACTCGATCGTCCGGATCACCCAGCTGGCCCGCGCGGCCGGCATCCACCTGGTGCTCGCCACCCAGCGGCCCTCGGTGGACGTGGTCACCGGCCTGATCAAGGCGAACGTGCCCTCGAGGCTCGCGTTCGCCACCTCCTCGCTCGCCGACAGCCGGGTCATCCTCGACCAGCCGGGCGCCGAGAAGCTCATCGGCAAGGGGGACGGGCTGTTCCTGCCGATGGGAGCGAACAAGCCGGTCCGCCTCCAGGGCGCCTTCGTCACCGAGGACGAGATCGCCGGGATCGTGCAGCACTGCAAGGACCAGATGGCCCCGGTCTTCCGGGACGACGTCACCGTCGGGCAGAAGCAGAAGAAGGAGATCGACGAGGAGATCGGCGACGACCTGGACCTGCTGTGCCAGGCGGCCGAGCTGGTGGTCTCCACGCAGTTCGGGTCGACCTCGATGCTCCAGCGCAAGCTCCGGGTGGGCTTCGCGAAGGCCGGGCGGCTCATGGACCTGATGGAGTCGCGGGGGATCGTCGGGCCGAGCGAGGGGTCGAAGGCACGCGACGTGCTGGTCAAGGCGGACGAGCTGGACGGGGTCCTCGCCGTCATCCGGGGAGAGACCCAACCGTAATTCTCGGGCGGGCAACCGTTTCCCTTGGGTCCGCGTCAAGTTGAGGGAGGTGGCGGCACCGTGCCCCGTGCCGGTCCGCCGCAGCACCCGGACTTCCTGCACTGTTCGGATTGCCATTCGGATGGCGTAGGAAGTCCACCCTCCGGTTGCTCCACCCTTTCGTCACCCCCCTAGACTGGACATCCAGCAGGTGGCTACACGCTCGAAAGGCGCCCTCGTGTCCATCGGCAACTCCAACTCCCCCGAAGATGAGCGGCCTTCGACCGACGACCGGTCCGAGGACCGCATCATCGAACCCACAGTCGAAGGACCGTCCATCGGGACGGCCCTGAAGAAGGCCCGGATCGCCGCCGGGCTCACTGTCGACGAGGTCAGTTCCACCACCCGCGTGCGCATCCCGATCGTGCACGCGATCGAAGCTGACGATTTCACGCGGTGCGGCGGCGACGTATACGCCCGCGGTCACATCCGTACGCTCGCCCGCGCCGTCCACCTCGACCCCGAACCCCTGGTCGACGCGTACGACGCCGCCCACGGCGGCCGGCCGGCGCCCACGCCCGCCGCGCCGATGTTCGACGCCGAGCGCATCCGTCCCGAGCGGCAGCGGCCCAACTGGACCGCGGCCATGGTCGCCGCCATCGTCGCCGTCATCGGCTTCGTGGGCTTCACCGCTTTCGGCGGCGGCGACGCGAAGGACAAGCGGCCGGTGGCGGAAGGTTCCGCCTCCCCGCAGCCCGCACCCAAGCAGTCGGCAGGCAAGCCCGCCGCCCAGCCCCAGCAGACCCCGAAGGCGCCCCAGCCGGAGCCCTCGGACAGTGCCATCGCCGCCGCGCCCAAGGACCTCGTCACGGTCGTCCTGACGGCCAACGAGGGCGAGAGCTGGGTCTCGGCGAAGGACCACAGCGGCCGGCTGCTGTTCGACGGCACGCTGACCCCGGGCCAGTCCAAGACCTTCACGGACAAGGAATCCATCGACCTCGTCCTCGGCGACGCCGGGGTCGTGAAGCTCTTCGTGAACGGCAAGGAGATCAAGGACGATTTCCAGCCCGGTCAGGTGGAACGCCTCACATACACCAAGGACGACCCCCGCCAGGGAGCCGCACAGGCGGGCTGATATAGCGCTGAATGCTTGATTCCGGGTCCCCGGGGTGCTGCGCCGCACCCCGGGGATCTTGGTTTACCGGGACTTGGGGCGGGGGTCGGTGTTTGGACAAAGTAGTCTTGAGTCCATGCCCGAACGCCGTACCGTCGCCCTTGTCACTCTTGGCTGCGCCCGTAACGAGGTGGACTCGGAGGAGCTCGCAGGCCGCTTGGCGGCGGATGGCTGGGAGCTCGTCGAGGACGCCGCCGATGCGGACGTAGCCGTCGTCAACACCTGCGGCTTCGTCGAAGCCGCCAAAAAGGACTCCGTAGACGCCCTGCTGGAAGCCAACGATCTCAAGGATCACGGCAAGACCCAGGCCGTCGTCGCCGTCGGCTGCATGGCCGAGCGCTACGGCAAGGAGCTCGCCGAGGCGCTGCCCGAGGCCGACGGCGTGCTCGGCTTCGACGACTACGCCGACATCTCCGACCGCCTGCAGACCATCCTCAACGGCGGCATCCACGCCTCCCACACCCCGCGTGACCGGCGCAAGCTGCTCCCGATCAGCCCCGCGGCCCGCCAGGACACCGAGGTGGCGCTGCCCGGCCACGCCCAGTCGGCGCCCGCCGAGGAGCCGGCCGAAGCCCCCGCCGACCTGCCGGACGGGCTCGCGCCCGCCTCCGGGCCGCGCGCGCCGCTGCGCCGCCGCCTGGACAAGAGCCCGGTCGCGTCGGTCAAGCTCGCCTCCGGCTGCGACCGCCGCTGCTCCTTCTGCGCCATCCCGTCCTTCCGCGGCTCCTTCATCTCCCGCCGCCCCAGCGACGTGCTGGGCGAGACGCGCTGGCTTGCCGAGCAGGGCGTCAAGGAGATCATGCTGGTCTCCGAGAACAACACCTCGTACGGCAAGGACCTCGGCGACATCCGCCTGCTGGAGACCCTGCTGCCCGAGCTGGCCGAGGTGGACGGCATCGAGCGCGTCCGCGTCAGCTACCTGCAGCCCGCCGAGATGCGGCCCGGCCTGATCGACGTGCTGACCTCGACCCCCAAGGTCGTGCCGTACTTCGACCTGTCCTTCCAGCACTCGGCCCCCGACGTGCTGCGCGCCATGCGCCGCTTCGGTGACACCGACCGGTTCCTGGAGCTGCTGGACACCATCCGCACCAAGGCCCCGCAGGCCGGCGTCCGGTCCAACTTCATCGTCGGCTTCCCCGGCGAGAAGGAGTCGGACTTCGCCGAGCTGGAGCGTTTCCTCACCCACGCGCGGCTCGACGCGATCGGCGTCTTCGGCTACTCCGACGAGGACGGCACCGAGGCCGTCACGTACGACGGCAAGCTGGACGAGGACACGATCGCCGAGCGGCTCGCCCACATGCAGCGGCTCGCCGAGGAGCTCACCTCGCAGCGCGCGGAGGAGCGGATCGGGGAGATGCTGGAGGTACTCGTCGAGTCCGTCGAGGCGGTTGACGACGAGGGCGACGGCGCCTACGGGCGTGCCGCGCACCAGGCGCCCGAGACCGATGGCCAGGTCGTCTTCACGGACAGCACGGGCCTGGTGCCCGGCCGTATCGTGACGGCCAAGGTGGTCGGCACGCTGGGCGTGGACCTGGTGGCCGAGCCCCTGCATCTCGAGGAGGCGGCCGGATGACCGGAGTCCCGGCATCTGCGGCGGGCGGGACCGGCCGCCGGCCCGCGCCCGGCGCGAAGCTGGGGGCTGCGGCGGTCGATCAGGCCAGCCTGTGGAACATCGCCAACATCCTGACGATGATCCGGCTGGTCCTGGTGCCGGGATTCGTGTTGCTCCTCCTCGCCGACGGCGGGTACGACCCGGTGTGGCGCGCGTGGGCCTGGGCCGCCTTCGCCGTCGCCATGATCACGGACATCTTCGACGGGCACCTGGCCCGTACGTACAACCTGGTCACGGACTTCGGGAAGATCGCCGACCCCATCGCCGACAAGGCGATCATGGGGTCGGCGTTGATCTGTCTCTCCTGGCTGGGCGACCTGCCCTGGTGGGTGACCGGGCTGATCCTCGGGCGGGAACTCGGGATCACGCTCATGCGTTTCTGGGTCATCAGGTACGGCGTGATTCCCGCCAGCCGGGGCGGCAAGCTCAAGACCCTGGCCCAGGGGACGGCGGTGGGGATGTACGTGCTCGCACTGACCGGGGCCCTGGCGACCATGCGCTTCTGGGTGATGGCGGTCGCCGTCGTGCTGACCTTGGTCACCGGTTTGGATTACATCCGCCAGGCCGTGGTGCTGCGGCGCAAGGGTCTGGCTGCGGAGCGGGCCGCGAGGTGACACAACCGGTGGGGGAATCTCCGGTGGCCGGTGGGGCGGCTCCGGACGCCGCGGGGGCGGCGGCCGGGACCGGGGACACCGCCGCGATCGCTGCGGAGGTGCTGCGCCTCCTTGCGGAGAGTGACCAGACCCTCGCCGTCGCCGAGTCGCTGACCGGCGGGATGGTCGCCGCGGAACTCACGGCCGTCGCCGGGGCCTCCCGCTCCTTCCGCGGCTCGGTCACGGCGTACGCGACGGAGCTGAAGCACCTGCTCCTGGGCGTGGACGCCGGGCTGCTGGCCGCCGAAGGGGCGGTGAACGCGCAGGTCGCGGAGGAGATGGCGACCGGGGTACGGCGCGTCCTGGGGGCTTCGTGGGGGATCGCGACCACCGGGGTGGCCGGTCCGGACCCGCAGGACGGGCAGCCGGTGGGCACCGTTTTCATCGCCGTGGCGGGTCCGGCGGGCAGGAAAACCGTCCCGCTGAGGTTGAACGGCTCCCGTACGGAAATCCGTAGGGAGAGTGCACGGACAGTGCTCGAACTGCTCTCGAGCGAACTCCGCGAGAATGTGCGGGGGCAGGATACGGAACAGAACGGGGGGATTTGATGTTTGCAGCCCTGAGTGAACACGACATAGCTCCCCGCACGGCCGCGGCGCGAGGCGGTACGGTGGGGCGTGAAGGATGCGGCTACACGGTCAGAGGAGGGAGCCACCGATGATTCTGCTCCGTCGCCTGCTGGGTGACGTGCTGCGTCGGCAGCGCCAGCGCCAGGGCCGTACTCTGCGCGAAGTCTCCTCGTCCGCCCGAGTTTCTCTCGGCTATCTTTCCGAGGTGGAGCGGGGGCAGAAGGAGGCATCCTCCGAGCTGCTCTCCGCGATCTGCGACGCGTTGGACGTACGGATGTCCGAGCTGATGCGCGAGGTCAGCGACGAGCTGTCGCTGGCTGAGCTGGCGCAGTCGGCCGCGGCAAGCGAACCGGTGACGGTGCCGGTCCGCCCGATGCTCAATTCGGTCTCCGTGACTTCGGTCGCGGGTGGTCCGGAGCGGGTGACCATCAAGGCGCCTGCGGAAGCGGTGAATGTCGTAGCCGCGTGAGCTCGATGCGCGAGCTGTGAAGAAATGAGCGTGGCCGGAGCCCCGGTCGGTGCGTGACGCACCGACCGGGGCTCCGTGCCGTTCGCTGCGCCCGCTCGTACGGGGCTTTGCGGTGGGCCGGGGGCCCGGGCGGGCTCGCCGGCCGCCGTGCTGTTCTGGGTGCGGGGTCGGAGGGGTTGCGGGACGATGGTCCCGTCCGGGTCCCCGGTCGCTGGGAGGCGTCCGTGCGGCGATTACTCATACCCCTCGCGCTGGCGATGGGCGTGCTGTGGTGGTGGGCGGTGCTGCGCCTGGCGCTGGCCCCGGGCGAGTCGGGGCCGGTGGAGGGCGCGGTCGCCGTGGGCGGCTGGGGGCTGGGCCTGCTGCCGGTGCACTGCACGCCGCGGCCCGTACGCAGGGCACTGCGGGCGGCGGGCGACGGACCCCGGGGGGATGTGGCGGCGGCCGACCGGGCGGCTACCAGGGCATCGACACTCCCCCGTTCGGGCGGAGGATCTGGCCCGTCATGAAGGACGAGGCGTCCGAGGCGAGGTAGAGCACGGCCTGGGCGATGTCCTCGGGCTCGCCGACGCGGCGCAGGGGGGACATCCGGACCATCGCGGCCTCGGTCTGCTCCTGGACCTCGGGGCTGTGCCGCCCGGTCATCGGGGTGCGGATCCAGCCCGGGGCGACGGCGTTGACACGGATGCCGTGGGGGCCGGCCTCGGTGGCGAGGGTCTTGGTGAGCTGGACGACGGCGGCTTTGGCGGCGCTGTAACAGAGCAGGCCGGGCTGGGCGGCGTCCACGGCGCCGGAGGCCATGGTGACGATCGAGCCGGGGCGACCGGCCGAGATCATGGCGCGGGCGGCCTCCTGGCAGGTGCGCAGTATCCCCTTGAAGTTGATGTCCAGGACCCGGTCGAGGTCCTCGTCGGAGGTCTCCAGGACGCTGCTGGTGTGCATGATCCCGGCGATGGCGGCGGTGATGTCGAGCGGTCCGGCGACTGCGACGGCGGCGCGCAGGGCTGCGCGGTCGGTGACGTCGAGGGGGTGGACGGTGGCGGATCCGCCGGCCTTGGCGACGAGGTCCGCCGTCTCGGCGAGGCCGGGCTCGTCGCGGTCGGCGCAGTGCACGGCGGCGCCCGCCCCGGCGAGGAGCACGGCGGTGGCGCGGCCTATGCCGCTCGCGGCGCCGGTGATGAGGGCGGTCCGGCCGGAGAGGTCGTACGGGGCTCTGGGTGTGGGCATGCCGGGACCGTACGACCGCATCTGACGGAGCGTCAACTAGGCCGTAGGGCCGGGTTGGCAGTGGGGGCACCAGTAGGTCGGGCGGTCGTTCTGCGGGGCCTCGCGGACGGGGGTGCCGCAGCGCAGGCAGGGGCGGTGCGCACGGCCGTAGACGAAGAGCTCCTGGCCGGGGCGGTGGCTGCCGGTGGTGTTGCGGATCCGGCGGTCGCCGATGTTGGCGCGCAGCAGGCGGTGGGCGGCGCCGGCGAGGCGGACGGCGGTGGTCGCGGGGTCGGGGAGGTCGCCGACGGGGGTCCAGGGGGTGACCTGGGCCAGGAAGCAGAGCTCGCTCTTGTAGATGTTGCCGATGCCGGCGAGGTTGCGCTGGTCGAGCAGGGCCTCGCCGAGCGGGCGCCCGGGGGCGGCGAGGAGGCGGGCGGCGGCCTGGTCGGCGTCCCAGTCGGGGCCGAGGAGATCGGGGCCGAGGTGGCCGACGGCGCGGTCCTCGTCGGCGGTGCGGAGCAGCTCGACGACCGGGAGGCGGTAGCCGACGGCCGTGTGTCCGGTGGTGGCGAGGACGACGCGGATCTCGTGGGCGGGGCCGCCGTGCCACTTCTCGTGCGCGGCGAAGACGTGCCAGGCGCCGTCCATGCCCAGGTGGGTGTGGAGGGTGAGGCCGCCCTCGAAGCGGGCGAGGAGGTGTTTGCCGCGCGGGGTGACGTCCAGGGTGGTGCGGCCGCTGAGGTCGGAGGTGGCGAAGCGGGGGACGCGCAGGTCGCAGCGGGTCAGCTCGTGGCCGGCGAGGGCCGCGTGCAGCCGGGCCGCGGCGCGCCAGACGCTGTCTCCTTCGGGCATGGCGCCATTGTCGCCCCGAAGGGGGCCGGGGGTGGTGCGCGGTGGCCGGCGCGTGGTGCGCGGTGGGCCGGGACGGCCGGAGCCCCCGCCGCGCTGTGGCGCGGGCGGGGGCTCGTCGTCGGGAAGGGGGAGGTGCGGAGGTGACCGCTACCGCTTCCGCCGTGCCGTTACTTCCAGAAGAGGCCCTTGCCGTCGTTCAGGTTGTTGTACGGGTCGCCCCAGTACTCGGCGCCGACCACCTTCGTCTGGGCCGAGGGCGCCAGGGCGATCGCGCAGCTGGTCTGCGTCTGGCCGTTGGTGAAGCCCTTCGGCAGCGACTCGTCCTTGCACTTCTCGAACTTGCCGATGACGGAGACGCCCTGGGCCTCGGAGCCGTCCGGGAGCAGGCCCTTCATGTGGCCCACGGAGGCGTACGAGAGGTCCACGGTGCCGATGTTCTTGACCGAGTAGCGGATGTAGTAGGGGATCATCCCCTTGACCTTGTCGCCCAGCTTGAGCGCGTCCAGGTCGGCCGGCTGGCCCTGCTCGACGGCGGTGACGGTGAGGGCGAGGGTGCCGCCCTTGGTGCTGCCGTAGCTGAACGGCACCTGCGCCGTCTCGCCGATCTTGAAGGTCTGGCCGGGCTTCGCCTGGCCCGCCGCGCCTGCGGGGGCCTGGCCGCCGCCGGTGGAGGGGCTGGCCGGGGTGCTGGGCTGCGCGGACTCCTGC
The DNA here is from genome assembly GCF_041200175.1 of Streptomyces sp. R33. Classification (NCBI taxonomy): domain Bacteria; kingdom Bacillati; phylum Actinomycetota; class Actinomycetes; order Kitasatosporales; family Streptomycetaceae; genus Streptomyces; species Streptomyces sp. R33. Next base: position 2,800,560 of record NZ_CP165727.1, on the reverse strand, counting down.
CCGCCCTGGCTCGGCTGGGCGGCGGGCGCGCTCGACTGCGCGGGTGCGACCTCTTCGTTGCCGTTCTTGCAGCCGGTGAGGGTCAGGGTTCCGGCAACCGCCAGACCGATTACGCCCGTTGCCGCTCGCCGCATGGTGTTGGTGCTCACTTTTCTGGTCCCCCATGAGTGTGATCTTTTGATGTGGCATCGTCACGCTCGATGCCTGCGGTGATCTTGATAGTCCAGAAAGGGGCGGGGCTGCCAGCTGAGAAGGGCTTCGTGACGTGCTCAAGACATAAGCGGAACGTAAGCGCGATGGTCGAGACCGGAATGCCGGATTCCGTCACTGGATCCGGGTACCGGATGCGGCGACCGGATGCGGCGACCGGATTCACGGGCGCAGGCGCAGGCCCCGAGGGGTGGCGTGGAAGCCGGCGGTCTCCAGGGCCGGGCCCAGCGGGGAGGTCAATGCCGGGGCGGCGTTGATGCGTTCCACCGTGAGCGCCGGGAGGGTGCCGATCCGGGACGCGGCCGCCAGGGCCGCGGTGGCCGCCGCGAGACGGGGGTCGTCCGCCGGGGGCCAGGCCAGCAGCGTCTTGCCGCCCCGCTCGAGGTACAGCGTGAGTTCGCCGTCGACCAGGACCACCAGCGAGCCCGCCTTGCGGCCCGGCTTGTGGGTGGCCCCGGCCGGGGGCTCCGGCCAGGGCAGGGCCGCCCCGTACGCGTTGGCCGGATCGGCGGCGGCCAGGACCACCGCCGCCAGCGGGGGCGGGTTCCGTTCGGCCGACCGCAGCCGGTCCACCGCGCCGTCCATCGCGAACTGGGCCGCCCCCAGACCCTCCACCACGTAGCCGCGGCGGGCCTGGCCGCTGTCCTCGAAGGCGGACAGGACCCGGTACACCGCGCTGAAGCCGCCCTCCACGCCCTCGGCGGCCACCGCGCCCCGCGTGACCACGCCGTGCCGGTCCAGCAGGGTCCGGGCCAGTGCGTGGGCCCGGTGGGTGGGGTCGGGGGCCTGGGAAGGCAGCAGCGACCAGCGGCCGGAGACCGTGGGCGGGCCCGGGCGGGACACCTGCGCGCTGAGCGTCCCGTACCGGCCGCGCGGGACCGTGCGCCGGGCCCGGTGGGCGGTGGCGCCCGCCGTACGGCCCGAGCCGAGCAGGGAGCGCAGCGGGGACAGGGTGTCGTTCGTCAGCCGGCCCGACCAGGCCAGGTCCCAGACGGCCTCGGACAGTTCGAGGTCCGTGGCCTCGGACCACTTGGCGCGCACCGATTCCGCGAGCTGGCGGAAGAACAGCCCGTACCCGCCGGACAGGGTGTCCAGGATCGACCGGTGAAGGGGCGTCAGCTCCAGCGGGTGCGGCGGCGGCAGCAGCAGCGGGGCCGCGTCCGCCAGGTACAGCGAGACCCAGCCGTCCTTGCCCGGGAGGGCCCCGGCGCCCGCCCAGACCACCTCCCCGGTGGTGGTGAGCTCGTCCAGCAGGGTCGGGGAGTACCCCGCGACCCGCGACGGCAGGATCAGCCGCTCCAGCGCCGAGGCGGGTACGGGGGCGCCCTGGAGCTGTTCGACGGCCCGGGCCAGGCCGTCGATGCCGCGCAGGGCCCCGCCCAGGTGCTGCCACTGCGGCAGGAAGGTGGCCAGGGAGGTCGGCGGGACCGGCTCCAGCTCCTGGCGCAGCGCCGCCAGGGAGCGGCGGCGCAGCCTGCGCAGCACCGTCGCGTCGCACCACTCCTGGCCGATGCCGGCCGGGTGGAACTCGCCCTGCACCACCCGGCCCGCCGCCGCGAGCCGGTGCAGGGCGCCCTCGGTCACCGCCGCGCCCAGGCCGAAGCGGGCGGCGACGGCGGTCGTGGTGAACGGCCCGTGGGTGCGGGCGTACCGGGCCAGGAGGTCGCCGAGCGGATCCTTGACCGGCTCGGTGAACGCCTCCGGGACCCCGACCGGCAGCGCCGTGCCCAGCGCGTCGCGCAGCCGGCCCGCGTCCTCGATCGCCGCCCAGTGGTCCGCGCCGCCGATCCGGACCATGATGGCCCGGCGGGCATCGGCCAGCGCCTTCGGCCAGGCCGGGTCGGCGCCCCGCTCGGCCAGTTCGGCCGTGGTGAGCGGGCCGAGCAGGCGCAGCAGGTCGGCGACGGACTCGGCGTCCTTGGCCCGCCGGTCCTCGCCTCGCCACTGGAGCTCCCGCTCCAGCTCCTCCAGTACCTCCGCGTCGAGCAGTTCGCGCAGCTCCGCCTGGCCGAGCAGCTCCGCCAGCAGGCGGGAGTCCAGCGAGAGCGCGGCCGCCCGGCGCTCGGCGAGCGGCGAGTCCCCCTCGTACAGGAACTGGGCGACGTACCCGAAGAGCAGCGACCGGGCGAAGGGGGACGGTTCGGGGGTGGTGACCTCGACGAGGCGGACCCGGCGCGCCTCGATGTCCCCCATCAGCTCCGTCAGGCCCGGCACGTCGAACACGTCCTGGAGGCACTCCCGTACGGCTTCCAGCACGATCGGGAACGAGCCGAACTCCGAAGCCACCTGGAGCAGCTGGGAGGCCCGCTGGCGCTGCTGCCACAGCGGGGTGCGCTTGCCGGGACTACGGCGCGGCAGCAGCAGGGCGCGCGCCGCGCACTCGCGGAAGCGGGAGGCGAACAGGGCGGAGCCGCCGACCTGGTCGGTGACGATCTGGTTGATCTCGCCGTGGTCGAAGGCGACGTCCGCAGCGCCCAGCGGGGCCTGTTCGTCGTCGAACTCGAAGGCGTGGGAGGCCGCAGGGTCGTGGTCCAGCAGGTCCATGGAGAGCAGGTCCGCGTCGGGCAGCCGGAGCACGATCCCGTCGTCGGCATGCATGACCTGTGCGTCCATGCCGTACTTCTCGGCGAGGCGGGCGCCGAGGGCCAGCGCCCAGGGGGCGTGCACCTGGGCGCCGAACGGGGAGTGGACCACGACCCGCCAGTCGCCGAGCTCGTCGCGGAACCGCTCGACCACGATGGTCCGGTCGTCCGGGACGTGGCCGCAGGCCTCGCGCTGCTCCGCGAGATAGGCCAGGACGTTCTCCGCGGCCCAGGCGTCGAGGCCGGCCGCCACCAGCCGCAGCCGGGCGTCCTCCTCGGGCAGGCCGCCGAGCTCGCGCAGGAACGCGCCCACCGCGCGGCCCAGTTCCAGCGGGCGGCCCAGCTGGTCGCCCTTCCAGAACGGCAGCCGCCCGGGGACCCCGGGGGCGGGGGAGACCAGGACCCGGTCGCGGGTGATGTCCTCGATCCGCCAGGAGGTGGTGCCCAGGGTGAACACGTCGCCCACGCGGGACTCGTAGACCATCTCCTCGTCGAGCTCGCCGACCCGGCCGCCGCCCTTCTTCGGGTCCGCGCCCGCGAGGAAGACGCCGAACAGCCCGCGGTCGGGGATCGTGCCGCCGGAGGTGACCGCGAGCCGCTGGGCGCCCGGCCGGCCGGTGATCGTCCCCGCCACCCGGTCCCACACCACCCGCGGTCTGAGCTCCGCGAACGCGTCGGACGGGTACCGGCCCGCCAGCATGTCGAGCACCGCGGTGAACGCCGACTCCGGCAGCGCCGCGAACGGCGCCGCCCGCCGCACCAGCGCCAGCAGCTCGTCCAGCTGCCACGTGTCCATCGCGGTCATCGCGACCAGCTGCTGCGCGAGCACGTCCAACGGGTTCGACGGGATGCGCAGCGACTCGATGGACCCGGTGCGCATCCGCTCCGTGACCACGGCCGCCTGGACCAGGTCCCCGCGGTACTTGGGGAACACGACGCCCGTGGAGACCGCGCCCACCTGGTGCCCGGCCCGGCCCACCCGCTGGAGGCCGGAGGCCACCGAGGGCGGGGATTCCACCTGCACCACCAGGTCCACGGCGCCCATGTCGATGCCCAGTTCCAGGCTGGAGGTGGCGACCACGGCGGGCAGCCGGCCCGCCTTCAGATCCTCCTCCACCAAGGCCCGCTGCTCCTTGGAGACCGAGCCGTGGTGCGCCCGCGCCAGCAGCGCCGGGGCGCCCCGGGCCGCCCCCGACTGGGCCATGATCTCGGCCGGCGGCGGTGCCCCCTCGGACAGCTGCTCGCCGGTGGCCCGCTCGTACGCGATCTCGTTCAGCCGGTTGCACAGCCGCTCGGCGAGACGGCGCGAGTTGGCGAACACGATCGTGGAGCGGTGCGCCTGGACCAGGTCCGCGATGCGCTCCTCCACATGCGGCCAGATCGAGGGCTTGTCCCCGCCGTCCTTCCCCTCGGAGGCCGGGGAGCCGCCCAACTCGCCCATGTCCTGCACCGGGACGACCACCGACAGGTCGAACTCCTTCGCCGAGGGCGGCTGGACGATCTCGACCTTGCCGCGCGGCGCGAGGTACCGGGCCACCTCGTCCACCGGCCGGACCGTCGCCGACAGCCCGATCCGGCGCGCCGGGCGGGGCAGCAGCTCGTCCAGCCGCTCCAGCGACAGGGCCAGGTGCGCGCCGCGCTTGGTCCCCGCGACCGCGTGCACCTCGTCCAGGATCACCGTCTCGATCCCGGCCAGTGCGTCCCGCGTCGCCGAAGTCAGCATCAGGAACAGCGACTCGGGCGTGGTGATCAGGATGTCCGGCGGCCGGGTGGCCAGCGCCCGCCGCTCCGCCGGCGGGGTGTCCCCCGAGCGGATCCCCACCCGGATCTCCGGCTCGGGCAGACCCAGGCGGACCGACTCCTGGCGGATCCCGGTCAGCGGGCTGCGCAGGTTCCGCTCGACGTCGACCGCGAGGGCCTTCAGCGGGGACACGTACAGCACCCGGCAGCGCTTCTTCGGCTCGGCCGGCGGCGGGGCGGACGCGAGCTGGTCGAGGGCGGCGAGGAAGGCGGCCAGGGTCTTGCCGGAACCGGTCGGCGCCACGACGAGCACGTCGGAGCCCTCACGGATGGCCCGCCAGGCGCCCTCCTGCGCGGAGGTGGGCTGGACGAAGGCCCCCGTGAACCAGGAGCGGGTCGCGGGGGAGAACGAATCGAGCGCAGAGCCGGCCATGCCCCCATCCTGCACCCGGGTACTGACAACGGGCCGGACCTGGGGAAACGGCCGGACCGGGCGGCGCGCCGAAAGGGCCGGGGCGCAGAATGGGGGGATGGCGGACGAGGCGGTCGAGCGGGAGTGGGCCCGGCACTGGCAGTACGCGGAACTGCCCGGCCTGGACCTGCTGCGCGCCCATTACGTACGCCACACCTTCCCGCGCCACGCCCATGACGGCTACGTCATCGCGGCGGTCACCGGCGGCATCGAGGAGGTCGGCCTGCCCGGCGGCATCGTGCGGGCCGGGCCCGGGAGCGTGGTCCTGATCAACCCCGAGGTGCCGCACACCGCGCGGGCCGGGGTCCCCGAGGGCTGGGCCTACGCCACCCTGTACCCCTCCCGCGAGCTGATCGCCGAGGTCGCCGCGGAGATCGGCGGCCTGCGCGGGACCCCCGGCTTCACTGCCGACTCCGTCACCGACCCGCAGACCTCGCACGTGATCACCGAGGTGCACCGGGCCGCGGAGGAGGGCAACGCGCTGGCCGCCGACACACTGCTGCGCCGTGCGGTGGCGCGGATGCTGACCCGGCACGCCGGGCCGCTGCCCGCCCGTGCGGTCCGCAGCGCCGGAGCCGCCGACGCCGCGGCGGCCCGGGCGGTGCTCCAGGAGCGGATGGCGGGGCCGCCGTCGCTGGACCAGCTGGCCGCGGAACTGGGGACGAGCCCGTTCGCCCTGCTGCGGGCCTTCCGTGAGCGGTACGGGATGCCGCCGCACACCTGGCTGACCGACGCCCGGGTCCGGCAGGCCCGCCGGCTGCTGGACGCGGGGACCCCGCCGGCGGAGGCGGCCGTCGCCGTCGGCTTCACCGACCAGCCGCACCTGAACCGGCACTTCACCCGCATCGTCGGCGTCCCGCCGGGCGCGTACCGCCGCGAACGCGCGGGCGGCTAAGGGCTCACGGCCGGCGGCGGTGGCCGGGACGATCACTCGACCCCGACCGGTTCGGCGGTCCGGGGGCGCCGGACCGCTCGCCGGGGTCGAGGCGCAGCCGACCGCGCTGCCCGGCGAGCCGGTGCGGCGCCGGGGCCGGGCCGGTCCCCGCCTCCCGCGTGCAAGAACGTACAAGACCCGACCCGCCCGGCCTGCGTACTTTCGCCGGGTGGGAGAACAACGGATGGTGATGGAGGCGACCCCCGGGGGGATCGCCGGGCGGCCGCGCGGCGCCGTCGTACGGGACGCGCTCGGTGTCGGGGTGGCCGTCGGGCTGTCGGGGTTCGCGTTCGGGGTGACCGCGGCCGGGGCCGGGATCAGTGCGCTGCAGGCCTGTGTGCTGAGCCTGCTGGTGTTCACCGGAGCCTCGCAGTTCGCGCTGGTCGGCGCGCTGGCCGCGGGCGGGAACCCGTTCACCGCGGCCGCCGGTGCCTTCTTCCTCGGTACGCGCAACGCCTTCTACGGGTTGCGGCTTTCGCAGCTGCTCGCGCTGCCCGGGGCGGTGCGGCCCCTCGCCGCCCACTGGGTGATCGACGAGACCACCGCCGTGGCGCTGGCGCAGCCCGACCGCAGGTCGGCGCGGCTCGGGTTCACCGTGACCGGGCTGAGCCTGTACGTCCTGTGGAACCTCACCACCCTGCTCGGTGCCCTCGGCGCCGAAGCCCTCGGCGACACCTCTGCATGGGGGCTGGACGCCGCCGGGCCGGCCGTGTTCCTGGCCCTGCTCGCGCCGATGCTGAAGACCGCCACCGAGCGGGCCGTCGCCGCGCTCGCCGTCGTCCTCGGGCTGGGCCTGCTCCCCGTGCTGCCCGCCGGGCTGCCCGTGCTCGTCGCCGCCCTCGCCGCCCCCGTGATCCTCTGGCTGAAGGGACGCCGCTCGTGAACGTCTGGCTCGCCATCGGACTCACCGTCGTCGGCTGCTACGCCGTCAAGCTCGCCGGGCTGCTCGTACCCGCCGGGGCACTGGAGCGGCCGCTCGTGCGCCGGCTCGCCGCGCTGCTGCCGGTCGCGCTGCTCGCCGCGCTCACCGCCCAGCAGACCTTCGGCACCGGGCACGAGCTCGTGCTCGACGCCCGCGCCGCCGGGCTGGCCGCCGCCGGGCTCGCGCTGCTGCTGCGGGCCCCGTTCCTGCTCGTGGTCGGCGCCGCGGTGGTGGTCACCGCCGGGGTCCGGGCCCTGGGGGGCTAGCTCCCGCCCGGGGGGTCGCCGGCCAGGGGGCGACCGTACGCGCGCAGGGTCAGCAGGGCCTCCAGGGTGGCGATCGGGCGGCGTTCCAGCGAGCTGCCCGGTGCCCACGCGAGGCGGCGCACCGGCCAGCCGCCGTCCGGCTGCTGCGCGGCGGCCAGGAAGTCCAGCGAGCGCCTCAGCTCCTCGTCGGTGAACCAGCCGCGCGCCAGCGACTCCGGCCGCCGGGCGACGTCGTGCGGGAACAGCTGCTCGCCCGGCGCGTGACCGGGGTACGGCGGGTACTCCCGGCGCCGGCGCGGATCGAGCACGACGAGCCGCTGCTCGCGCACGAGCCGCCCCAGCCGGTCCGCGGCCGCCGCGGCCCGCGCCCGGTCGGGGGCGCCGTCGAGGAAGGCCACCGCGCTCTGGATCTCGTACGGGTCCGCCCGGCGCAGGGTCTCGACCCGCTCCCAGCAGAAGTCCGTGGCCCGGAACAGCCAGGCGTGCCAGATCCGGTTGCGGTGCAGTACGCCGACCACCGGGCCCGTGGTCAGCAGCTCGCCCGGCGGATCGTCGTACACCCGGTGGTACGGGGCTCCGGGGTGGCCGCGCGGGGCCGCGCGGAGCACCGGGAGCGCGCCGTCCGCGGTGGAGACCCGGGTGAGGTGGCGGCAGAGCCGCTCGATCCGCTGTCCGGCGCAGCGGCCCAGGCTGTCCAGGACGCGCAGGGCGTGCGCGGTGTGCAGCGGCTGGCTGAGCGGACCGCGCAGATCCGGATCGAGGGCGTGGCCGTAGCCGCCGTCGGCGTTGAGGTACGAGCCGAGCGCGGTGTCCACCGCGTCGGGGTCCCCGCCGAGGAAGTGGAACGCGAACCGCCGCTGCTCCAGGACCCGGGCAGTGAGCCAGATGAACTGCTCGGCGCGGGCCAGCGGGGTCGGTGGGGTGGGTGGGGCCAGCGAGGAAGCTTCGTCTCCAGGCATGCGTGAAACCGTAGGGCGCGGCGGCGCGGGGACGGGGGCCGAACAGCGCCGGTGCACTCTCCCGGGGCGGGATACTGGGGGCATGCGGTTGACGATTTTCTGGGAGCGGATGGCCGAGCACTTCGGTGCGGGCTACGCGGACTCCTTCGCACGGGACCACGTCATGACGGAGCTGGGCGGACGCACCGTCCACCAGGCGCTGGAGGCGGGCTGGGAGGCCAAGGACGTGTGGCGCGCGGTGTGTGCGGCGATGGACGTACCCGCTTCGCTGCGCTGACGCCGACGGCCGTTTCCCCGTCCGCGCGGCGGGTGGGACAGACTGGGGCGCGTGGCAGCCACCGATGAGACGACCGTGACGACGACCGGCACCGCCGACACCACCGGTTCGGCAGGTACCGCCGAGGCGGCGACCGGCCGGACCGGGCCCGCCCCCGTCGGCCCCGCAGGGCCTCCCGGCGGCGGCGCCACCGCCCAGGCGGCGCCCGGGGCCCGGATGCCGCGCTGGCTGCCGCGCGCCGTCGTCCTCGTCCTGGCCCTCATCGCGTGCTTCCAGCTCGGCAGCTGGGCCTTCCACCAGCTGACCGGGCTGCTCGTCAACATCCTGATCGCGTTCTTCCTCGCGCTCGCGGTCGAACCGGCCGTGGCCCGGATGTCGGCCCGCGGCATGCGCCGCGGCCTCGCCACCTTCCTGGTGTTCCTCGGGGTGTTCGTCGCGGCCGTCGGCTTCGTCGTCCTGCTCGGCTCGATGCTCGCCGGGCAGATCGTCGCGATGGTGCAGGGCTTCCCGGGCTATCTCGACTCGGTGATCGGCTCGATCAACACCACCTTCCACACCAAGCTGTCCCGGCTCGCGATCCAGGACAGCCTGCTGCACTCGGACTGGCTCCAGAAGTACGTACAGAACAGCGCGACCGGCGTGCTCGACGTGTCCGCCACCGTGCTCGGCGGACTCTTCAGGCTGCTGACGGTCGGCCTCTTCTCCTTCTACTTCGCCGCCGACGGGCCGCGGCTGCGGCGCGCGCTGTGCTCCGTACTGCCCCCTGCGAAGCAGTCGGAGGTGCTGCGCGCCTGGGAGATCGCCGTCGCCAAGACCGGCGGGTACCTCTACTCGCGCGGACTGATGGCCCTGGTCTCCGGCATCGCGCACTACGTCGTGTTCGCGGTCCTCGACGTGCCGTACGCCCCCGCGCTCGCGGTGTGGGTGGGGCTGGTCTCCCAGTTCATCCCCACCATCGGCACCTACCTGGCGGGCGCGCTGCCGATGCTGATCGCCTTCCCGGACGCGCCCTGGAACGCGCTGTACGTCCTCGGATTCGTGGTGGTCTACCAGCAGTTCGAGAACTACGTGCTCCAGCCGAAGCTGACCTCGAAGACGGTCGACATCCACCCGGCGGTGGCCTTCGGGTCGGTCATCGCGGGCACGGCCCTGCTGGGCGCGGTCGGGGCGCTGATCGCGATCCCGGCCGTCGCCACGCTGCAGGCCTTCCTCGGCGCGTACGTGAAGCGGTACGAGGTGACGGAAGGGGCGGCGGCCGGGGACCAGGCTGCTACTGCTTCGGCTCCTCGGCCTTTTCCCCGGCCGAGGCGACGAAGGCGGCAAGGGCCTCGCTGACGGTCGCCTCGGCGGCGGCCTTGTCCACGCCGAGGCCGCTGAAGACGCCCTCGCCGTTCTCGAGTTCGAGGAGCGCGAGCAGGATGTGCTCGGTGCCGACGTAGTTGTGGCCGAGGCGCAGGGCCTCGCGGAAGGTGAGCTCCAGGGCCTTCTTGGCGGAGGCGTCGAAGGGGATGAGGGCGGGGATCTCCCCGGTGGCGGCCGGGGGCAGGGCGGCGCTCGCGGCGGCGCGTACGGCCTCGGTGTCGACGTCCTGCGCGCGCAGGGCGAGCGCGGCGAGGCCCTCAGGCTCGGCGAGCAGGCCGAGGACAAGGTGCTCGGTGCGGATCTCGGTGCCGCCGGCGGCGCGGGCCTCGTTCTGTGCGGTGACGACGACGTTGCGGGCGCGGGGGGTGAAGCGGCCGAAGCCCTGGCCGGGGTCCATGCCGCCCTCGCCCTCCTTGTCCGCCTTGGGGACGAAGCGCTTCTGGGCGGCCTGGCGGGTGACGCCCATGCTGCGGCCGATGTCGGTCCAGGAGGCGCCGGAGCGGCGGGCCTGGTCCACGAAGTGACCGATGAGGTGGTCCGCGACGTCCCCGAGGGACTCGGCGACGACGACGGCGCCGCTGAGCTGCTCCAGGGTGTCGGTGTGGACCTTCTTGATGGCCTCGATCAGGTCGTCGAGGCGTACCGGATTGGTCATGCGAACGGGTTCCACCGAAGGGTTCGTCATAGGTGCAACCGTAGGTTGACAGTCGGAGGGTGTCAACCCTGGGTTGTCAGTCGGCGGGCGAGGTCGGTCCAGGGCGTCGTGGGGCGGTGCGGGGGAGGGCGGGGGTACGGGCGCGGGGCGGGCCAGGGCGGCGGGGGCGCGGGAGATGCCGAGCCCCGTCACCGTGCCGAGCGCGGCGAACGCGAGGAACGGCCCCAGGCCGTTGCCCTCCCCGGCGGCGGAGTCGACGGCGCAGGCCGCGACCGTAGCCAGGACCGCGAGCGCCAGCAGCACCTGCTGCACCAGCTGGGCGCGCGCGGCCCGCTCGCGCCGCCCGGGGTCGACGGCCAGGCCCCGCGCGGCCAGGCCCTTCGCGACCGCGGCGGTGGCGGGGGAGGCGGCGACGAGCTTCCCGAGCCCGTCCACGTGCGGCGCCGGAGAGCCTGCTGCCCGGCGGAGGGCCTCCGCCTGGACCGGGTCGGCCGGCGGGGGCTTCCTCCGCACGCCGGCCCCGGGGCGGCCGTCGGCGCCGACGGGCAGCATCCCGGCCAGGTGCAGCGTGGTGAGCGCCACTTCGGCAACGCGCTGCCGGCCGCCGTCCAGGTACGCGGCTTCGTGCGGGCCGAGCACCCCGGTGTCCGCCCGGTCCGCGGGGTCGGGTCCGCGCTGCAGCAGGATGCGGGTGAGGGTCACGCCGAGCAGTGGCGGGGCCGAACCCAGGAAGATGTAGACCCACACCTTCGCCCCCGACTTCGCGTCCCGTCCCCGTTCCGCCCCGAGTGTGGGCCTGCCCGGTGGCCGGGGCAATGCGTGGGACCCGACCCGCCGTGCCGCGGGCCGTACGGCCTCGCGGGGTGGCCCGCGCCGGGTGGGGCGCGGTGCGCTTGACAGGGAAATCGAACATCCATTCTGATGAGTTATCCACAGCCGAAACGGACGTGGCAGCGCATTGTCAGTGGCAGGCGTTAGCGTCAATGGCGTGAAGCGATCGACTCAAGCAAACCGGGTGGAACCCATGGCAGGCACCGACCGCGAGAAGGCTCTCGACGCCGCGCTCGCACAGATTGAACGGCAATTCGGCAAGGGTGCGGTCATGCGCCTCGGCGACAAGCCGAACGACCCCATCGAGGTCATCCCGACCGGGTCGACCGCGCTGGACATCGCCCTCGGCGTCGGCGGGCTGCCCCGCGGCCGCGTGATCGAGGTGTACGGCCCGGAGTCCTCCGGCAAGACGACCCTGACCCTGCACGCCGTGGCCAACGCACAGAAGGCCGGCGGCACCGTCGCCTTCGTGGACGCCGAGCACGCGCTCGACCCCGAGTACGCGAAGGCCCTCGGCGTCGACACCGACAACCTCATCCTGTCGCAGCCGGACACCGGCGAGCAGGCGCTGGAGATCGTGGACATGCTCGTCCGCTCCGGTGCCCTCGACCTGATCGTCATCGACTCCGTGGCGGCCCTGGTGCCGCGCGCCGAGATCGAGGGCGAGATGGGTGACTCGCACGTGGGTCTCCAGGCCCGTCTGATGAGCCAGGCGCTCCGGAAGATCACCGGTGCGCTCAACCAGTCCAAGACCACCGCGATCTTCATCAACCAGCTCCGCGAGAAGATCGGTGTGATGTTCGGCTCGCCGGAGACCACCACCGGTGGCCGCGCGCTGAAGTTCTACGCCTCCGTGCGCCTCGACATCCGCCGTATCGAGACCCTGAAGGACGGCACCGACGCGGTCGGCAACCGCACCCGCGTCAAGGTCGTCAAGAACAAGGTCGCGCCGCCGTTCAAGCAGGCCGAGTTCGACATCCTCTACGGCCAGGGCATCAGCCGTGAGGGCGGCCTGATCGACATGGGCGTGGAGCACGGCTTCGTGCGCAAGGCCGGCGCCTGGTACACGTACGAGGGCGACCAGCTCGGCCAGGGCAAGGAGAACGCCCGCAACTTCCTGAAGGACAACCCCGACCTCGCCAACGAGATCGAGCGGAAGATCAAGGAGAAGCTGGGCGTGGGCGTGCGCAAGGACGCCGCCGCCGGCGAGGCGGCCGCCGGCGCGCCTGCCGAGGCCGCGGCCGTGCCCGCTCCCGCATCGAAGGCCAAGACGACGGCCAAGGCCGCCGTCGCCAAGAGCTGACCCGTGCGGGAGCAGGAAAGGGGCGGCGGGAACGGAGGCCGGGAGGGCCGTCGCGAAGGCAGCCGCGAACGCGGCCGTGAGGGGCGTCGCGACGGACGCGCCGAAGGCCGCGGCGAAAGCCGCCAGGAGCTGCCGCCCCAGAGTCCCGAGGAGCAGGCGCGGGCGATCTGTCTGCGCCTGCTCACCGGGATGCCGCGCACCCGGCGCCAGCTCGCGGACGCCCTCGAGAAGCGGGGCATCCCCGAGGAGGTGTCGCAGGCGGTCCTCTCCCGGTTCGAGGAGGTCGGCCTGATCGACGACGCGGCCTTCGCCGGGGCCTGGGTCGAGTCCCGGCACCGCGGCCGGGGCCTCGCGCGTCGGGCGCTCGCCCAGGAGCTGCGCACGAAGGGGGTGCACGCCACCCTCGTCCAGGAGGCCCTGGAACAGCTGGACTCCGACCAGGAGGAGCAGACCGCCCGGGAGCTCGTGGAGCGCAAGCTCCGCGCCACCCGGGGCCTGGAGCGGGACAAGCGGATCCGGCGGCTCGCGGGAATGCTCGCCCGCAAGGGGTACCCGGAGGGCATGGCCCTGCGGGTGGTCCGGCGCGCGCTGGAGGAAGAGGGCGACGACTGCACGGACGGGGACGACCTGGGTACCCCGGGTGGTGAGCTGAGCCCCAGGACCCGGGGGTGGGGCTAGCCCCCGGGTGCAGACGCCAGGGTGCTTCACTGCCAACCACCAAGCGCGGCGGCAGAGTTGCCCGCATGATGCTGCGTTACGCCCTCCAGACCGTCAGGGACCGCAAGGCCGGTTTCCTCGGTGCCTTCGTCGCACTGCTCTGTGCGGCCGCCCTCGTCACCGCCTGCGGCACGCTCCTGGAAACCGGACTCCGCGGAAAGATCGTCACCGAGCGCTACGCGGCCGCGCCGGTCGTCGTCTCCGCGGACCAGGACGTCCACCAGACCACGGTCAAGGAGAAGAAGGGCAAGGCCAAGACGAAGCACAAGGCCAAGCCCGTCGCCGAGCGGGCCTGGCTCCCCGCCGCCACGGTGGACGCGGTCCGGTCCGTGCCGGGCGTCGAGCGGGCCGTACCGGAGCTCAGCTTCCAGGCCGTCCCGCTGGTCGAGGCCCCCGGCGGCGCGAAGCCCTCGTACGGGCACGCCTGGACCTCGGCCGCGCTCACCCCCTTCACGCTCACCGAGGGCCGCGCCCCCCAGGGCGGCGGCGAGGTCGTCGTCGACCGTGAACTGGCCGCCCGCGCGGGGCTGAAGACCGGCGCCCCGCTCACCGTGCAGGCCACCGGCGAGCCGAAGACGTACACCGTCAGCGGGATCGCGCAGACCGCCCGGGGCGGTCTCGCCCGGCAGAACGCGCTGTTCTTCGGCGACGCCGAGGCGCAGCGGCTGGCCGCCCGCGACGGACAGGTCACCGCCATCGGCGTACTGCCGGCGCCCGGTACCGCCCCCGGCGAGCTGGCCGGGCGGATCCGGCAGGCACTCGGGGGCACCGGCGCGCAGGTCGCCGTGGGCGACGCACGCGGGCCGGTGGAGTTCCTCGACGCGGCCGGCGCACGCATCAAGCTGGTCTCCATGGGCGGGGCCATGGGCGGCACCTCGCTGCTCGTCGCGATCCTCGTCGTCGTCGGCACCTTCGCCCTCTCCGTCCAGCAGCGCTACCGCGAACTCGCCCTGCTGCGCGCCATCGCCGCCACGCCCGGGCAGCTGCGCCGCATGATCGGCCGGGAGGCCCTGGTCGTGGGGCTGGCCGCCGGTGTGGCGGGGGCGCTCGCCGGGCTCCCGCTCGCCGCCTGGCTGCACGGCCGGTTCATCGCGAGCGGGGTCGTGCCCGCCAACCTGGAGCGCACCGCCGGGATCTTCCCCATGTTCGCCGCCGTCGGCGCGAGCCTGCTCGGCGCCTGGGCCGCGGCCCGGATCACCGGGCGGCGGATCGCCCGGATCCGTCCGGCCGAGGCGCTCGCCGAAGCCGCCCTCGAGCGGGGCAGGCCCGCGTGGCTCCGGATCGCTGCCGGGATGCTGCTGCTCGCCGGCGGTGCGGTGCTGGTCGCCGTACTGAGTGCGCTGCGCACCGAGCCGGCGTCGACGCCGGTGACGTTCCTGGCCGTCGTGGTCCTCGCCGGGGCGGTCTCGCTGCTCGGCCCGCTGCTGGTCCGGGGCGCGACCGCGCTGCTCGCAGGGCCGCTGCGGCTGGCCGGCGCGGGCGGGCACCTGGCCACCGCGAACCTGCGCGGCAACGCCACCCGGATGGCCTCCGCCGTCACCCCGCTCGCCCTGCTGATCGGCATGACCTGCACCGTCCTGTTCATCACGCCGACGCTGGGCAACGCCGCCCGGGCACAGGCCCGTGACGGGGTCCGGGCCGGCTGGGTGCTGGCCGCGCAGGGGCCCGGTGTCACCGGCGCTGCAGCGGAGCGGATCCGCCGGACCCCGGGGGTCACGGCGGCCACCGAGATCGTGCACACGTCCGTACGGGTGGGGCTGACGAAGTACGGCGCGCAGGGGGTGACCCCGGCCGGGCTGACCCGGACCTGGGACCCCGGTGTGACGAGCGGGAGCCTGGTCGGCTTCGGCGAGAAGAGCGTGGCGGTGAGCGAACTGGCCGCCGATCAGCTGGGTCTGGGGCCGGGGAGCCCGCTGAAGCTGGCGCTGGGCGACGGGACCCCGGTCACCCTGACCGTCTCGGCCGTGTACGTGCGGGGGCTGGGCTTCGGAGACCTGACCCTGCCGCACGACCTGGTCGCGGCGCACATGGACAACCCGCTGGCGAGCAGTGTGCTGGTGGCGGCGGAGCCGGGGACCGGGCGGGAGCAGCTGGCCGCGGCGGTACGGGAGTTCCCGGGGGTCGGGGTGCTGTCGGCGCGCGACGCGGACGAGGTACGGGCGGAGCGTCAGCAGGCCGGCGCCGAGATCAACCTGCTGGCGATGGGGCTGGTGCTGGCGTTCACCGCGATCGCGGTGGTCAACACGCTGGCGATGTCCACGGCGGAGCGGTTCCGGGAGTTCGCGATGCTGAGGCTGGCGGGGGCGAAGCGGCGTCAGGTGCTGCGGATGCTGCGGACGGAGGCACTGGCGGTGCTGCTGATCGGGGCGGTGCTGGGGTCGGGGATCTCGCTGGCCGTACTGACCGCGTTCAGCGTGGGCATGACGGGGGCGGCTGCGCCGGCGGTGCTGCCGGTGGTGTACGTGGGGGTGCTGGGGGTGGCGGGGCTGCTGGCCCTCGCGGCCACCGCCCTGCCGGGCCGGGTGGCGCTGCGGATCCCTCCGGTGGAGGTGGCCACCTCGCGGTAGCGGCCGCCGCATGCGGGCCCGCTGCCCGCCGGCCGCTGCCCGCTGCCCGCTGCTCGCCGTCCGCCGGCCCGGGGCCGCACCGCTTCGGAGGTGCCGGTCCCGGGCCGGGGGTGTGGGCGTGGCCTGCGGCGCCGGTCCCCTACCCGCCCTTCCCCCGTTCCCCGGGCTCCGCCCGGGCCCGGTCCTCAAGCGCCGGACGGGCTGGGAGACGCGGGCTCTGACCGGGCCCGCTGCTCCAGCGTCGGACGGGCTGGGAGGGTCGGGGGCCGCCCGGAGGGCCGGGTGGGGATCGGACTTGGCTTCAGGAGACCGGGAGGCCTGCGGCTTTCCAGGCCTGGAAGCCTCCGGTCAGGTCCGTGGCGCGGTGGAGGCCCAGGGTGTGGAGGGAGGCTGCCGCCAGGGAAGAGGCGTAGCCCTCGTTGCAGATCACCACCACCCGGAGGTCGTGCGAGGTGGCCTCGGGGGCGCGGTGCGAGCCCTGGGGGTCCAGCCGCCACTCCAGCTCGTTGCGCTCGACCACCAGCGCACCCGGGATCAGGCCGTCGCGCTCGCGCAGCGCCTGGTAGCGGATGTCCACCAGGAGCGCGTCGCCCGCCCGGAACGCGGCGTACGCCTGCGCCGGCTCGATGCGGGTATAGGCCGAACGGACCCGTTCCAGAAGGGCGTCGATGCCGACCGGGGCGCTCACTGCCAGTCCGCCGGGCGCTCGACCTGCTCCAGCGTCAGCACCTGGCCGGTGCGGCTGTAGCGGCGGATCAGGGGCAGCGGCGGGTAGTACGCGTGCACCGAAACCGCGTGCTCCGCCTCGGACTCGTTGAGCACCTCGTGGACGTGGTGCTCGCCGAAGGCCCGGCCCGTCCCCGCGTCCAGGCTGCGGCTGCGGTCCAGGTCGGCGGCGAGTTCCAGGCTCCGCCAGCCCTCCGAGGGCAGCCGGACCGCCAGGGAGTGTTCCCGGAGGCGGCCCCGGGCGGTGGCGAAGGCGCCCCGCGATTCGGCGTGGTCGTGCCAGCCGGTGCCGGTGCCCGGCGGCCAGCCGATCACCCAGGCCTCGCTGCCGCCCGGCCCGTCGAGGCGGATCCAGGTGCGGCCCTCGGGGTCGAGGGGGAGGGAGTCGATGACCGCCGGGTCGGCGGCGGTACGCAGGGCGAAGTCGAGGAGTTCCGCAGCCGTCACCGCACGGGCGCGTGCGGGGGCGTGCGGAGGTGAGAGGGGCGCAGAGGGTGCATTGGGTGCAAGGGGCGCAGACATGGGGGCGTGACCGTCCTGGGGGTTCGCGAAAGTGCGCGCGGAGCGCGGAGGGATCGGCGAATCAGCAGGAAGGGCGACACACGCAGCCCGCGTAGCGGAGCAGGTCCATATGGACCCTCCGCCACAGGCGTACGTCGTTGCCGGTCATGTCGGCGAGTGAAGCATGCGGACCGGAGACCGGTCAATCGATCACGGCCGGATGAGTCGAAGACGACTCGAGCGGGGCGGGCGCCCCCAGCCGGACGGCGTCGGCCGCCTCGTACAGCTCGGCGGGCCGCACGCCCGCGAACGTCGCCGCCAGGTGACCGTCCGGCCGTACCAGGAGGAGGGTGTGCGCCGGCGCCCCCGGGTACCCGTCCGCGACCAGCAGTTCGGTACGGACCGGCAGGGCGCTCACCGCCGCCGCGAGCCGGGGCATCAGCCCGGCGCCCAGCCAGTGCCGCCGGTCCCAGACCCCGGTGCCGGGGGCCACCAGCACCACCAGCAGACGGCCCCGCCCCAGCAGGTCGCGCAGCGGCACGGTCGCCCCGTCGGGAGCGGTGACGGGAACGTTGGCCACCTGACCGCCCGGCTCCGTATCGGTGGGCACGTCGCGCACGGCCACCGGCGGGGCGTACGTCGGTGCCGCGCCCAGCGGCCCGCGCCCCAGGTGGCCATCGGTCAGCAGCAGCTCGCCGGAGCGGATGGCGCCGGGCAGGTACGTGCGCAGCCCGCCGCCCCCGCGCAGTACGGGCATCGCCTGGTCGGCGGCGCGCAGCCGGGCCGCGACGGCGGTGCGGCGCTCGCCCTCATAGCTGTCGAGCAGGGCTTCGGAGGCGCCCTGGTGCCAGGCCACGCTCAGCTTCCAGGCGAGGTTCTCGGCGTCCCGCAGCCCCTCGTCGACCCCCTGCGTGCCGAGCGCGCCCAGCAGGTGCGCGGCGTCCCCGGCGAGGAAGGCGCGGCGGTCGCGCCAGCGCCGGGCGAGCCGGTGGTGCAGCGTGTGCACCCCGGTGTCGAGGAGGTCGTACGGGGGAGTGGCGCCCCCGCACCACACGGCCAGGGTGTCCCGGATCAGGGTGACGAGCGCGTCGGGCGTGACCAGTTCCCCGCGGGCCGGGAGCAGCCAGTCCAGCCGCCACACCCCGTCGGGCAGCGGCCGGGCGCTGACCTCGGGCACGCCGGGCGACGGGGCGCGGTGCAGCAGGGCCTCGCCGGGCCAGGGGAGTTCCGTGCGCAGCGCGGCCACGGCGTGCCGTTCGACGGCGGTGCGGCCCGGGAAGCGGATGCCGAGCAGCTTGCGCACGGTGGAGCGGGCTCCGTCGCAGCCGACCAGGTAACTCCCGCGCCACCACGTGGTCTCGGCGCCCCGGGTGTGCGCGGTGACCCCGCGGTCGTCCTGCTCGAGGGAGTCCAGTTTGCTGTCGGAGACCAGCTGGACCAGCGGATGTGCCGCCGCGGCGTCGCGCAGCCCGCGCGTGAGGGCGTGCTGCGGCAGGTGCAGGGGGGCCTGGCGGTCCTCGAAGGTGATGCGCCGGGGGTCGTCGGTGCGGCTGCGCCGCATGGTGCGCCAGGCGGCGAAGAGCGCGCCCTCGTCGCGCAGCGTCGTACAGCCCAGCCGGTGGACCATGGCCGAGGTGTCCTCGTGCAGCACGACGGTACGGGCAGGTCGGGGCAGGTCCTTGCCGGGTCCCTCGTCGAGCACGACGCTGGGCACGCCCGAGCCGGCCAGGGCCAGGGACAGGGACAGTCCGACGGGCCCCGCGCCGACGACGATCACCGGGTCCATGATGCGGCTCCCGATGTCCGGTATGTGATCACAGAACGTATGCAACCCACTGGAGGTGCCTGCGTCAAGTGACACCCGGCCCCGCCAACGCCCAGTGGTGCGGCGGATGAGTTCCGCCGCACCACAGGTGTCACACAAGTGTACTGACCGGACGTCAGCAGCCCGAGCCGGGTGGAGCCGTCAGGGAGCCTCGCCCACGCCGGCGGCGCCGCCCGCGTCGACCTCGGCCACGTCCCCGGCGACGACCGCGCCGGTGCCCTTCTTCGACCTCCGCAGCCGCCCTTCGATCCAGGAGGCGAGGGTGGTGAGCATGAAGTTCACGACGATGTACAGCAGTGCGATCACGACGAGCGTCGCGATGGTGTTGCTGTAGTTCGCCGAGATCTGCCGGTTCATCGACAGCAGCTCGCCCAGACCCAGCACGGCGCCGCCGATCGCGGTGTCCTTGAGGATCACCACGAGCTGGCTGACCAGCGCAGGCAGCATGGCCGTGACGGCCTGCGGGATCAGCACGTCCACCATGATCTGGCCCTTGCGCATGCCGATCGCCTTGGCCGCGTCGGTCTGGCCCTGGGGCAGCGACCGGATGCCGGCGACGACGATCTCGGCGATGACCGCGGAGTTGTACAGGACCAGGCCTGTGACCACCGCGTACAGCGGGCGCAGCTCGGAGCTGACGGCGCTGAAACGTACGTACAGCGCGGAGCCGAACAGCATCAGCATCAGCACCGGGATGGCCCGGAAGAACTCGACCCAGGCACCCACGGGGATCCGGACCCAGCGGTGGTCGGAGAGCCGGCCCATTCCGAGGATTGCACCCAGCGGCAGCGCGATGACCATGGCGATGAGGCCGGCCTTCAGCGTCTCGCCGAGCCCCGGCAGCAGGAACGTCGTCCAGATTTCGCCGTCGGTGAGGAACGGGCTCCACTTGTCGGCGTCGAGCTGGTGGTTTTCGGCCATGATGGCGAGGACCCACCAGGCGGCCAGCCCGAACACGACCAGGAAGGCGGCGGTGTAGATCCAGTTGCGAGCCCTGGCCTTGGGGCCGGGGGTGTCGTACAGAACGGAGCTCATCGCTTCACCGCCACTCGCTTGGCCACCCAGCCCAGGAGCAGGCCGGTGGGCAGGGTCAGCAGGACGAAGCCGAGGGCGAAGATCCCGAAGACCGCGAAGAGCGCCTGCGGCTCGTTCTCGATCATTTCCTTCATCAGCAGCGCCGCCTCGGCCACGCCGATGGCCGCCGCCACCGTGGTGTTCTTGGTAAGGGCGATCAGTACGTTGGTGAGCGGCGCGATGACCGCCCGGAAGGCCTGGGGGAGCACGATCAGCGTGAGTACCTGGAAGAAGCTCAGGCCCAGCGCGCGGGCGGCCTCGGCCTGGCCCACGGGGACCGTGTTGATGCCCGAGCGCAGCGCCTCGCAGACGAACGTGCCCGTGTAGGCGATGAAGCCCAGGACTGCGAGCCGGAAGCCGATCTCTTTGAACGTGCCGCCGCCGAGTGAGATGCCCAGGGTCTGATTCAGGCCCAGTGAGCAGCCGATGATGATGACGGTCAGCGGTGTGTTGCGCACGATGTCGACGTACGCGGTACCGAAGGCCCGCATCAGCGGGACCGGGCTGACCCGCATCCCGGCCAGGATCGTGCCCCAGATCAGGGATCCGACCGCCGAGTAGAGGGTGAGCTGAACCGTCACCCAGAAGGCTCCGAGCACGTCGTACTGCCCGGAATCAAGAAAGTCGAACACGTTGCCCTGCGCTCTCCCCAGTATGGCCGGTGAGAGGGGCCGCCGCCCGTGGCAGGCGGGCGGCGGCCCCTCTCACCGATGAATCAGCTGCCTTCGGTGATCTGCGGAGCAGGCTCGGCCTTGTAGTCGGCGGGGCCGAGGTTCTTGTCCACCGCCTTCTGCCAGGAGCCGTCCTCGACCATCTTCTTGAGGGCGGCGTTGACCTTCGTCTGGAGGTCCTTGTCGCCCTTCTTCAGGCCGATGCCGTACGGCTCGTCGCTCAGCTTCAGGCCGACGAGCTTGAACTTGCCCTTGTTCTTCTCCTGCGCGGCGTAGCCGGCCAGGATCGAGTTGTCCGTGGTCAGGGCGTCGAGCTTCTTGTTCTCCAGGCCGGTCAGGCACTCGGAGTAGCCGCCCTGCTCCAGCAGGTCCGCCTCGGGGGCGAGCTTGGTCTTGACGTTCTGCGCCGACGTGGAGCCGGTGACCGAGCAGAGCTTCTTCTTGTTGAGGTCCTCGGCCTTGGTGATCGAGGTGTCGTCGGCGCGGACCAGCAGGTCCTGGTGGGCCAGGAAGTACGGGCCGGCGAAGTCGACCTTCGCCTTGCGCTTGTCGTTGATCGTGTAGGTCGCGACGACCAGCTTCACGTCGCCGTTGGCGATCAGGTTCTCGCGCTCGGCGCTGACGGCCTGCTTGAACTCGATCTGGTCGGGCTGGTAGCCGAGCTCCTTGGCGACGTAGGTCGCCACGTCGACGTCGAAGCCCGAGAACTTGCCGTCCGGGGTCTTGAGGCCCAGACCCGGCTGGTCGAACTTGATGCCGATGACGATCTTGTCCTTGGCGCCGCCGGACGCGCCGCCGTCACCGCTCGCCTTGTCGCTGCTGCCGCCGCAGGCGGTCGCGGTCAGAGCGAGGACTGCGGCCACGGCCGCGGCCGCACCGGCCTTGAAAACCTTCATGGTGAACTTCCCTCGGATGAGACGTTGTTGGACGACGAGCGACACGCGTGCTCTGAGCCGCCAGGGGATCACTACCAGACGAGACCGTCAGTGGTGCAGGATCTTCGAAAGGAAGTCCTTGGCGCGGTCACTGCGCGGGTTGCTGAAGAACTGCTCGGGCGCGGCCTCTTCGACGATTTTTCCGTCCGCCATGAAGACGACCCGATTGGCCGCAGAGCGGGCGAAGCCCATCTCGTGCGTGACGACCACCATCGTCATGCCCTCCCGGGCGAGCTGCTGCATGACCTCGAGCACCTCGTTGATCATCTCCGGGTCGAGCGCCGAGGTCGGCTCGTCGAACAGCATCACCTTCGGCTCCATGGCCAGCGCGCGGGCGATCGCCACGCGCTGCTGCTGGCCGCCGGAGAGCTGCGCCGGGTACTTGTCGGCCTGGGAGCCGACGCCCACCCGGTCCAGCAGCGCCTTCGCCTTCTCCAGCGCCACCGCCTCGTCCGTCTTGCGGACCTTGAGCTGGCCCAACATGACGTTCTGGAGCACCGTCTTGTGCGCGAAGAGGTTGAACGACTGGAAGACCATGCCGACATCGGCACGCAGCTCGGCCAGCTTCTTGCCCTCCGACGGCAGTTCCTTGCCGTCGAGGGTGATGGTGCCCGAGTCGATCGTCTCCAGGCGGTTGATGGTCCGGCACAGCGTGGACTTGCCCGATCCCGAGGGACCGATCACCACGACGACCTCACCGCGGGCAATGCTCAGATCGATGTCCTGAAGCACGTGCAGCGCGCCGAAGTGCTTGTTGACGTTGCTCAGTACGACCAGGTCGTCCGCGGCCCCGGCCGCATCCTGCACGTCCTTGGTCACTGATACTCCGCTCATCGGCAACTTGCTCCGTCCTCCTCGGTTGGGAGGACAGTAGTGACGCGGCGCGCACACCGTCATCACATCTGAGGGAGAATTGAGCATAACGAAACGGCCTCGCTCCGATACGCTCCGTGCGCACCACGGTACCCCGGGCCGGTTTCCCCGTACCGGGTGCATAACGGAAGACGCGCCGGACCGGAACCCCCTTGACGTGGGCCTCTCCATCGGCGTGGATGCAGGGTGGCCCTGACCGCGGGCCCTGATCGGAAGAAAACAGGAAAGGGGGACGCAATGAGACTGCTGCTCGTCGAGGATGACGACCACGTCGCCGCCGCCCTGTCCGCGATCCTCGCCCGGCACGGTTTCCAGGTGACCCACGCCCGCAGTGGCGAGGAGGCCCTGCAGGCCCTGCTGCCCGCCGGAGCGCCGCCCTTCGGCGTCGTCCTCCTGGACCTCGGCCTGCCCGACCAGGACGGCTACGAGGTGTGCGGCAAGATCCGCAAGCGCACCGCGACGCCCGTCATCATGGTGACCGCGCGCGCCGACGTACGCTCCCGCATCCACGGCCTCAACATGGGCGCCGACGACTACGTCGTCAAGCCCTACGACACCGGTGAACTCCTCGCACGCATTCACGCCGTCGCCCGGCGCACCGGCGCCTCCGAGGAGGCAGCCGCCACCGGGACGGGCGCCCCCGACGTGGTCCGGCTCGGCCCGGTCAGCATCGAACTGCCCACCCGGCGCGTCAGCGTGGACGGCACCGACGTACCGCTCACCCGCAAGGAGTTCGACCTGCTGGCCCTGCTCGCGCAGCGCCCCGGGGTCGTCTTCCGCCGCGAGCAGATCATCAGCGAGGTGTGGCGCACCAGCTGGGAGGGGACCGGGCGGACCCTCGAGGTCCACGTCGCCTCGCTGCGCTCCAAGCTGCGCATGCCCGCCCTCATCGAGACCGTCCGCGGGGTGGGCTACCGGCTCGTCACCCCGGCCGCCTCCTAGCGGGTCCCGTCGTGCGCGCCCGGCTGCTCCCGCTGCTCGTCGTCCTGATGGCGGGCGTGCTGCTCGCCCTCGGCCTCCCGCTCGCCGCGAGCCTGGCCGCCGGGCAGCAGCAGCGCGTGGTCGTCGACCGGATCGACGACAGCGCCCGCTTCGCGGCCCTCGCCCAGTTCGTCATCGACGCCGAGGGCTCCGGGTCCACCGGCGCCACCGAGCGCGGCGAGACCCTCCAGCACGAACTGGCCCGCTACCAGGAGCTCTACGGCATCCGTGTCGGCATCTTCCTGCGCGACGACAACGCCATGGCCCGCGCCCCGGGCTGGTGGCAGCTCCCGGAGGAGGGGGAGGGCCGGCTCGCCTTCGAGGAGGCCCTCGCCGGGCGGCGCAGCCACGACCCCGCCCAGGTGTGGCCCTGGCAGACCCACGGCAAACTCCTCGTCGCCTCCCCGGTCGTCCTCGACGGCGACGTCGTCGCGGTCGTCGTCACCGAGTCGCCCACCGACCAGCTGCGGGCCCGGATCCTGAGCGGCTGGCTGCTGATCGTCGCCGGGCTCGCCGCCGCCATGCTGGTGGCCTTCGGCGCCGCCCTGAGGCTCACCAGCTGGGTGCTCAAGCCCGTCCGGACGCTCGACGCGGCCGCCCACGGCATCGCCACCGGGCGGATGAACTCCCGGGTCGCAGCCGCCGGCGGGCCCCCGGAACTCCAACGTCTGGCGCACTCGTTCAACGAGATGGCCGACAACGTGGAAGAGGTCCTGGAGCAGCAGCGGGCGTTCGTCGCCGATGCCTCCCACCAGCTGCGCAACCCGCTCGCGGCGCTGCTCCTGCGGATCGAGCTGCTCGCCCTCGAACTGCCCGAGGGCAACGAGGAGATCGCCTCCGTGCGGACCGAGGGCAAGCGCCTGACCCAGGTCCTGGACGACCTGTTGGACCTGGCGCTGGCCGAGCACACCTCCGCCGAGCTCAGACTGACCGACATCGCGGCCCTGACCACCGAACGGGTGACCGCCTGGCGTCCGTACGCCGAGGAGAAGGGCGTACGGCTCACCGAGACGGGCCGGGCCGCCGTCACGGGCTGGGCCGACCCCATCGCCCTCTCCAGCGCGCTCGACGCCGTCATCGACAACGCCCTCAAGTTCACCCCTGAGGGTGAAGGGGTCGAGGTGTCCGTCGCCCCGGCGGGGGCCTTCGTCCACGTCGTCGTCGCCGACCGGGGTCCCGGCCTGACCGACGAGGAGCTGCTGCGCGTCGGCGATCGGTTCTGGCGCAGCGGCCGCCACCAGAACATCAAGGGCTCCGGGCTCGGCCTGTCGATCTCCCGGGCCCTGCTCGCCGCGGGCGGCGGGTCCCTCTCGTACGAGACGAACCCGCCGCACGGGCTGCGGGTGACGGTGGCCGTCCCGCGCAGCGATCCGCACACGCCCTGACGGCCGCCGCGGCAGGTGCCGGCCCGGGCCGGGTCAGATCCAGGCGAGGGCGGTGCCGGCCGGGGCCGAGGCCGCGTACAGCTCGTCCACGGCCCGGACCTCGAAGGCGGCCGCCCGCTCCCGGCCGGCGCGGGTGACGGCCGGGAGGTACAGGGCCGTGCCGCAGGTGCCGCCGAGGAACCGGCGGGTGCCGTCCGGGAGCAGGCGGTACAGCTCGTAGTGGCGGACCGGCCCGGCTGCCCGGCGCCAGGACAGCCGCACGGAGGCCTTGCCGTCCTGCTGGGTCTGGGCGTCCACGGTCAGTGCACTCGGAGACGCCGGGCGCCGCCGCGCGGTGTCGTCGCGTACCGACAGGGCGCCGAGCCGCCACACCACCGCCCTGTTCCCGCGGGCCGTGATCCGTACGGCCAGCCCGTACGCCGTCCGGCCCGCCAGGGACGAGAGCCCGACCCGGGAGGTGCGCCAGCCGCCCTGGCCGGAGCCCCGGGTCTGCGTCTTCAGCCAGGTGTACGGGACCGGCTCGCCCGGGGCGGCCGGCTCGCGCGTGGCCACGCCCACCTCGACGCCGAGCGCGCCCGCCTCGGTGGAGTGCACCAGCTCCAGCACGGTGGAGCCGGTCAGCGGCAGCCGGGTCGCGTGCAGCCCGACCGCCGCCGGGGCGGTGAGTCTGCCCGCCACGAGGAGGCTGGAGCCGCCGCGCCAGGCCTTCGCGAAGTCCAGCGTGACGGTCGGGCGCTGCCCGGTGCTCGTCACGGCCCAGCGGCGGCCCGGGAGCCGGTCCTGGAGCCCGAGGTGGTTCCACGGCGCGTCGGAGGTGACCTTGCCGTCCTCGTACCAGCGTTCCCCGTGCCCGGTGTTGAAGGCGCAGGCGAACGGTAGGGCGGCGACGGTGGACCGGTCCGCGACGGCGGTGGCGGGCGCCCGCCAGGTGCCCTCGGGCGCGGGGTGGGCCGGGTCCAGGGACTCGCCCGTCCAGAAGCGGTCGTCGGCGCGGTGGAAGGCGCCGGGGGAGCGGTCGGTGAGGTGGTTGCGGGTCCACTCCGGCCGGTAGAAGCCGATGCTGACGACGTGGTCGCGGTCGCGCGGGATGATCGCATCCCAACGGACGGTGGAATTCCAGCCGCTCGACTCCATGTCGAGCGCCGCCCACAGCTCGCGGCGGGAGCGGCCCAGCCGGTCGGCGAGCGCGCCGGAGGTGGCGAGGGTCTGCGGGGTCCAGCGGAAGTCGACGAACATCGTGTCCGCGACCCGGCCCGCCCGGTCCTCGAAGAACTCCTGGTTGAGCTGGTTGAGCGCGCCCTGCCAGCCGACCCGGCCCGTGCTGTTCATGGCGTCGTACCACGTGATCCGCAGGCCGTGCGGGGCGCCGGCCGCGCGCAGGGCGCGCAGGAACTCCCGCATCCGGGCGGCGAGCGAGCTGTCCCCGCCGTCGGTCTCGGCGTTCACGAACCAGCCGTCGAACCCGTACGTCCGCGCCACCTCGACGAGCTTCTCGGCGACCGGAAACCGGCCGAGGGCGTCCTGCTGCACCAGGTCCCGCGTCCACCGCAGGTCGCCGCCGTACGCGACGGGCGGCAGGAAGACGTTGCCCAGCACCGGGACGCCGTTGCGGTGGGCCGCGTCGACAACGGGCGCGTTCGGGGCGAGGACGATGCCCTCGCCGGAGGAGCCGCCCCAGAACACCAGCTCGTCGAGGTACGCCCAGTGCGTCAGCGCGTAGTGGTCGGCGGTCGCGGAGCCCTGGGAGGGGTTCTGGGCGGTGGGCCCGAAGGAAACGAGCGAGGAGATCCGCGCCTGGCCGGTGCGGGCGCCCGCGTTCGGCGGCACCGGGGTGAAACGGGGTGCGAGCGGCACGGTCGCGGTGTTGTACGCGAGGTCCGGATCGGACTGCGGGGTCCACTGCTTCAGCGAGCGCCAGGTGATGCCCGGGCCGGGGGAGCCCTGGGGGAGCGAGTCGGGGAACCAGTAGGAGGCGTACGGGGCCAGGTCGGCCGGGGCGGGTGTGACGTCGGCCCGGGTGCCCGGGGCGGTCGCTGCGGCCTGCGCCGTGGTGGCCGCGCCGGTCGCGCCGAGCAGCGCGGCGGCGCCTGCCCCGGCCCCGGCGGCGAGCAGCCCGCGCCGGGTCGTCGGCGCCGTACGGGCAGGACGTATCGCAGGTGCCGGGGGCGCCGGGGGTGCCGTACGGAGGGAACGGGCGGTGCGAGGGTCGGCGCCGTTGCCGGTCTCGGACATGCGGGGCTCCTCGGTGACGGGTGACGGGTGATCGTCAGGTGACGTCGTGCACGCGCAGCACCTCGGTGATGCCGCGCGCGGACAGATGGGCGGGATCCTCCGCGAGCTCCGCCAGGACCACCGCAGGGCGGACCCCCTGGGCCGTCAGCGCGGCCCAGGCCTCGAAGAAGGCCCCGCCCGGGGCGCACACCGAGCGCCTCGGCGCGGCCTCCGGCCCGCCGACGTCCACCGCCAGGGCCGTGGACCGGACGGCCGGGCGGTGCTCCCGGCCCCGCCACTCCGCGGCGATCCGGGCGACGGCGGCGCCGGCCGGCTTGGCCTTGCGGTCGTTGGTGAACAGGCCGAGCCCGTACTCCAGTTCCGGGAAGTCCGCGAGCTCCCGGGACACGTCGTGCGAGCACCACCAGGTCACGCCCCACAGGTCCGGGCAGTCCAGCACGTTCGCCACGGTCGCCTCTGTGAAGGCGGCCGCGTGCTCCGCCGGGATCAGCGGCGCGGGCGCCCCGACCTCCTGGAGCCAGACCGGCCGGTGCGGATCGAGCGCCCAGGCCTTCGACAGTTCGACCAGGTACGCGGCGTGGTGCTCGGTCGCCGCCCCGGTCCGGCCGTGGCGCTGCGCGGTGCCGTTGAACACCCACGAGTGCACGGCCGTGGCCGCGCCCAGCCGGGCCGCCTGCGCGACCGTGAACGGGTGTCCGTCCCGGTACCAGGCGGCGTCGTACTCGGCGTGCAGGTGGAACCGGCCCGGAGCGCCCTTCTCGCAGGCCGCGAGCATCCGCTCCAGCCAGCGCCCCGCCTCCTCGCGGGTGATCCGGTCCGGGTCCGGATGCGGGGCGTCGGAGAACTGGTTGATCTCGTTGCCGACGGTCATGCCGAGGAAATTGGGCCGGTCGGCGAGGGCTGCGGCCAGCGTGCGCAGGTACTCCTCCTGCCCGGCGACGACGTCCGGGTCGGTGAAGATGTTCCGCCGGTGCCAGGTCCCGGTCCACGCGGGCAGGAAGTCGAAGCTCGACAAGTGCCCTTGCAGACCGTCCACGTCGACGTCGAGCCCTCGCTCGGCGGCCGCATCGGCGAGCGCGACGAGCTGTTCGACGGCGCGCGGCCGGATGAGCGTCCGGTTCGGCTGGAACACCGGCCACAGCGGGAAGACCCGTACGTGGTCCAGGCCGAGGGCGGCGACCGAGTCGAGGTCAGCCCTGACCTCGTCGAGGTCGAAGTCGAGCCAGTGGTGGAACCAGCCGCGGGACGGGGTGTAGTTGGCGCCGAAACGGATCGGACGAGGGGCGGATTCGTCGTGCATAAGGCGTCCTGGAGTTCTCGGAAATGCGCCGGGTGAGCACAACCTGCCGGGTGTCACCGATGAAGTCAACAGGGCCTCGGGAGCGGGAACTTATGCGCTTCAGTCCCGTTGACAGAAGGGCTCCGACCATCCCAAGCTGATCGAGCTAATGCGGTTTAGTTCTGGCGGGTTCAGTTCTTACCCAGGAAAGCGTGCGGAAATGGACAGCGGTATTTCGGTCACCGAGGTCGCAACGCCGGCCCTCTTCACCGGTTCTGCGCAATGCCCTGCCCAGGTGGTCCGCGTGCGGATCCGCAGGGAGCGCCCGGCCGGCCCGCCGTACGCCACCGTGCACGGCCCCGGCGTCACCACCCCGCACCCGCGCATCCTGCGCGCCGACACCGCCGACACCGCCGACACCGCCGACACCGCCGACCCCTCGGACACCACCGACGCCCGGGACACCGCCGATGCCGGGACCGGCCCGGCGGCCCGGACGTCCCTCCCGCGCTGTGGGTGGAGGCGCCCGATCCGGAAGTGGACGTGGCCCCCGGCGGGCGGGCCCTGGTACGGGCCAGGATCGGCGCCGCCGGGATCCGGAGCCCGCTGACGGGCCGGGCGTACGCCGTCTCCCCGTACGGGACCTGGCAGTTCACCGGTCCCGCCGGACGGCCCGTGCACGTACCCGCGGACCGCCCGGCGGAGGTGGAGTTCGAGCTGCGGCCGCCGCCGGGGGCCGTGCCGGGTACGTACTGGATGCTGGTCAAGGCCGCCTGCCAGGGCAGGATCGCGTACGGTCCCGCCATCGCCGTGCGCGTATCCGGCGTGCCCGACGTACCCCAGGGATGAGGAAGAGGCAGGCAGGCCATGGCCCGCAGACCCACCATCAAGGACATCGCCCGCCGGGCCGGGGTGTCCGAGAGCGCCGTGTCCTTCGCGCTCAACGACCGGCCCGGCGTGTCTCAGGACACCCGCGCCCGCATCCGCCGGGTCGCCGAGGAACTCGGCTGGCAGCCCAACAGCGCCGCCCGCGCCCTGTCCGGCGAACGCTCCGGCGCGGTCGGACTGGTGCTCGCCCGGCCCGCGCAGACCCTCGGCGTCGAGTCCTTCTTCCTCCAACTGGTCTCCGGCATCCAGGAGGTGCTGTCCGCCGGCCGGGTCGCCCTGCTCTTCCAGGTCGTGGACGGCATCGAAGCCGAATGCGCGGTCTACCGCCGCTGGTGGGCCGAGCGGCGCGTGGACGGGGTCCTCGTCGTCGACCCGCGTACGGACGACCCGCGCCCGGAACTCCTCGCGCAGCTCGGGCTCCCGGCGGTCCTGATCGGCGCAGCGGGCGGCACCGGGCCGGTGCCCCCGGCGGGGGCCGACGGGAACGGGGCCGGGCCCGTGTCCCCCGGCCGGGGCGACGGGAGCGGGGCCGGACCCGTGTCCCCCGGCCGGGGCGACGGGAGCGGGGCCGGGCCCCTGTCCTGCGTCTGGGCCGACGACGCCCGGGCCATGGCCCAGGTCCTGGACCACCTGTACGGGCTGGGCCACCGCCGGATCACCCACATCGCCGGGCTCCCCGGCCTCGCCCACACCGCCCGCCGGATGGCCTCGCTGCGCGCGCAGGCCGAGGCGCGCGGGCTCGGCCCGGAGCACGTGCGCTCGGTGGTCACCGACTACTCCGACGCCGAGGGGGCGGCCGCCACCCGCCGGGTGCTCGCCGAGCCCGGACCGCCGACCGCGCTCGTCTACGACAACGACGTGATGGCGGTGGCCGGCATCGCCGTCGCCGCCGAGCTGGGCATCGCGGTCCCCGGCCGGATCTCCATGGTCGCCTGGGACGACTCCGCGCTGTGCCGGGTCACCCACCCCCGGCTCACGGCCCTCGTACGCGACACCGCAGGCTTCGGCCGGCTCGCCGCGGAGGAGCTCCTCGCCGTGCTCGCCGGGAGCCCGCCGCGGGCCCGCGAGAGCGAGCAGCCCCGGCTGGAGCCCCGGGAGAGTACGGCCCCGCCGCCGGCCGCATACTGAATCCGACCCCTTCCTGGAGCCGCTGCCGTGACGAGTCCCCACCCCGCCTTCCCCGCACCGCGGGCCACCGCCTCGGCCGCCGGCCTGACGGTCGCGATCGACATCGGCGGTACGAAGATCGCCGGCGCCCTGGTGCACCCCGACGGCACGATGACGGCCACCACCCGCCGCCCGACTCCGCGGGGCGCGGACGGCGACGCGGTCTTCGCCGCCGTCGCCGAGGTCGTCGCCGCGCTCGCCACATCCCCGCTCTGGCCCTCGGCGGTCCGCTGCGGGATCGGCAGCGCGGGCCCCGTGGACGCCTCTCGCGGCACCGTGAGCCCGGTCAACATCGGGGCGTGGCGGGAGTTCCCGGTCCTGGCCCGGGTCGAAGCCGAACTGGCCCGGCACGGCGCGGCCCTCCCCACCGTCCTCGCCGGCGACGGGCCCGCGATGACCGCCGCCGAGCACTGGCTGGGCGCGGCCCGGGGGCACGCGAACGCCCTGTGCATGGTGGTCTCCACCGGGGTGGGCGGTGGGCTGATCCTGAACAACCAGCTCCACCCCGGCCCCACGGGCAACGCCGGCCATATCGGCCACATCAGCGTGGCCTTCGACGGTGAGCCGTGCGTCTGCGGGGGCCACGGCTGCGTGGAGTCCATCGCCTCGGGCACCGCCATCGCCCGGTGGGCCAAGGCCCAGGGCTGGACCCCGGCGAGCCCGGGCGGGGACGCCACCGCAGCGGGGGTGGCCGTGGCCGCCGAGGCCGGGGACCCCGTCGCCGTGGCCGCCTTCGACCGCGCGGGCCGCGCCCTGGCCGCCGCCATCGCGGCCACCGCGACCCTCGTCGAAACGGACATCGCGGTCATCGGCGGGGGCGTGGCCACCTCGGGCGACACCCTCTTCGCGCCGATCCGGGCCCACCTGGCGGACTACGCCACGCTCTCGTTCGTGAGGGGCCTGCAGGTGGTCCCGGCGGCCCTGGGCACCCACGCCGGACTGATCGGCGCGGCCGCGGCGGCGCTGATGCTGCTGCCGGCCGCGTGAGCGCGCGTGGGCGTCCTTCCGGATCGCCCCCTTACGGCTTGACCGAGCGGTAGTACCGCTGGGCCCCTTCGTGCAGGTCCAGCGGGTCCGTGTAGATCGCCGTGCGCAGGTCCACCAGCTGCGCCGCGTGCACCTCGTGCCCGATCCGGTCGCGGCTGAGGATCACCGTCCGCGTGAACTGCTCGGTCAGCTCCGGGTCCGTCTCCTCGGTGGTGACCAGCAGGTTCGGTACGGCCAGGGTCGCCACCGCCGAGGTGTTCCGGGCCCGGGTGTACGCGTCCTGGGGCATCACCGCCGCCCGGTAGTACCGCGCGGGGCTCCCGCTCGCCTGGAGGGACTCCACCAGGTCGCCGAGCTGTACGAGCCGGATCTCGAACCGGTCCGACAGCTCGCGCACGGCGTTGGTCGGCAGGCCTCCGGACCAGAAGAACGCGTCGATCCGGCCGGCCTCCAGCTCCGCCGGCATCGTGTCGATGCCGATGGACACCGGGGTGATGTCCCGCGCCGGGTCCAGCTTGGCCGCCGTCAGCAGCCGCTCCGAGACCAGCCGCACCCCGGATCCCGGCTGGCCGATCGCGACCCGCTTGCCCTTCAGGTCCCGCGCCGACTGCACCGGCGAGCCGGCCGGCACCACGAGCTGCACGTAGTCGTCGTAGAGCCGGGCGACACCGCGCAGCCGGTCCGCGCCGGGCTTGCCATCGGCCCGGTACTTGGAGACGGCGTCGGCCGTGGCGATGGTGAAATCGGCCTCCCCGGAGGCCAGCCGCTGGAGGTTCTCCTGCGAGCCCTGGCTGGGCTCCAGCCGCACCTTCATCTCGGGCATGTCCTGGGCGAGCGCCTGCTCCAGCAGCTGGCCGTAGCGGTGGTAGACGCCGGTACGGACACCCGTGCTGATGCTCAGCCCGCCCTTCAGCTCCGGCTCGCCGAAGGGCTTCAGCCACCACGCGAGCAGCGCGAGCACCCCGAGTACGGCCACCAGCCCCCCCAGGGCGGTGCGCCTGCGGATGCGGGGCGGTACGTGAGCCATGGCCGCGATCCTGCCACCGACCCGCCGCCCTGTCACGGCCCGCCCGATCCCGGGCCCACGGAGCCGGCGGCCGGTGCGGCCGCCGGGGCGAACCTGGTCCGCAGCTGTTCCAGCAGCTCGCGCGCCGCCGGGCCCGCCGGGCCGTCCACGGCGCAGCCCAGGACCTGCTGCTCGTCCTCTTCGGGCGCCGCCTGCCCGCGGGCCGGCTGCACGGGGGGCCGGAGGGGTTCCGGGTACCGCCTACCCTTGTTGCATGACCAGCAGCAGCGACCGGAGCACGGCAGTGGACGTCAAGGGAACATACGAGGTGCGCACCTACGGGTGCCAGATGAACGTGCACGACTCCGAGCGGCTGTCCGGTCTGCTGGAGGGCGCGGGCTACACGCGCGCGCCCGAGGGCTCCGACGGCGACGCCGACGTCGTGGTGTTCAACACCTGCGCCGTCCGCGAGAACGCCGACAACAAGCTGTACGGCAACCTCGGCCGGCTCGCCCCGATGAAGACCAAGCGCCCCGGCATGCAGATCGCCGTCGGCGGCTGCCTCGCGCAGAAGGACCGCGACACGATCGTCAAGCGGGCCCCCTGGGTCGACGTGGTCTTCGGCACGCACAACATCGGCAAGCTGCCCGTCCTGCTGGAGCGCGCCCGCATCCAGGAGGAGGCGCAGGTCGAGATCGCCGAGTCGCTGGAGGCGTTCCCCTCCACGCTGCCGACCCGCCGCGAGTCCGCGTACGCCGCCTGGGTTTCGATCTCCGTCGGCTGCAACAACACCTGCACCTTCTGCATCGTCCCGGCGCTGCGCGGCAAAGAGGAGGACCGCCGTCCCGGCGACATCCTCGCCGAGGTGGAGGCCCTGGTCGCCGAGGGCGTTTCCGAGATCACCCTGCTCGGGCAGAACGTCAACGCGTACGGGTCCGACCTGGGCGACCGCGAGGCGTTCAGCAAGCTGCTGCGCGCCTGCGGCCAGATCGAGGGCCTGGAGCGGGTCCGGTTCACCTCGCCGCACCCGCGGGACTTCACGGACGACGTGATCGCGGCGATGGCCGAGACCCCGAACGTGATGCCGCAGCTGCACATGCCGCTGCAATCCGGCTCGGACACCATCCTGCGCGCCATGCGCCGCTCGTACCGGCAGGAGCGCTTCCTCGGCATCATCGAGAAGGTCCGCGCCGCCATTCCGCACGCCGCGATCTCCACCGACATCATCGTGGGCTTCCCCGGTGAGACGGAGGAGGACTTCCAGCAGACGATGCACACGGTGCGCGAGGCGCGCTTCGCGAACGCGTTCACCTTCCAGTACTCCAAGCGCCCCGGGACCCCCGCGGCCGACATGGAGGGGCAGATCCCGAAGGAGGTCGTCCAGGAGCGCTACATGCGACTGGTCGCCCTGCAGGAGGAGATCTCCTGGGAGGAGAACAAGAAGCAGGTCGGCCGCACGCTGGAGGTCATGGTCGCGGAGGGCGAGGGCCGCAAGGACGGCACGACGCACCGCCTGTCGGGGCGTGCCCCCGACAACCGCCTGGTGCACTTCACGAAGCCGGAGGCGGAGGTCCGTCCCGGCGACGTGGTGACCGTCGACATCACGTACGCGGCTCCCCACCACCTCCTGGCGGAGGGCCCGACGGAGTCGGTGCGCCGTACGCGGGCGGGCGACGCCTGGGAGAAGCGCAGTGCGGCGCCGGCGCAGCCCCAGGGCGTCATGCTGGGCATCCCCACCCTGGGCGTCCCGGCCCCGCTCCCGGCGACCACGTCGGGGTGCGCCGTGCCGTCGTCTTCCTGACCGCATCCTTCCCCGCGGGTCCGGCCGCGAGGCCGGCCTGCGGGGCCCGGGGCAGCGGGGTGGCCCGGCGGGGCCACAATGCGGGCCGCGAGGGCTAGGCTGCGGATCATGCTCGTTGCCGCCGCCGTCTGCCCCGCCCCGCCGCTCCTCGTGCCCGAGGTCGCCGCGGGGGCCGCCGCCGAACTCGGCGATGCCCGTACCGCCTGCTCCGACGCGCTCGCGGTGCTCGCCGCCTCCCGCCCCGACCTCCTGGTGGTCATCGGAGCCGCCGACCAGGACCACCGCGGTCCCTACCCGCAGGGCGCCCGCGGCAGCTTCCGCGGATTCGGGGTCGAGGCCGACGTACGACTCGGGGACGGGGAGGAGGGGCCGCGCCTGCTGCCGCCGTCCCTCGCCGTCGGCGCCTGGCTGCTGCGGCACGCCCGCTGGGGCGCGGCCCCCGTCGAGGGGCTCGGCGTGGGGGACCCGCTCGAGACCGCCCGGTGCCTGGAGGCCGGCCGGGAGCTCGCCGCGCGCGAAGAGCGCGTCGCGCTCCTCGTCATGGGTGACGGCAGCGCCTGCCGCACCCTGAAGGCTCCCGGTTACCTCGACGACCGCGCCGCCGCCTTCGACGCCGCCGCTGCCCGCGCGCTCGCCGCCGCCGACGTGGCCGCGCTCGCCGCCCTCGACGCCGAGCTCGCGTACGAGCTCAAGGCCGCCGGCCGGGCTCCTTGGCAGGTACTGGCCGGCGCCGCCGAGGGCGCGGGCCTCGACGGGCGGCTGCTGTACGAGGACGCGCCGTACGGGGTGGGCTACTTCGTCGCCGCCTGGTCCTGACCGGGCGGAACGAGGAAGGGGCGCGGGTTCGGCCGAACCCGCGCCCCTTCCGCTGACCGCGTCAGGAAGACGCCGGCGGCGTCGTCCCGCCGGGGGCGTCCTTGTGCGCGATCTTGCCCAGGGCGTCCTTCGCCTTGCTCGTACCGGTCTCGATCTTGCCGTGGTACTTGCCCTTGGTCTTGGAGTCCACGGCCTGCGCCATCTTGTCGAGGTTCTGGCCGATCCTGCCCTCGTGCTGCTGCGCGAGGTCGCCGACCTTCTCCTTCGCCGGTGCGAGCTTGGCCTTCAGCGTGTCCAGCAGGCCCATGGGTCACCTTCCAGTGGCGGTGTCTACGTACGGGCGCTCTCGCCGGTCTCGCTGTCCGCGGCGGCCTCCGCCGACTGCTGCTTCGGAATCTCCACGGCTTCCGCCGCAGGAGCCTCCGTCGCGGCCGGCTCGGCCTCGGTCTCGCCGACCGCAGCCTCGGACTCCGTCGTCACGTCCTCCGACGCGACCTCTGCGGTCACGTCTTCGCCCTTACGACGAAAAAACCGATCAAAAACGCCCATGTCTACTCCTGTAACGGTACTCGTGCGGGTGAAGTTCCGCCTTGTGCGGCCCGGCCTCCGCCGGGCGTACGCCCGGCGGAACCCCGCCAGGGCAACGACCCCGCCGACAGCCCGTCACGTAACTCGATCGGGTACACGCTGCAGGGTTTGCGAGACTGGGGCGGTGAGGAATGCAGCCCCCGCCCCGCGGGTCATCGCCGTCGTCGGTCCCACCGCGGCCGGAAAGTCCGATCTGGGCGTAGCCCTGGCCCGCCGTTTCGACGGCGAAGTCGTCAACGCCGACTCCATGCAGCTGTATCGGGGGATGGACATCGGCACCGCCAAACTGACGACGGAGGAGCGCGGCGGCGTCCCGCACCACCTCCTCGACATCTGGGACGTCACGGAGACCGCGAGCGTCGCCGAGTACCAGCGCCTGGCCCGCGCCGAGATCGACAAGCTGCTCGCCCAGGGCCGTACGCCGGTCCTCGTCGGCGGATCGGGCCTGTACGTGCGCGGCGCCCTCGACGCCATGGAGTTCCCCGGCACCGACCCCGAGGTCCGGGCCCGGCTGGAGGCGGAGGTCGCGCTGCGCGGCCCCGGTGCCCTGCACGCCCGCCTCGCCGCCGCCGACCCGGCCGCCGCGCAGGCAATCCTGCCCAGCAACGGGCGCCGCATCGTCCGCGCCCTCGAGGTCATCGAGATCACCGGGAAGCCCTTCACCGCCAACCTGCCCGGCCACGAGTCGGTGTACGAGACCGTGCAGATCGGCGTCGACGTGGCCCGGCCGGAGCTCGACGAGCGGATCGCCCTGCGCGTGGACCGGATGTGGGAGGCCGGGCTGGTCGACGAGGTGCGCGCGCTGGAGGCCCGGGGCCTGCGCGACGGAGTCACCGCCTCCAGGGCGCTCGGCTACCAGCAGGTGCTGGCCGCCCTCGCCGGCGAGTGCACCGAGGACGAGGCCCGGGCCGAGACCGTCCGCGCCACCAAGCGGTTCGCCCGGCGGCAGGACTCCTGGTTCCGCCGGGACCCCCGCGTGCACTGGCTCAGCGGCGCCGTCGCCGACCGCGGGGAACTCGTCGGACTCGCGCAGTCGTTGGTCGAACGAGCGGTTACAGCCTGATCACGTGATGGCATCGGGACGCCCCGCGCGCCCGTTCGGGGCCCTGAGCCGTGCCATCATCAAATTCCGCAGGTGCGGTCACCGGCGGTGAACGACGGCGTGCGAAGTCCAAGTGGGGAGGGCGCGTGGCAATGGAGGCCGGCCCTCGCGACACCGGGCAGGACGGGACGAGACGGGAAGCGGACCCGACGCTTTTCGGGCACCTCCCAGCAGCAGCTGGGGGAGAGCCTCCCGAGCCCGACGGCCTCGGGCTGCCCGCAGACCCGGCACGGCTGACCCCCGACGGCCCGGACGCACCGGACACCGCCGAGGCCGAGGCCGCCGCGGGTCCCGAGTTCGAGGTCGAGCTGCGCCCGCAGCGCCGGCTGCGCATCTGGCAGATCGCCCCCATCGTGATGCTGGCCGCGGCCGGGTCCCTGATGTTCGCCTTCCCGCTCGCCTTCGAGTTCGGCGACGGCGGAGCCGTGGTCGCCATGCTCGGCTTCCTCATCAGCTCCTGCGCCGGCGGCTGGGGCATGATGGCCGCGCGCCGCGTGGGCTACACCTGGCCCGGGCTCCCGCCCCGGGGCAGCGGCCGCCGCCCCGACTGGCGCATGGCCGGGCTGTACGCCATGGTCGCGCTGGCACTCGTGGCGCTGGCCGTGTACCGGGTCGCGCGGCTGCGCTAGGTCGCCGGCTGCGGCTCCCGCGGGACGCCGCCGACCTGCCCCGAAGCCCCGCTCGGTACGATGGGCGGGTGACGCAGACGAGCCTCTCCTTCCTCAAGGGCCACGGCACCGAGAACGACTTCGTGATCGTCCCGGACCCGGACAACGCCGTCGAGCTGCCCGCGGCCGCCGTCGCCAAGCTCTGCGACCGGCGCGCCGGTATCGGCGCGGACGGCGTGCTGCACGTCGTCCGGTCCGCCGCGCACCCGGAGGCGGCGCACCTGGCCGACGAGGCCGAGTGGTTCATGGACTACCGCAACAGCGACGGCTCCGTCGCCGAGATGTGCGGCAACGGCGTCCGCGTCTTCGCCCGCTACCTCCAGTACGCCGGCCACGTGGAGCCCGGCGACCTCGCCGTCGCCACCCGCGGCGGTGTCAAGCGGGTGCACCTCGACAAGAGCGGCGACGTGACGGTCTCCATGGGCCGCGCCGTCCTCCCGGAGGAGCAGGTCACGGTGACGGTCGGCGAGCGCGCCTGGCCCGCCCGCAACGTCAACATGGGGAACCCGCACGCCGTCGCGTTCGTTGAAAGCCTGGACCACGCCGGCAAGCTGCTCGACCCGCCCCCGTTCAGCCCCGCCGAGGTCTACCCGACGGGTGTCAACGTGGAGTTCGTCGTCGACCGCGGCCCCCGGCACGTCGCCATGCGCGTCCACGAGCGAGGCTCCGGCGAGACCCGCTCCTGCGGCACCGGCGCCTGTGCCGTCGCCGTGGCCGCCATCCGCCGCGACGGCGCCGACCCGGCCGTCACCGGCGAGCCCGTCACGTACACCGTCGACCTCCCCGGCGGCACCCTCGTCATCACCGAACACCCCGACGGGCAGATCGACATGACGGGACCCGCCGTCATCGTCGCCGCGGGCGAGTTCGACGCGGCCTGGCTCACCGAAACGGCTTTCGGCTGAAGCTTCCCTCTAATGGGTGATCCGTTTCACGCTGAGCGAGAGGCGGACTGCGCCACGTGGTGGGGTCGGTAGCATCAGGCACCGGCCCTGAGGGCTCACCCCATGCCCACCACCGCCGGTCGAAGCCGCCGGAGGTGCCCATGAGTGCAGAGGCCACGAACCCCGAAGCACGACCCGACGCGCGCCCTGAACTCCGCAGACGGGGCCGGACCCGCCTTGACCTGCGACGACTCGGGCGCGCTGCCCTTCTCGGGCCCACATCCCGAGACCGGCTCCCCGATGCCATCGGCCACGTCGCCGAGGCGCACCGCGCCCACCACCCGGACGCGGACCTGTCCATCCTGCACCGCGCGTACGTGCTCGCGGAGTCCTCGCACCGCGGCCAGATGCGGAAAAGCGGTGAGCCGTACATCACACACCCGCTCGCCGTCACCCTGAT
The DNA here is from genome assembly GCF_041200175.1 of Streptomyces sp. R33. Taxonomy (NCBI): domain Bacteria; kingdom Bacillati; phylum Actinomycetota; class Actinomycetes; order Kitasatosporales; family Streptomycetaceae; genus Streptomyces; species Streptomyces sp. R33. The sequence continues at coordinate 2,761,914 of NZ_CP165727.1, read as the reverse complement.
CCTCGCCGAACTCGGCGCCGAAACAACCACCTTGACGGCCTCTCTGCTCCACGACACCGTCGAGGACACCGAGGTGACCCTCGATCAGGTCCGCGCCGAATTCGGCGACGAGGTCTGCTTCATCGTCGACGGCGTCACCAAGGTCGAGAAGATCGACTACGGGGCGGCCGCCGAGCCCGAGACCTTCCGCAAGATGCTCGTCGCCACCGGCAACGACGTCCGCGTCATGTCCATCAAACTCGCCGACCGGCTGCACAACATGCGCACCCTCGGCGTGATGCGCCCCGAGAAACAGGCGCGCATCGCCAAGGTCACCCGCGACGTCCTCATCCCGCTCGCCGAACGGCTCGGCGTCCAGGCCCTCAAGACCGAGCTGGAAGACCTCGTCTTCGCGATCCTGCACCCCGAGGAGTACGAGCACACCCGCGCGCTCATCGCGGCCCACGCCGGGGAACGCGACCCGCTGCCCGCCATCGCCGACTCCGTCAAGGCCGTCCTACGCGACGCCGGCATCGCCGCCGAGGTGCAGGTCCGGCCCCGGCACTTCGTCTCCGTCCACCGGATCGCCCTCAAGCGCGGCGAGCTGCGCGGCTCCGACTTCGGCCGCATCCTCGTGCTCGTCGGCGAGAACGCCGACTGCTACGCCGTGCTGGGCGAGCTGCACACCTGTTTCACCCCGGTCGTCTCGGAGTTCAAGGACTTCATCGCCGCCCCGAAGTTCAACCTCTACCAGTCGCTGCACACCGCCGTCGCGACGCCCGAGGGGTTCGTCGCCGAAGTCATCGTCCGCACCCGTCAGATGCACCGCGTCGCCGAGGCCGGCGTGGTCGCCCTCGGCAATCCGTACGCCCACGCCGCCGCCGAGGCCGCCGCTGCGGCGGAGTCCGGCTCTCCGGCCGACGCCGCCGACTGCGACGAGGAGCGGGTCGACCCGACGCGGCCCGGCTGGCTGTCGCGCCTCCTCGACTGGCAGCAGTCCGCGCCCGACCCCGACACCTTCTGGAGCGTGCTGCGCGCCGAGCTGGCACAGGACCGGGAGATCACCGTGTTCCGCGCCGACGGCGGCGCCCCCGGCACGATCAGCCTGCCCGCCGGGGCCAGCTGTATCGACGCCGCCTACGCGCAGTACGGCGAGGCGGCCCACGGCTGTATCGGTGCCCGGGTCAACGGGCGCCTCACCTCCCTGGCCTCCCGGCTGTCCGACGGGGACACCGTCCAGCTGCTGCTCGCCCAGGACGCCTCCTCGGGCCCCGCCGCCGACTGGCTGGAGCACGCCAGGACCCCGGCCGCCCGGATCGCCATCAGCAGCTGGCTCCAGGCGCATCCCGACTCGGTGAAACCCACCACCGCGCCCGCCCGGGCGCCGCTGTCCGTGGTCGGCGCCCGCGGCGGCGGCGGCAACGCGGTCGCCGACCTGCCGGACGCCACCGTACGGCTGGCCGGCTGCTGCACGCCCGTGCCGCCGGACGCCGTGGCCGGGTTCGTCGTACGGGGCGGGGCCGTCACCGTCCACCGCATCCACTGCGCGGCGGTGGCCCAGATGCGCGCGCTGGGGCGGACCTCCGTCGCCGTGCACTGGCGGGCCACGGCGGACTGCCGGGTCACGCTGCTCGCCGAATCGTTCGGCCGCCCGCATCTGCTGGCCGACCTGACCGAGGCCATCGCCCGCCAAGGGGTCGAGGTGGTCTCCGCGACCGTGGAACCCCCCGTCGAGCAGCGCGTCCGGCACACCTACACCCTGCAGCTGCCCGACGCGACCGGGCTGCCGGCCCTGATGCGGGCGATGCGCGACGTACCGGGCGTCTACGACGTGCGCCGGGCTTAGGGCTCTCGTCAAACTCCCGTCCGGCCGAGGCCGAGCCCGGGGCGTGCCTAGGCCGCGTCGTCGCCGGAAGGTCCCGTTCGGGTGGAACCGTCGCGCGTCGTACCCGGGCGGGCGGCGGGCGCTGGTAAGCGGTGGGGGATGCAGCTCTCCTCCCCGCGCCTGCGCGCCGCCCTGCTCGCCGCGGCCTCCCTCACCCTCGTCGCCGCCGTGCTGCCCCCGCCGAAGCCGCTGGGCATCGGCGACACGCTGTTCCCCCAGCTCGGGAACCCCGGGTACGACGTCCTCTCGTACGACCTGTCCTTCACGTACAAGGACAACAAGAGCCCGCTCGACGCGGTCACCGTCATCGACGCCCGCGCCCTGGAGCCGCTGGAGCGGATCAACCTGGACTTCACCCACGGAACGGTGGCGTCCGCCGAGGTCAACGGCGAGCCGGCGCACTTCGAGAGCGCCGGGGAGGACCTCGTGCTCACCCCGGCGAGCCCCGTCGCGGCCAACGTGCCGCTGCACATCGCGATCCGGCACACCAGCGATCCGCGCGGCATCGCCGACGGGGGCTGGGTGCCCACCGACGACGGCCTGGCCATGGCCAACCAGGCCGACGCCGCCCACCGCGTCTTCCCGTGCAACGACCACCCGGCGGACAAGGCGTACTTCACCTTCCGGATCACCGCCCCCGCCGGTCTCACCGCCGTCGCCAACGGGGTGGCGGGCGCCCTCCCGGCTCCCCGGGCCGCAGGCTCGACCACCTGGACGTACCGGACCCTGCACCCGATGGCCACCGAGCTCGCGCAGGTCTCCATCGGCGACTCGGCCGTGGTGGCGGGCACCGGTCCGCACGGGCTGCCGCTGCGCCACGTGGTCCCCGCCGCGGACCGGCAGCGGCTGGAGCCCTGGCTGACGAAGACCGCCGGGCACGTCCAGTGGATGGAGCAGCGCGTCGGCCGCTACCCCTTCGAGAACTACGGCGTTCTGATCGCCCGCGCGAAGACCGGATTCGAGCTGGAGACGCAGACCCTCTCGCTCTTCGAGAACGGCCTGTTCTCGGGAGCGGGCTACCCCGAGTGGTACGTGGAGGCCGTCATGGTCCACGAGCTCGCCCACCAGTGGTTCGGCGACAGCGTCACCCCGCGGACCTGGTCCGACCTGTGGCTCAACGAGGGGCACGCCACCTGGTACGAGGCCCTGTACGCGGACGGCCTCGGCAAGTACTCCCTGGAGCGGCGCATGCGCGAGGCGTACCAGCGCTCCGACCAGTGGCGGGCGGCCGGCGGGCCCCCGGCCGCACCGAAGCCCGCCGCCCCCGGCGAGAAGATCGGGCTGTTCCGGCCGGTGGTCTACGACGGGGCCGCGCTGATCCTGTACGCCCTGCGGCAGGAGATCGGCGCGAAGGCCTTCGACCGGCTGGAGCGCCGCTGGGTGGCGGAGCACCAGGACGGGATCGCCGGCACCGACGACTTCGTACGCCTGGCCTCGGACGTGGCCGGACGGGATCTGGAGCCCTTCCTGAAGCCGTGGCTGTACGGGAAGACGACCCCGGCGATGCCCGGCCACCCGGAGTGGGGCGGCCCGAAAAGGGTGTGACCGGCGGGGAACGGGCATGTCACCATCGACAGGGCCGCACGCCAGGGGGAATCTCCCGGCGATGTGACACGTTGGACGTGACAGTGTGAGAGTTGCGGTCGCACGTGGCCACGGCCCCATTCGATATCGACGTAAGGATCCAATGACCTCCTCTTCTTCCCCTTCCCAGGACGCGCGGGACGCACGGGACGTGCCGGACTCGCAGAGCTTCACCGAGAGCCTTCGGGCCGACGCCCTGATGGAAGAGGACGTCGCCTGGAGCCACGAGGTCGACGGAGACCGGGACGGCGAGCAGTTCGAGCGCTCCGAGCGCGCCGCGCTGCGCCGCGTGGCCGGCCTCTCCACCGAGCTCGAAGACGTCACCGAGGTCGAGTACCGGCAGCTGCGCCTCGAGCGCGTCGTGCTGGTGGGCGTATGGACCTCCGGCACGGTGCAGGACGCCGAGAACTCCCTCGCGGAGCTCGCCGCCCTCGCCGAGACGGCGGGCGCGCTCGTCCTCGACGGTGTGATCCAGCGTCGTGACAAGCCGGACCCGGCCACCTTCATCGGCTCGGGCAAGGCCCGCGAGCTGCGCGACATCGTGCTCGAGAGCGGAGCCGACACCGTCGTCTGCGACGGTGAGCTCAGCCCCGGCCAGCTCATCGCCCTCGAGGACGTCGTCAAGGTCAAGGTCGTCGACCGGACCGCCCTGATCCTCGACATCTTCGCCCAGCACGCCAAGTCCCGAGAGGGCAAGGCGCAGGTCGCACTCGCGCAGATGCAGTACATGCTGCCGCGCCTGCGCGGCTGGGGTGCGTCGCTGTCCCGGCAGATGGGTGGCGGCGGCGGTGGCGGCATGGCCACCCGAGGCCCCGGTGAGACCAAGATCGAGACCGACCGGCGCCGGATCCGCGAGAAGATGGCGAAGATGCGCCGGGAGATCGCGGACATGAAGACCGGCCGCGACATCAAGCGGCAGGAACGGCGCCGCAACAAGGTGCCCTCGGTCGCCATCGCCGGCTACACCAACGCCGGCAAGTCCTCGCTGCTCAACCGCCTCACGGGCGCGGGCGTGCTGGTGGAGAACGCACTGTTCGCCACCCTCGACCCGACCGTGCGCCGGGCCGAGACCCCCAGCGGCCGGATCTACACCCTGGCCGACACGGTCGGCTTCGTCCGGCACCTGCCCCACCACCTGGTCGAGGCGTTCCGCTCCACGATGGAGGAGGTCGGCGACTCCGACCTCATCCTGCACATCGTGGACGGCTCGCACCCGGCGCCGGAGGAGCAGCTGGCGGCGGTGCGCGAGGTCATCCGCGACGTCGGCGCGGTCAACGTGCCCGAGATCGTGGTGATCAACAAGGCCGACGCCGCGGATCCGCTCGTACTGCAGCGGCTGCTGCGGATCGAGCGGCACTCCATCGCCGTCTCGGCGCGCACGGGGCAGGGCATCGAGGAGCTCCTCGGGCTCATCGACTCCGAACTGCCGCGGCCCGAGGTCGAGGTGGAGGCCCTGGTGCCGTACACCCGCGGCTCGCTGGTCGCCCGGGCGCACGCCGAGGGCGAGGTGATCTCCGAGGAGCACACCCCGGAGGGCACCCTGCTCAAGGTGCGGGTCCACCAGGAACTGGCGGCGGACCTGGCGCCGTACGTGCCGGCGAAGCGGTAACGCGTACGCGGCACGAACGGACCGAGGGCCCCCTGCGATGCAGGGGGCCCTCGGTTTCTTCACGCGGGTACGCGGGCGGGGACTACTTGAACTTGGCGCTCACGGCGTCGAAGATCCCCTTGGCCTCCGGGCCCAGCCGCGGTCCGGCCAGCCAGCCCGCCTTGGCGGGGCCGATCGAGGTGTTCGACACCAGCGCCGGCTTGCCGTCACTGCCCGTGGCCACCCAGCCGCCGCCGGAGGAGCCGCCCGTCATCGTGCAGCCGATGCGGTACATCACCGGGGCGCTCGCGGCCAGCGACAGCCGGCCCGGCTTGTCCGTGCACTGGAAGGCCCGCTGGCCGTCGAACGGGGCCGCCGCCGGGTATCCCGTCGCCGTGATGCTCGCGACCTTCGGCACCGCCGGGGTGTTGAACTCCACCGGGAGCGCCGAACCGACCGTCTCCTCCAGGGACTTCCCGGTGCTCTTCTCCGGGGTCACGTGCAGCACCGCGAAGTCGTACGGGGCACCGGCGCCACCGGTCGGACCGCCGTTCGCGATCCACTGGTCCGAGGTCTGCGCCCAGTCGCTCCACCACACGCCGTACGGGGCCACCTGCTCGCGCGGGGCGCCCTTGAGCTGCGCCGCCGGCTTGCCCGCGTTGTTGTACGACGGAACGAAGGCGATGTTGCGGTACCAGCCGCCGGACTTGCCCGCGTGCACGCAGTGGCCGGCCGTCCAGACCATGTTGGACTTGCCGGGGTGGGCCGGGTCCTTGACCACGGTCGCCGAGCAGACCATGGAGCCCTCGGGGCCGTCGAAGAAGACCTTGCCGGAGACCGGAACGCTCGTGTGGTACGGCGTGTTGGCGGCCTTGGCCTGCACCGGCGCCGGGGTCGGGTCGGTGACGCCCTGATCCTTGCCGGCGTCCTGGTCGACGGCCGGGGGCTGCGGGGTCTTGTCGGCCTCGCGCATCCGGTCCGGGTCCCAGAGGTCCTCGATGATCGGGTTGATGTAGTCGCCCGCCTCGCGGAGCCAGTCCTCCTGCTTCCAGTTCTTCCACGCACCCCCCTTCCACTTCTCCAGGTCGATGCCGTGCTGCTTGAGCTTGTCCTTGAGCTGGTCCGGGATCTTGATCCCGTCGGCTCCGGACGGGAGGCTCGCCGCCACGGTCGGCTTGGCGTCGCCGCCGGCCTCCCCGTCGCCGGGTCCGCAGGCCGCGGCGGTCATGGCGAGTGCCGCCGCGCACAGGATCGCGGTGACCGGTCGGTTCGGTCGCATGTCGTGAATCCCCCTGGTGAATTCTGGGCGTGAGACGCGGTGCAGTTGAGGCGCAAGGGGCACGCGAGGTGCGTGCCGCCGAGTGCAGCACCCCACTATGCCGCTGCCGTTGGGGACGGCACAGCCCGGGGCCGCGGTTCCGTCCTGGACGGGCGCCCCGAGTCCGAGCGGACAAGGATCTTGGGCCCACCCGTGATCCGCCGCCGCCACCGTCGTTGGTACGTACGGGGGATGGGGGAGCAGCGTTCATGTTCGAGACGCAATCCGGTGGAGCAGTCCGTGCGGGAGGTCCGACACTCGTGGCTTTGACCGAGCAGGGCGCGGCCGCCGCGCAAGTGCCGCCGCCGGGGAGCCGGGGAGCCGGGCCGGCTGCGCCCGGCGGGCCGGCCGCGGTGGAGGGCATCCTGCGCCGGCAGGCGTTGAGGGAGTCCGCCGCCCGGACGTACGCGCGCTCGCTGCCCATCGTCCCGGTGCGTGCCCGGGGCCTGACGATCGAGGGCGCGGACGGGCGGCGCTACCTGGACTGCCTCTCCGGGGCCGGCACCCTCGCGCTGGGGCACAACCACCCGGTGGTGCTCGAAGCCGTCCGGGGCGTCCTCGACTCCGGAGCGCCGCTGCACGTCCTGGACCTCGCGACCCCGGTCAAGGACGCTTTCACCACCGAGCTGTTCGCCTGCCTCCCGCCGGCTCTGGCGGCCGACGCCCGCATCCAGTTCTGCGGGCCCGCCGGAACGGATGCCGTGGAGGCCGCGCTCAAGCTGGTCCGCACGGCCACCGGGCGCGCGGGGCTGCTCGCGTTCACCGGGGCCTACCACGGGATGACCGCCGGGGCCCTGGGTGCGTCGGGCGGAGCCCCGGACGTACGGGTGACCCGGCTGCCGTTCCCGCAGGACTTCCGCTGCCCGTTCGGGGTCGGCGGCCCCGAGGGCGCCCGGCTCGGGGCCCGTTGGACGGAGAGCGTGCTGGACGATCCCAAAGGCGGGGTGCCGACGCCCGCCGCGATGATCGTGGAGCCGGTGCAGGGCGAGGGCGGGGTCTTCCCGGCCCCGGACGCGTGGCTGCGCCGGATGCGCGAGATCACCGAGGCCCGGGGGATCCCGCTGATCGCCGACGAGGTGCAGACGGGCGTGGGCCGGACCGGCGCCTTCTGGGGCGTCGACCATGCCGGGGTGGTGCCGGACGTGATGGTCCTGTCCAAGGCGATCGGCGGCAGCCTCCCGCTGGCGGTGATCGTGTACCGGTCGGGCCTGGACGTGTGGGCCCCCGGGGCACATGCCGGAACGTTCCGCGGCAACCAGCTGGCCATGGCGGCAGGGGCCGCGACCCTGGCGTACGTACGGAAGAACCGTCTCGCCGAGCGCGCCGGGGCCCTGGGCGAGCGGATGCTGACCGCGCTGCGCGGCCTGGCCTCCGACCACCCCTGCATCGGGGACGTCCGCGGCCGCGGTCTGATGATCGGCATCGAACTCGTCGACCCGGACACGGGGGCCGCAGCGCAGGCCCTCGCCGCGGCGGTCCGCCAGGAGTGCCTGAACCGCGGGCTGATCGTCGAACTCGGCGGCCGCCACTCCAGCGTCGTCCGCCTCCTGCCTCCGCTGACCCTCGCCGACGAACAGGCCGCCGCCGTGCTCGACCGCCTGGCCGATGCCGTCCCCGCCGCCGCAGCAGCCTGCCGGCTCCACTGACCCGCAAGGACCCGCGATGCCCGACTCGCAGCCCCACCACCCCGACGCCCACCCGACCGCCCCGCACGCCCCAGCCCGCCCCCACCCGCCGACGGCCCCCCAGGCCTCCGGCGCCCCCGGCAGCCCCGCCACCTTCGCCGCCTTCGCCGCCCCGGGCGGGTCCGCTGGCACGGGCGGGTCCGCTGCCTCCGCTGGCACGGGCGGGCCCGGCGTTCCTGTCGGCCCGGGCAGGCCCGGCGCTGCCGGTGGCCCGGGCGGGTCTGGCGCTTCGGCCGTCCTGGGCGAGCCTGTTGTCCCTGCCTTCCCGGCCCGGTCTGGCGCCCCGGCCAGCCCGGGCGGGTCTGGTGCCCCTGTTGGCACGGGCGGGCCCGCTGCCTCCGTTGGCCCGGGTGGGTCTGGCGCTTCGGCCGTCCTGGGCGGGCCTGCTGTCCCTGCCTTCCCGGCCCGGCCTGGCGTCCCCGCCAGCCCGGACGGGCCCGCCGCTGCCGGCGGCCCGGGTGGGGCTGGTGTCTCGGCCGCTCCGGGCGGGTCAGGCGCCTCTGCCGTGTCGGGCGGGTCCGCCGCCCCTGCTGGGCCGGGCAGGCCCGCTGGCACGGTCGCGGCTGGCCGTGGCGGCCCGGTGGTGGAGCCGGAGCCTTCGGGCTCCGCCCAGGCCACCCTGCACCGGCCCCCCGCCACCACCGGCCCGAGCAACACGGAGCCCGGCTCCGGCTCCACCCCGGAGCCGGAGCCGGGCTCCACCGCGTCCCGCACCCGCTGGCTGCTCCCCGGAACCACTGCCGACTCCACACAGGACCGCAACCCGACGGGCCCGACCCCGCAGGCCTCCCACCTGCTCCCCCTGGCGCCCGGTGCCCCGGATGGTCCTGCCCCGGCACCGGACCAGCAGCCACTGGGCTCGGCCTTGAAGCCCACTGTGTGGCTGGCCCCCGGTATCGGCGAGCCCGCGCCGCAGCCGTCGGGTCCGGCCAACCCGTGGTCGCCGCGCTGGTCTGGTGTCCCAGCCGGTGCCTATGCCCTGGACGGGCCCGACCCGGCCGGTGGCACCGGCGCTCTCGGTGAGCCGGCGCCTGAGCGGGAGGCGCCGGGCGTGGCCCGGACCCCGCAGCCCCTGCTGGGCTCGACGTCCCAGCCCCATCGGATGCCGAACCCCGTATCCGGTGCCCTTGGTGGGACGGGTGCAGCGGACGGCCTGGGCGGTGCGCCCCAGCCCGGCAGATCCACCCAGGAGCCGCAGTCGGCGGGCCTCACCCCGGCCCGGCCGCTCCCGCCGGCTTCGGCCTCCGGGGCCGGCAGCCTCGATGCCTCCGGTGGATCCGAGGGCGCGAGTCGGGGCTGGGCCGACGGAACCGCAGGGATGGGTGGTCCCGGAGCTCTCGACACCTCCTGGAACGGCCCCGCCGCCAGCCTGGGCAGGCACGCGTCGGAGCCGTCGGAGTTGGCGGGCCCCGGCACGGCACCACAAGCCCTCCTGGGCTCGGGCCCGCAGGCCACTCAGTGGCTGGCCCCCGGGGCCGGTGGAATCCATGGCCTCGGTGCCTCTGGTGGCTCGGGCGGCCAGAGTGGGAGCGGGGCCGACCAGGTCGCACGGATGGGCGGTTCCGTTTCCCCCGGTGGCACCCACGGGAATGGTGGCGCCGTTGGCCGGTCCACCCAGGAGGCCTTGCCCGAGGGCGCCGCTTCGGACCCGCAGGCCACGTCTCGGCCGGCCCCCGGGGCCGACGGCGCGGGTGGAACGGCCGGCCTCGGTGTCCCCGACGCTCTCGGCGGGCTCACTTCGGGCCCCGGGCCGGAGGGCGCCGCTGCGGACCCGCAGGCCACGCCTTGGCCGGGCCCCGGGGCCGACGGCGCGGGTGGAACGGCCAGCCTCGGTGTCCCCAACGCTCTCGGCGGGTTTACTTCGGGCCCCGGGCCGGAGGGCGCCGCTTCGGATCCGCAGGCCATGCCTCGGCCGGCCCCCGGGGCCGGTGGAACGGGCGGCCTCGGGGTGCCCGGTGGTCCCCGGAGCGGGGGCCCCGACGGCAGGCTCGAGGGGGTGGCCCCGTCGTCAGGGCCGGAGGGTAGTGCCTCGGGAAGCGGTGCGTCGGGGGGAACCCGCCCCCTTGGTGGTGGGGGGACCCTCCCGCGGCAGAAGGACGGGACGCTCCGGGCGCGGGTCGGCCCCGGGGGGCCGGTCGGGCCCGAACCCGCCATGCTGCCCGACCTGTTGGACCACCCCGACCCGGCCACCGCCGCCGAGGCAGCGGCGGTGGAGAACCTGCTGCGGTGCTGGGTCCGCGAGAACGGCATCGGCCGTCCCGACGGGCCCGCCGGAACCCCGCTCCGCATCCCCCTCCCCGCCTCCGGCACCGCCCTCCTCGTCGCCGTCCGCTACTGGTCCCCGGCCGGCTGGCACCGCTTCGCCCTCGCCCGGCTCGAAGGCGCGCCCGCGCACGCCCCGGCCGTGGACGCAGTCACCCTCGCCTCACTGCTCGCCCGCGAGGGCGACAGCGGCGGCCGCGGCGGCGCCGACCTCGTCGGCCGGGTCGCCGACTCGGTGCGCCGCACCGCCGAGTTCATCGCCGACCGGCGCGAACGCCCCACCCCGCCCGAACCCGTCGCCGATGACCTCTTCCTCACCGCCGAACAGTCCCTCCTCCTCGGCCACCCCCTCCAGCCGGACCCGAAGAGCCGCGAAGGACTCTCCGAGTCCGAAGCACGCCGCTACTCACCCGAACTCCACGGCTCCTTCCCCCTGCACTGGCTCGCCGTCGAACCCTCCGCCCTCGCCACCGACTCCGCCTGGACCGAACGCGGCCGCCCCGTCTCCGCCGCCCGGCTCCTCGGCCGACTCGCCCCCGGACTTCCGCTTCCCGACGGCACGACCCCCCTTCCCCTGCACCCCTGGCAGGCCGGCGACCTGCTCCAGCGGCCCGCCGTCGCCGCCCTCCGCGACGCCGGGCTCCTGCACGACCTGGGCCCGTACGGCGAGCCCTGGTACCCCACCTCCTCCGTCCGCACCGTCCACCGCCCCGGCACCCCCGCGATGCTCAAGCTCTCCCTGGGCCTGCGCATCACCAACTCCCGCCGCGAGAACCTCCGCAAGGAACTCCACCGCGGCGTCGAGGTGCACCGGCTGCTCCGCACCGGCCTCGCGGAGCAGTGGCAGGCGGCCCACCCCCGCTTCGACATCGTGCGCGACCCCGCCTGGATCGCCGTCGACGCCCCGGACGGAACCCCCGTCCCCGGGCTCGACGCCGTGCTGCGCCACAACCCCTTCCGCTCCCAGGACGACGCCGTCTGCATCGCCGCGCTCACCGCACCCCGCCCGTGGCCGGGCCGGACCACCATGCGCTCCCGGCTCGCCGAGGCCGTCTCCCGGCTCGCCGCCACCACCGGGCGCCCGCCCTCCGCCGTCGCCGCCGAGTGGTTCCTGCGCTACCTCGAGCATGTCGTCCTGCCGGTCCTCGCCTTCGACGCGCTCGCCGGGATCGCCCTCGAAGCCCACCAGCAGAACACCCTGGTCCTCCTCGACGCGGCCGGCTGGCCGGTCGGCGGCCGCTACCGCGACAACCAGGGCTACTACTTCCGCGCGTCCCACCGCGCGGAACTCGAGCGCCGGCTCCCCGGAATCGGCAGCGCCAGCGACACCTTCGTCTCCGACGCCGTCACCGACGAACGCTTCGCCTACTACCTCGGCATCAACAACGTGCTCGGCCTCATCGGCGCGTTCGGATCCCAGCGGCTCGCCGACGAACGCGTCCTGCTCGCCGCCTTCCGCCGGTTCCTCGGCAAGGCCTCCGGACTCGGACCGCTCCCCGCGCGGCTGCTCGACTCACCCACCCTGCGCTGCAAGGCGAATCTGCTCACCCGCCTGGGCGGCCTCGACGAGCTCGTCGGCCCCGTCGACTCCCAGTCCGTCTACGTGACCCTCACCAACCCCCTCCACGATTGAGTGCCGATGCCCTCCACCGACACCGCCGCCACTGCCCTCGCCCCCGTCGCCGCCGCCCCCACGGCAATCGGCACCGCCACCGCAACCGCCACCGTGGGCACCCGTATCCCCGGACGACGGCTCACCCCCCGGCTGCTGCCCCTGCTCGCCGAGGCCGAACTGCTCGACTCCCCGGCCGGATGGGGCTCGGCCCGCACGCCCGCCGGAGCCTTCCGCCTCGAACCCGTACGGCTGGGCCGCGACCTGGAGCTGCTCACCGGCTGGATGAACGACCCCGAGGTGGCCGCCTACTGGGAACTCGCCGGTCCCGCCGCCGTCACCGCCGCCCACCTGCGGGTCCAGCGCGACGGGAACGGCCACAGCATCCCCTGCCTCGGCCTCCTCGACGGCACGCCGATGAGCTACTGGGAGATCTACCGGGCCGACCTCGACCCGCTCTCCCGCCACTACCCGGCGCGCCCCCACGACACGGGTATCCACCTGCTCATCGGAGACGGCACGAACCGCGGCCGCGGTCTCGGCACAGTCCTGCTGCGCGCCGTCTCCAACCTCGTGCTCGACAACCGCCCCCGCTGCACACGCGTCATCGCCGAACCGGACATCCGCAACACCCCCTCGGTATCAGCCTTCCTCAACTCCGGATTCCGCTGCTCCGCGGAGATCGACCTCCCCGGGAAGCGGGCGGCGCTGATGATCCGCGAGCGAGCCCTGCGCAACCTCATCTGATCCACCCGACCCTCCCCGTTCACGCCTCACCCTTCGAAAACTCTGCGTCGCGCAGCAAAGTTCCCGATCCCGAGGAGTCCCGTGCCGCATTTCCCCGTCACCCCCGACTCCACGGGTCCCCACTTCTCGGAAGCTGCCGTACCGCCGTCCCCCCAGCACCCCTGCACGCCGCCCGAACTCAACAGTGCGACCTGGGAGTCCGCCGCCCGCCGGCTGCTCGCCAAGATGCTCGGCGAGTTCGCCTACGAGGAGATCGTCAGGCCCGTCCCGGCCGCGGGCACCACCTCCGGCGACGCCTGGCAGCTGACCCTCGACGACGGCAGCACCCTCGGCTTCCGGGCTCGCCGGCGCGCGTACGGCAGCTGGCACGTCGCCCCCGACACCGTCACCCTCACCCCGCCGCCCGCGTCGCCGGAGCCCCCGACCGCCTTCGCGGACCCGTACGCCTTCCTGATCCGCACCCGCGCCCTCCTCGGCCTCGACGGCGCCACCCTCGGCCACCTGGTCCGCGAGCTCAGCGCCACCCTCGCCGCCGACGCGCGCCTCGAACACACCGCCCTCACCGCCGACGTCCTCGCCGATCTCGACCACGCCGAGCTCGAAGGCCACCAGACGGGCCACCCCTGGCTCGTCCTCAACAAAGGCCGTCTGGGGCTGTCCGCCACCGACACCGCCGCATGGGCCCCCGAGGCCCGCACCCGACAGCGGCTTCCCTGGCTCGCCGCCCACACCTCCCTCGCGGCCTACCGCGGCACGGCCGGCCTGGAAGACCCCGCCCGGTTGTACGCCCAGGAGCTCGACCCCCTCACCCGGGCCGCCTTCGACCAGACCCTGCGCGCCCGCGGCCTCGACCCGCGCGGCTACCTCTACCTCCCGGTCCACCCCTGGCAGTGGGACGAGATCGTGCTCCCCCTCTTCGCCCCGGCCCTGGCCTCGGGCGCCCTGGTCCCGCTCCCCGTCGACCCCGACATACGCATCCCGCAGCAGTCCATCCGCACCTTCCTCAACCTCACCCGCCCCGACCGCCACAGCGTCAAACTGCCGCTGTCCGTCTTCAACACCCTGGTCTGGCGCGGCCTGCCCTCCGACCAGTGCGCCGCCGCCCCGGCCGTCACCGCCTGGATCCGGTCCCTCCATGACGCCGACCCCTTCCTCCGCGACGAATGCCGCCCGGTCCTCCTCGGCGAGGTCGCCTCGGTCACCGTCCGGCACCCCGTCTACGACGAGCTCCCCGAAGCCCCGTACCAGTACAAGGAGCTCCTCGGGGCGATCTGGCGCGAGCCCCTGACCGGCCGGCTCGCTCCCGGTGAGCGGGCCCGTACGCTCGCCTCCCTCCTCCACGTCGACCTGCGCGGCCGGTCCTTCACCGCCGAGCTCGTCGCCCGGTCCGGGCTCACCCCGACCGGCTGGCTCCAGCGGCTCTTCGCCGCCCTGCTGCCCCCGCTGCTCCACTTCCTCTACCGCTACGGCACCGTCTTCTCCCCGCACGGCGAGAACGCCACCGTGATCTTCGACGAGCACGAGGTCCCGGTCCGGATCGCCCTCAAGGACTTCGTGGGCGAGATCAACATCTGCCGGGAACCGCTGCCCGAGCTCGCCTCCGTGCCCGCAGAGGTCCGCGCCGCGCTGCGCGACAAGCCCGCGGACTTCCTGCCCCAGTACATCCACTCCGGTCTCTTCGTCGGAGTCTTCCGCTACCTCTCCGCCCTGTGCGAGGACCGCCTCGGCGTCCCGGAGGAGGAGTTCTGGTCGCTCGTACGGGCGGAGATCCTGCGCCACCAGGCCCGCTTCCCCGAGCTCAAGGAGCGCCACGAGCTCTTCGACCTGCTCGGCGAGCGCATCGGGCGGCTCTGCCTGAACCGGAACCGGCTGTACGAGGACGGCTACCGCGACCGCCCCGACCGGCCGCACGCGGTGGAGTGCGGCACCGTGCCCAACCCCTTGTACCGGCCATGAATCATCGTCGTGGCGGTCACTGTCGGTGGCGCCCCGTAGGGTTGTCATTGCTATGACGAAGCCCTCCCTTCCCGACCTGCTGCACGCCGCCGTCTCCGCCGTCGGCGGCACGGAGCGGCCCGGCCAGGTGGCCATGGCCGAAGCCGTCGCCGAAGCGATCGACGACAACACGCACCGGCTCATCCAAGCCGGCACCGGCACCGGCAAGTCCCTCGGCTACCTCGTGCCGGCCCTCGCACACGGCGAGCGCGTGGTCGTCGCCACCGCCACGCTCGCCCTCCAGCGGCAGCTGGTCGAGCGCGACCTGCCCCGGACGGTCGACGCGCTGCATCCGCAGCTCCGTCGCCGCCCGCAGTTCGCCATGCTCAAGGGCCGGTCCAACTACCTGTGCCTGCACCGGCTCCACGAGGGCGCGCCGCAGGACGAGGAGGAGGGCCTCTTCGACCAGTTCGAGGCGGCCACCCCCACGAGCAAGCTCGGCAAGGACCTGCTGCGCCTGCGTGACTGGGCGGACGAGACCGAGACCGGCGACCGGGACGACCTGACCCCGGGCGTCTCGGACAAGGCCTGGTCGCAGATCTCCGTCTCGTCCCGGGAGTGCCTGGGCGCGACGAAGTGCGCGTACGGCGCCGAGTGCTTCGCCGAGGCCGCCCGCGAGCGGGCCAAGCTCGCCGACGTGGTCGTCACCAACCACGCACTGCTGGCCATCGACGCCATCGAGGGTGCCCCGGTGCTGCCGCAGCACGAGGTGCTGATCGTGGACGAGGCGCACGAGCTGGTCTCCCGGGTGACCGGGGTCGCCACTGGCGAGCTCACCCCGGGCCAGGTCAACCGGGCCGTGAAGCGCGCGGCCAAGCTGGTGGACGAAAAGACCGCGGATGCGCTGCAGACGGCATCCGAGTCCTTCGAGCGGGTCATGGAGCTGGCCCTCCCGGGCCGGCTGGAGGAGGTCCCCGAGGACCTCGGCTACGCGCTGGCGGCCCTGCGGGACGCGGCGCGCAATGTCATCTCGGCGATCGGTGCGACCCGGGACAAGTCCGTCCACGACGAGGACGCCGTCCGTAAGCAGGCCCTGGCCGCGGTGGAGGGCGTCCACGGGGTGGCCGAGCGGATCCTGCTGCGCTCCGAGTACGACGTCGTCTGGTACGAACGGCACGACCGCTTCGGTGCCACCCTCCGGGTCGCCCCGCTGTCGGTGTCCGGTCTGCTGCGCGAGAAGCTGTTCGAGGACCGCTCGGTGGTCCTGACCTCGGCCACGCTCAAACTGGGCGGTGACTTCAACGGGGTCGCTGCCTCGCTGGGCCTGTCTCCCGAAGGGGTCGAGGGGGACGACGCACCGGTCTGGAAGGGCCTGGACGTCGGTTCGCCGTTCGACTACCCCAAGCAGGGCATCCTCTACGTCGCGAAGCACCTGGCCACGCCCGGCCGGGAGGGAACCCGCGGCGACATGATGGACGAGCTCGCGGAGCTCATCGAAGCGGCCGGCGGCCGCACCCTCGGCCTGTTCTCCTCCATGCGGGGCGCCAAGGCGGCCGCCGAGGAGCTGCGCGGGCGGCTCGACAACCCGGTCCTGCTCCAGGGGGAGGAGACGCTGGGCGAGCTGATCAAGGCGTTCGCGGCGGATCCGAAGACCTGCCTGTTCGGGACGTTGTCGCTGTGGCAGGGCGTGGACGTGCCCGGTCCCAGCTGCCAGCTCGTGGTCATGGACCGGATCCCGTTCCCGCGTCCCGATGACCCGCTGATGAGCGCTCGGCAGAAGTCGGTCGAGGAGCACGGCGGCAACGGCTTCATGGCCGTCGCGGCCACGCATGCGGCGCTCCTGATGGCCCAGGGCGCGGGCCGGCTCGTACGGGCCGGCGGCGACCGGGGTGTCGTCGCGGTCCTGGACCCCCGGCTGGCCACGGCCCGGTACGGGAGCTTCCTGCGGGCCACGCTGCCGGACTTCTGGTACACCACGGACCGCAACCAGGCCCGCCGCTCCCTCGCCGCGATCGACGCGACGGCGAAGGCCGAGGGCAAGTAGTCCGAGCGGTTCCGCTGCCCGGCCCGGGATACGAAACAACCCCCGGGACCGGCGCAGTGGGTCCCGGGGGCTGGCTGGGAAGCGACGCGGGTCAGACCCGTCGCAGTACGGCGACGACCTTGCCGAGGATGGTCGCCTCGTCGCCGGGGATCGGCTGGTAGGCGGCGTTGTGCGGGAGCAGCCAGACATGGCCGTCCTCGCGCTTGAAGCGCTTGACCGTGGCCTCGCCGTCGAGCATCGCGGCCACGATGTCGCCGTTCTCCGCGACAGGCTGGCGACGGACCGTGACCCAGTCGCCGTCGCAGATGGCGGCCTCGATCATCGAGTCGCCGACGACCTTGAGGACGAAGAGCTCTCCGTCACCGACGAGCTGGCGGGGGAGGGGGAACACGTCCTCCACCGACTCCTCGGCGAGGATCGGGCCGCCGGCCGCGATCCGGCCGACCAGGGGGACGTACGAGGCGGCGGGCTTGCCGGTGGTGTCCGTGGGCTGCGAGCTGGGCTGGTCGGAGCCGCGGACCTCGTACGCCCGGGGGCGGTGGGGGTCCCGGCGCAGGAAGCCCTTGCGCTCGAGGGCCATCAGCTGGTGCGCGACCGACGACGTGCTGGACAGGCCGACCGCCTGGCCGATCTCCCGCATCGACGGCGGGTAGCCCCGGCGCTGCACCGAATCGCGAATGACCTCGATGACCCTCCGCTGCCGGTCCGTGAGCCCGGAGCTGTCGGCGCGGATGCCTGGAGGTCGACCTGGCAGCGATCGTGCGGGGCGTACGGGCTCCGCCTCCGGGTTCAGGCTTGCGTCATTCATGGGATGCACCGGCTCGAGTCGGCTCTGGGAGCGGTTCTGGGCAGTGATGGTGGCACTGTCTGCGGTGGTGGTCACGTCGGCCCCTCTCGAAATGTTCTCCCTAGCTGGACAACGGTAGTAGCTTTCGAAAGGTTGCGCCAAACACACGTTCGAGTGAAAAATCGCAGATCGTCCAGCGTGGTCAGATCAAGGGGTGTATAGAGGATCGGTCTGCCGAACGCGGGTTCGGTCCCGCCTCCGCTGTTTACGGTACCCTTCCCGGTCGGATCGCCGCCTTCCGGTCCCGCGCCCAGTGTGGCACCGGGAATGCCCGGGTCCGGGTACCGGACTCGGCGACACGCGGAACGAACCAAATCCACCACAACCCAAGATCTAGTGGTTGGATGTGCGCTGCCGCCCAGAAGTTGTGGTCCTCGGTCCGTCGAGGCCCTCGGCATCGCATATGCTGGTGGCTGCTTCGCGAGCCCCCGACAGGGACTCGGTCCCCGTCGTTCAGGGGCCTCGTGAGGTGATTCAGTCGTGCCAAGAGGGAGGGTGAGGGAACCATGCACTGCCCCTTCTGCAGGCACCCCGACAGCCGCGTCGTCGACAGTCGCACCACGGACGACGGCACGTCGATCCGTCGGCGCCGTCAGTGCCCCGACTGCTCCCGTCGTTTCACGACGGTGGAGACGGCCTCGCTGATGGTGATCAAGCGCAGCGGGGTGACCGAACCCTTCAGCCGTACCAAGGTCATCTCCGGCGTGCGCAAGGCGTGCCAGGGGCGGCCGGTCACCGAGGACGCCCTCGCCAAGCTCGGCCAGCGGGTCGAGGAGGCGGTGCGCGCCACCGGAAGCGCCGAGCTGACCACCCATGACGTGGGTCTGGCCATACTCGGCCCGTTGCAGGAGCTCGACCTGGTCGCGTACCTCCGGTTCGCGTCCGTTTACAAGGCGTTCGACACACTCGAAGACTTCGAGACCGCCATCGCGGAACTCCGCGTGCCACGGCCTCATCCCGAAGAGTGCGAGCCCCGCGGGACCGTCCCGGTCCCCGTGCCCGCCTCCGCCGCCGACTGAGCGGGGGCCGCAGCGCAGCGCGGCCTCCCGGACAGATCAGGCGAAGAAACGTAGATACAAGACAGACCGTGCCGCGGAATAACGCTGGCACTTTAGGGCGTTTTTGCCCGCATATGGGAGGAAGCGGCATGACAGAGACGGCGAGCGGCTCGGCACGAGGTTCCCGCGCCAAGGGGACCAAGACTGCCAAGAGCGGCCTTCGGATCGAGCGCATCCACACCACCCCCGGCGTGCACCCGTACGACGAGGTGAGCTGGGAGCGCCGTGACGTCGTCATGACCAACTGGCGCGACGGCTCGGTGAACTTCGAGCAGCGTGGCGTCGAGTTCCCCGACTTCTGGTCGGTGAACGCGGTCAACATCGTCACCAGCAAGTACTTCCGCGGGGCCGTCGGCACTCCGCAGCGCGAGACCGGTCTGAAGCAGCTGATCGACCGCATCGTGAAGACGTACACGAAGGCCGGCGAGGACTACGACTACTTCGCGTCCCCCGCCGACGCGGAGATCTTCGAGCACGAGCTGACCTACGCCCTCCTGCACCAGATCTTCAGCTTCAACTCCCCGGTGTGGTTCAACGTCGGCACGCCCCAGCCGCAGCAGGTCTCCGCCTGCTTCATCCTGGCCGTCGACGACTCCATGGAGTCGATCCTCGACTGGTACAAGGAAGAGGGCATGATCTTCAAGGGCGGCTCCGGCGCCGGCCTGAACCTCTCCCGCATCCGCTCCTCCAAGGAGCTCCTCTCCTCCGGCGGCAACGCCTCCGGTCCTGTCTCCTTCATGCGCGGCGCCGACGCGTCCGCGGGAACGATCAAGTCGGGCGGTGCCACCCGCCGCGCGGCCAAGATGGTCGTCCTGGACGTGGACCACCCGGACGTCGAGGACTTCATCGCCACCAAGGTGAAGGAAGAGGAGAAGATCCGCGCCCTGCGCGACGCGGGCTTCGACATGGACCTGGGCGGCGACGACATCACGTCCGTCCAGTACCAGAACGCCAACAACTCCGTCCGCGTGAACGACGAGTTCATGACGGCCGTCGAGAACGGCACCGAGTTCGGCCTGCGCGCCCGCATGACCGGCGAGGTCATCGAGAAGGTCGACGCCAAGGCGCTCTTCCGCAAGCTGGCCGAGGCCGCGTGGGCCTGCGCCGACCCGGGCATCCAGTACGACGGTGTGATCAACAACTGGCACACCTGCCCCGAGTCCGGCCGCATCACCGCGTCCAACCCGTGCAGCGAGTACATGCACCTGGACAACACGTCCTGCAACCTCGCCTCGTTGAACCTGATGAAGTTCCTGAACGACGACGGCAAGGGCAACCAGTCCTTCGACGCCGAGCGCTTCGCCAAGGTCGTCGAGCTCGTCATCACCGCGATGGACATCTCGATCTGTTTCGCGGACTTCCCGACGCAGAAGATCGGCGAGAACACCCGCGCCTTCCGCCAGCTGGGCATCGGCTACGCCAACCTCGGCGCCCTGCTGATGGCGACCGGCCACGCGTACGACTCGGACGGCGGCCGCACCCTCGCCGCGTCGATCACCTCGCTGATGACCGGCACCGCGTACAAGCGCTCCGCCGAGCTGGCCGCCATCGTCGGCCCGTACGACGGCTACGCCCGCAACGCCGACGCGCACAAGCGCGTCATGAAGCAGCACGCCGACGCCAACGGCGCCGCGCCGCGCACCGACGACCTGGACAACTCGATCTGGGCCGCGGCCACCGAGGCCTGGCAGGACGTCCTGCGCCTCGGCGAGAAGAACGGCTTCCGCAACTCCCAGGCCTCCGTCCTCGCGCCGACCGGCACCATCGGTCTCGCGATGTCCTGCGACACCACGGGTGTCGAGCCGGACCTGGCCCTGGTCAAGTTCAAGAAGCTCGTCGGCGGCGGCTCGATGCAGATCGTCAACGGCACCGTCCCGCAGGCCCTGCGCCGCCTGGGCTACCAGGAGGAGCAGATCGAGGCGATCGTCGCCCACATCGCCGAGCACGGCGTGGTCGTCGATGCCCCGGGCCTGAAGACCGAGCACTACTCGATCTTCGACTGCGCGATGGGCGAGCGTTCCATCTCCCCGATGGGCCACGTCCGGATGATGGCCGCGATCCAGCCCTGGATCTCCGGCGCGATCTCCAAGACGGTCAACATGCCGGAGTCGGCGACCGTCGAGGAGATCGAGGAGATCTACTTCGAGGCGTGGAAGATGGGCGTCAAGGCGCTCGCGATCTACCGCGACAACTGCAAGGTCGGCCAGCCCCTCTCCGCGAAGAAGAAGGAAGAGGAGAAGGAGGAGGTCACCGCCAAGGCGGAGGACACCATCCGCGCGGCCGTCGAGAAGGTCATCGAGTACCGTCCGGTCCGCAAGCGCCTCCCCAAGGGCCGCCCGGGCATCACCACCTCCTTCACGGTCGGTGGCGCCGAGGGCTACATGACCGCGAACTCCTACCCGGACGACGGCCTGGGCGAGGTCTTCCTGAAGATGTCCAAGCAGGGTTCGACCCTCGCGGGCATGATGGACGCCTTCTCGATCGCCGTCTCGGTCGGTCTGCAGTACGGCGTGCCGCTGGAGACGTACGTCTCGAAGTTCACGAACATGCGCTTCGAGCCGGCCGGCATGACGGACGACCCGGACGTGCGGATGGCGCAGTCGATCGTCGACTACATCTTCCGCCGCCTGGCGCTCGACTTCCTGCCCTTCGAGACCCGCTCGGCGCTCGGCATCCACACCGCCGAGGAGCGTCAGCGCCACCTGGACACCGGCTCGTACGAGCCGCTCGAGGACGAGCTCGACACGGAGTCCCTGGCCCAGTCGGCGCCGCTGGCCGCCGTCCCGGCAGCCCCGAAGCCGGCCGCGGTCGTCGAGGTCCAGACCCCGAAGACGGCGCACTCCAACGCCGAACTGGTCGAGATGCAGCTCGGCGTCTCCGCCGACGCCCCGCTCTGCTTCTCGTGCGGTACGAAGATGCAGCGCGCAGGCTCCTGCTACATCTGTGAGGGCTGCGGCTCGACCAGCGGCTGCAGCTGAAACGAGCGGAATTGCATCCGATGCATCATTGAGCATCCCTTGCTGAGGTCGTTGACCGGCAGGTGAGAGAGGGAGCCGCCCCCTGGGCGGCTCCCTCTCTGTCGTCGGACCCCCTTCTGGGCCCCGCGCAGACGCAAACTACCTGGTCACGGCGGTGGAGTCGGCCTGGCGGCTCCACCGCCTTTGATGCGCGGGACGCGTGACTTTTGTGCCTGGTGCCACGAGTCGCCGCGTCTGGGGCTTGTTTCGGCGGCGGCTGTCGTGACATGCTCCGGGCCATGATCAAGAGAATCGAGTCCTCCGTCCGCCGATGAGCGAGACGACCGGGACAGGACTGCCCGGATCACCGACAACACTGTTCGACCACGCGCTCCGGCTACACCAGCTGGTTCCCGGAGAGCCGCTTCATCGCGACGGGGAACCGTATCCCGACGAAGGCTTGCACCGTCATCGAAAGGGCCCGCGCGCACCTGAGGACCGGCACTTGGCCGGCAAGGACGCGGCGCTCGTCCTCGACGCACATTTCGCGCGGGCCTCTGCCCTTCCCGGCGAATTGGCCGATGCCTTCCACGACGTCTACATCCCGATTCATCCCAACGAGCACATCGCCGCCGCGGCTGAGCGGGCGGACAGAGAACGCGTTCGCCAAACTGGCCGCTGGCTGGTCCGACATGGCACCGACCGATGTTCGGTCACCGTTGGGCTGGCCCTGGTCGCTGCCGTGGGAACAGCCGACGACATCCCGTTGATTCAAACGATCGGGCTGCTCTCCAACCGCTTCGGTCCACTGGCGGCGCATGCTTTCGAGAGTCAGCCAGCAGGAGTCGAGGCCCTGCTCTGGCTTGCCGAGCGAGTCACCGGCTGGGGACGCGTCTACGTCGTTGAAGCTCTCTGCAGACTCGACGACCCAACTGCCCGACCATGGCTGCTTCGCAGGGCCTGCGACGGCGACTTCCTCAACGGGTACTTCGCCGGCAAGGTCGCCACAGTCGCCAGACTCCATGAGGCGCTTGCAGACCTCGAGACTGACAGCGAGATGGTCGACCACATCGGTCGGCTACTCCATCTGATGAGCGATTGCGGGGGTATGGGCCTCACCCTCGCTCACTACCCCCATTCGGGAGTGGTCCTGGAAGCTCATGCTCGCCATGTGGGTTCGCTCGGCCCGACCACCGAGCGCTACTTCACGATCGCAGTGCTCGCTCAGCACCTGACTACGCAGCCTCCCAAGGCTGCGGGGTGCACCAAGGCCCAGCAAGAAGCGCTCCGGGCGACGTACCTCGAAATCCTCGACCGAGAAGAGTGGACCCAGACCGCACGCGCCGGCTTCAAGGCGGATGACAACCGGATGCGGTGGCTCGCCGACCACAGGGCGCCACAGCTGAGGCTGCGTGCGTTCCCCGATCGAGAGCCGGATGTCGAGGAATAGCGCACGCCAGGAATAAGTGATCTCCGCCAGTACACCGGGCGTAGCCCGCACGGGTAGCTGACCAGCAGTTCACGAAGGGGACCGGCCGATGCCGGTCCCCTTCGGCGTGGGGTGGGGTTGGCGTGCGGGACCGCCGTGGTGATCATTGGGCGGAGCGGGGCCGGCTGGTGCCCGCGGGTCGGACGGCGGAGCGGGGGAGACATGTGGAGCGGTGACCAGCTGGATCTCGATTCCTATCTGGCGCGGATCGGCTACGACGGGCCGGTCGGGGACGACGGGGAACTCCGGCCGGACCTCGGGACGTTGTACGCAGTGCACCGGGCCCACACCGGCGCCATCACCTTCGAGAACCTGGACGTGCTGCTCGGCCGCCCCGTCGAGCTGGGCGTCAAGGCCCTGGAGGACAAGCTCGTGCACGGCCGCCGCGGCGGCTACTGCTACGAGCAGAACTCGCTGCTGGCCGCTGCCCTGGAGCGGATCGGCTTCGACGTCTCCGGGCGCGGCGCCCGCAACCGCACCCGGGGGGACACCCTGCTCGCGGTGACGCACGCCGTCCTCGTCGCCGCCGTCGACGGGGAACCCTGGCTGTGCGACGCCGGGTTCGGCCACCAGGGCCCCCGCGAGCCCGTCCCGCTGGCGCGGCCCGGAGCCGAAGTCGTGCAGGGGGAGTGGACGTACGCCGTCCGCGAGGAGGGCGACGGGATCCTCGTGCTGTGCATGCTGCGCGAGGGAGCCTGGCGGGACCTGTACGCGTTCTCCCCTCAGCCCTACTACCCCGTCGACTACGTCCTGCTCAACCACTACAGCTCCTCCCACCCCCGCTCCGCCTTCGTCGGGCAGGTCGTCGTCCAGCACCCGGGCGCTCCCGTCCGCCGGGCGCTCGTGGGGCGCGAGCTCAGCCGCCTGTATCCCGAAGGGCGGGTCGAGCGGCAGTCCGTGGCCCCCGACGAGCTGCACGCGCTGCTCGACCGGGAGTTCGGGCTTCGGCTGTCCGGGCGGGATGCGGAGGAACTGGAGCGGATCAACCGCGATAGGGACTGACCGGGGCCGCGCCGGGCCCGTACGATGGCGCGGTGCTGGTCAAGTGGATTCGCTGCACGGTGACGGACCGACGCGGGTTCGAGCGCGGGCAGCGCAAATGGGCGGGGCTGCCTGGCGAGCCGGGATTCCGGGGACAGGGTGGCGGTTGGAGCCGGGGGAGGCAGGGGGTCGCGCATGTCTTTGCGTTCTGGGAGAGCCGTTCCTTCTACGACTCCTTCATGGCCCGGTCGTACGACCGGCTGGCCGCGGCCCAGACGGGTACGTACACCAACGCCCGGGTCACGCTCTTCGACCACCGCTTCGACGTGAAGACCGGCTTCGAGCCGCGGTTCACCGACGCGGACGTCGTGCGCGTCGCCCACACCCGGGTGCGGGAAGGCCGCGTGGACCACTTCGCGCTCATGCAGGAGAAGGTGTGGAACCCCGCCATGGCCGGCTCACCCGGAATGATCCGGGGCCTCTTCGGGGAGGCGCCGGGCCGGGAGTTCCTCGTGCTGTCGATGTGGCACGCCGCCGCCGAACACGGCAAGTACCGTCAGGAACGGGTCGAGCGGCTCTCGCTGCGCGCCCAGACCGAGGCCGACGTGGAAGCCCTCACCGGTGACGTCGTCGACCTCGAATCGTCCTGGACTGTATGACCGTACGACGAGCGGCGGGCCCGACCGGCGTGCCCGTGTGCCGGGCCCGCCGGTGGCCGAATAGGGTCGGGGAATGGCACGACCACGGCGCATCGTCCTTGTCCGGCACGGGGAATCGGAGGGCAATGCCGATGACACGGTGTACGAGCGGGAGCCCGACCACGCCCTGCGCCTGACCCCCCGGGGGCACGAGGAGGCCGCGGAGGCCGGAGTACGGCTGCGCGAGCTGTTCGGCGACGAAGCCGTCAGTGCGTACGTCTCCCCCTACCGCCGGACCCTCCAGACGTTCCGCGAGCTGCGGCTGGACCCGTCGCGCGTCCGCATGCGCGAGGAGCCGAGGCTGCGCGAGCAGGACTGGGGGAACTGGCAGGACCGGGCCGACGTACGGCTGCAGAAGGCGTACCGCGACGCGTACGGGCACTTCTTCTACCGCTTCGCCCAGGGTGAGTCCGGCGCGGACGTGTACGACCGGGTCGGGTCCTTCCTGGAGAGCCTCTACCGCAGCTTCGAGGCGCCGGACCATCCGCCGAACGTGCTGCTCGTGACGCACGGACTGACCATGCGACTGTTCTGCATGCGCTGGTTCCACTGGTCGGTGGCCGAGTTCGAGGCCCTCTCCAACCCCGGGAACGGTGAATTCCGGGTGCTTCTGCTGGGTCCGGACGGCCGATACCGGATGGACCGCCCATTTGAACGGTGGACCACACCGGAGCCTTATGACCTGGACGGCTAGAGTGACGCGGGATGACCGCTGACTCCTCTTCCGAAAGGCGCTACGCACGCGCCATGGCCAGCCTCCGCGGGCTGGCTCTGGGTGACGCCCTGGGCTCCCAGTACTTCGTCCCCGTGAACTACCCCCTCCTCAAGCGCCGCGAGCTGCCCGCCGGCACCGAGACCTGGCAGTGGACCGACGACACCGAGATGGCCTGCTCGGTGGTGGCCGTCCTCGCGGATCACGGACGCATCGACCAGGACGCCCTGGCGAGCTCCTTCGCCCACCACCACGACTTCGACCGCGGCTACGGGCCCGCAGTGAACCGGATGCTGCGGCTCGTCCGGGAGGGCGAGGACTGGCGCACGCTGGCCGCCGAGCTGTTCAACGGGCAGGGCTCGTGGGGCAACGGCGCGGCCATGCGCATCGCGCCGCTGGGTGCCTGGTACGCCGACGACCCGGAGCAGGCCACGCACCAGGCGGAGATCTCCGCCTACACCACCCACCAGCACCGCGAGGCCGTGTGCGGGGCGATGGCCGTCGCCGCGGCGGCCGCGCTGGCGGCGGCTCCGGCCGGTCCGCCCAAGGCCGCCGACCTGCTGGACGGGGTGATCGCGCTGGTGCCGCGCAGCGCCGTCGGCGCGGGGCTGCGGCGGGCCCGGGACATGCTGGACTACGGCGACGCGACGACGGTCGCGGCGGTGCTGGGCTGCGGGCGGCGGACCAGCGCCCACGACACCGTGCCGTTCGCCCTGTGGTCGGCGGCGCGGTCGCTGGACGACTACGAGCGGGCGTTCTGGACCACCGCGCAGGTGGGCGGCGACGTCGACACGACCTGCGCGATCGTCGGCGGGGTGCTGGGGGCGCGCGGGGACGCGGTGCTGCCCGCCGCCTGGCTGGCCCGTACGGAGGCCCTGCCGGCCTGGCTGCCGGAGACGGCGGCGCGTTAGCCGACGGCGCGGCGGCCGGCGGTGCGGCGGCCGGCGGTCAGATCGCCGGCGGCGCGATGGGCCTTGCGGCCTGGTGGCCGGGCCGGGGGAGCGGGCTTACGCGGTGGGCGATATGCCCCGTTCTGATTGTCACGGTCCTGCCACAGGGGCCGTTCCGGTGTGGCTGAAGCCGCACGTCACGGGCCTACCCTGTCCGCGCGCTGCCTCCTCCGTCGTGAAGACGGAGGCGGCCGACAGGGGAGGGGAACCCGATGTCAGAGAACACCGACGGGGTGGCCGACGCCGCGTCCGGGGACACGGCCGGGGGCTCGGCGGCCGCCGCTCCGGCGACCGGGGCGCCGTCCGCGGAGCCTGTTGCCGGGCCTGCTGCCGTTGGGCCGGGCGCCGGGGCGGCGGCGGGTGTTGCGCCCGCCGGGTGGGATCCCAAGGCCTGGCGGGCCTATCAAGTGCGCCGGCAGCGGACCGAGTCCGGGGCGTGGTCCATCGCCCCGCTCGCCTGGGCCGAAGCCGCGCGGCCGGGGCAGGCCGGGCCCGTATCCACCGCCGTGCTGGTCTGCGCCGTCGTCGCCGGCATCGCCTCGGCCCTCTTCCTCGGCGACGGCCTGGGCCCCGGCCTGCTCCTCGCAGTCGTGCCGGCCATCGCCGCCGCGTACGTCGCCGCCCGGGCGGCCCGGCGTACCGCCCGCCCCTGGACCCTGGTCTGGGCGATCGGCTGCGTGGCCCTCCTCGCCGTACCGGCGCTGCGCGACGCCGGCTGGCCGTCCGCACTCGCGCTGTTCGCCGCCGT
The DNA here is from genome assembly GCF_041200175.1 of Streptomyces sp. R33. NCBI lineage: Bacteria > Bacillati > Actinomycetota > Actinomycetes > Kitasatosporales > Streptomycetaceae > Streptomyces > Streptomyces sp. R33. The sequence continues at coordinate 2,734,835 of NZ_CP165727.1, read as the reverse complement.
CCTGCTCGGCGCACTGGCCCTGCACGGCAGCCGCACCTGGCCCGGCGTCCTGCTCAGCCCGCTCGGCCTCATCGACGCCACCGTGCTCGGGGTCCGCTGGGCCTGGAAGGGGCTCCGCTCGCGCGGCAGCGGGGTCGACCGGAGCCGCTGGCTGCCCGTGGCCAAGGCAGCACTGGTGGCCGTGGCCCTGCTGGTGCTCTTCGGCGCCCTCTTCGCCTCCGCCGACGCCGCCTTCGCGGACCTGCTGAACGGGCTGACCCCCGACGTCTCCATCGGCGACAGCCCGGTGCGCCTCCTCCTGTTCCTGATCGGTGCCCTCCTCGCACTCGCCGCCGCCCGCGCCGCCGCGGCCCCCTCGCGCTGGGACCGGATCCGGGTGGCGCCCGGAAAGCCGCGCTCCCGTGTCGAATGGGCGCTTCCGCTCGTCGTGCTCGACCTGCTCTTCGCCGGCTTCAACGCCGTCCAGCTGGCCGTCCTGTTCGGCGGCTACGACAAGGTCCTGGAGAGCACCGGGCTCACCTACGCCGAGTACGCCCGCCAGGGCTTCTGGCAGCTGCTCTGGGCCACCCTGCTCACCCTCGCCGTGATCGCCCTCGCCCTGCGCTGGGCCCCGCGCGCCGGAGCCGGCGACCGGCGCTTCGTCCACGTCGTCCTGGGCACCCTGTGTGCGCTGACCCTGGTCGTGGTCGCCTCCGCGCTGCGCCGGATGGACCTGTACGTGGACGCGTACGGGCTGACCCGGCTGCGCGTGTCGGTGGCCGCGATGGAGCTCTGGCTCGGGCTGGTCATCGTACTGATCATGGCTGCCGGGATGTTCGGCGCGAGCCGGCTGCCGCGGGCGGTCGCGGGAAGCGCCGCCGTCGCCGTCCTGGCGTTCGGGCTGCTGTCCCCGGACGGGATGGTCGCCGAGCGGAACGTGGCCCGCTTCCAGCAGGACGGCAAGATCGACCTGGCCTACTTCCAGTCCCTGTCGGCGGATGCGGTGCCCGCCCTGGACCGACTGCCCGAACCCCGCCGCTCCTGCGCCCTGCGCGGCATCAACAACGAGCTGTCGAGGGGCGGTCGGGTGCCCTGGTACGCGATCAGCCTCGGCGAGTACCGGGCCCGGCAGATCCTCCGCGAGCGCCCGGTGAAGGCCCCGTACGAGGTCTGCTCGAGCCTGGGCACCTTCCACAGCCGCACCGGGTGACCGCCCGGCGGCGGTCGTACGAGGGCCCGGGCGCGGGATCTTCCCCCGCGCCCGGGCCTCCGTAAGCCGGACAGGGGCCCGGCCCCCGTACACCGGACCGGACTCAGGCCGCCGGACCGGCCTCCGCGGCGGCGCCGTTGAGGGCCTCCAGGTCGCTCTTGCGCACCCGGATCACCAGCAGCGCGGTGGCCAGGGCGAGCCCGGCCATGGCGACGGCCGCGATGAACGCGGTGGAGATGCCCTGTGTGAGGACGAGGTCCCCCCAGGGGTCGGGCAGCCGCCCGGTCTCCTTGAACGCCGCCATCTGACCTGGGTCCGCGTGGGCCATGAAGTCCGGCACCTGTTTCTCCCCCTCGCTCCGGCTGGCCGTGCCGAAGACGGTGACCAGGATCGACAGGCCGAGTGAGCCGCCGACCTGCTGGCTGGCGTTGAGTAGCCCGGACGCCGCGCCCGCCTCCCGCTGGGCGACCCCGGAGACGGCGGTGAGGGTCAGTGTCACGAAGTTCAGGCCCATGCCGAAGCCGAACACCAGCATCGGCCCGAGGACCCCGGAGACGTACGAACTGTCGGTGCGGATGAGGGTCAGCCAGGCCAGTCCGATGCCGGTGAGGGCCGATCCGGCCACCATGAACGGCTTGGGGCCGAACCGCGGCAGGAAGCGCTGCGAGAGGCCGGCGGCGGTGACGATCGCGACGGTCACGGGCAGGAAGCCGAGCCCCGACTGGATCGGCGAGAAGCCCAGCACGTTCTGGACGAACTGGACGATGAAGAAGAACATGCCGAACATCGCGGCGGCGAGGCCGAGCATGATCAGGTACGTGCCGGCGCGGTTGCGGTCGGCGAACATCCGCAGCGGGATGATCGGCTCGTGGGCCCGCGACTCGATGGCCACGAAGAGCGCGAGCAGGACGACGGCCGCGGCGAAGGAGGCGAGGGTGAGCCCGTCGCGCCAGCCGTCCTCGGACGCGCGGATGAACCCGTAGACGAGCGAGGCCATGCCGCCGGTGGAGGTGAGCGCCCCCGCGATGTCGAACCGGCCCGGGTGGCGCTCGGACTCGGTGATGTAGAGCGGGGTGAGCACGGCGATCAGCACGCCGATCGGCACGTTGACGAAGAGCACCCAGCGCCAGTCGAGCCACTCGGTCAGCATCCCGCCGGCCAGCAGGCCGATCGCGCCGCCGCCCGCGGAGACGGCGGCGAACACCCCGAACGCCCGGTTGCGCTCGGGGCCTTCGGCGAACGTGGTGGTGATCAGGGCCAGCGAGGTCGGGGAGGCGATCGCGCCGCCGACCCCCTGCAGCGCGCGGGCGGCGAGCAGTTGCCACGGCTCCTGCGCGAAGCCGCCGAGCAGGGAGGCCACGGTGAACACCAGGATTCCGGTCAGGAACACACGGCGCCGGCCGAGGATGTCGCCGGCCCGGCCGCCGAGCAGCAGGAGGCCGCCGAAGGCGAGCGTGTACGCGCTGATGACCCAGGACAGGTCGGTGGTGGAGAAGGAGAGGGCGGTCTGGATGTGCGGGAGTGCGATGTTCACGATCGTCGCGTCGAGGACGACCATCAGCTGGCAGGCGGCGATGACCGTGAGGGCCACGCCCGGGCGGCCTTCCCGGCGGGCCGCGCCCGGTATCCGGGGCGTGGCGAGTTGAGAGCCTTTCACCGTGGAACCCCCCATAGTGAAACAGTGAACGTATTCGTTCACTGCGGGTCCACGGTAGGAGGCCCTTGATAGTGAACGCAACCGTTCACTAAGGCTGAAAACGCGTGCGAGGGGCGCGTGGGTCGGTCGGAGGCAGAGGTGATGGTGGGTTCGCGCTGGTCAGTGACGTCACCGGGGCGCAGGCGGGGTCCGGAACTCGAACGGGCGATTCTCGACGCGGCCTTGGAGCAGCTGAGCACCGTCGGCTGGAACGCGCTCACCATGGAGGGCGTCGCGGCCTGCGCGCACACCGGCAAGGCGGCGGTGTACCGGCGCTGGCCCTCGAAGGCGGACCTCGTGGCCGACGTGCTGCGGACCGGGCTGCCGCCGATCGGAGGGATCGCCGATCACGGATCGATCCGGGGTGACCTCGTCCGGTTGTGTGTGCGGATGCGGGAAGTGATGGAGTCGCGGGCCGGCCAGGCGCTGCGCGCCGTCCTTCACGAATGCGACCACGCCCATGCGGGCCGGTTCCATGACGTCATCCGGGCGGGGCTGCACGAGCCCGCCCACCGGTTGATCAGGGAGCTTGTCCAGCGAGGGATCGAGCGGGGGGACGTGCGGCCGGATGCGACCGGTCCGTTCGTGGCCGACGTCATTCCGGCGATGATGATGTACGGCGCGAAGGTGTGCGGGAGCGAATGGGCGGATCCGGACATCGAGGAAATGATCGATCAGGTGATGGTGCCGCTGCTCAGGGCGTGAGATCGCCGTACCGACTCCACCCGGGCCGGGGTGTGCAGGCGGCTCGGGGCGGCGTAACCTTGCTGGCGCCATGCCGTACGAAGCACCCACCCACACCGTCGAACGCTCCCTCCGTGCAACCACCGGTGCCAAGGTCATCGCCGGGGTCGACGAAGTCGGACGAGGGGCCTGGGCCGGTCCGGTCACCGTGTGCGCGGCGATCACCGGTCTACGCCGGCCGCCCGCAGGGCTCACCGACTCCAAACTGCTCACCCAGAAACGACGCGACGCGCTCCTCGGCGTCCTGGAGGCCTGGGTCACCGCGTACGCCCTGGGGCACGCCTCCCCGGAGGAGATCGACGAACTCGGGATGACCGCCGCCCTGCGGCTCGCAGCGGAGCGCGCCCTGGTGGCGCTGCCCGTGCGGCCCGACGCGGTGATCCTCGACGGCAAGCACGACTATCTCGGCCCGCCCTGGCGGGTTCGTACGGTGATCAAGGGCGACCAGTCCTGCGTCGCCGTCGCGGCGGCTTCGGTGATCGCCAAGGTCAGGCGCGACCGCATGATGGCCGAACTCGGCCAACTGGGCGGCGGCATCGAGGACTTCGCCTTCGGTGACAACGCCGGATACCCCTCTCCCGTGCACCGGGCCGCGCTCGAGGAACTCGGGCCGACCCCGTATCACCGGCTCTCGTGGGCGTACCTCGACGGGCTGCCCCGGTGGCGGCACCTCAAGAAGGTGCGCCGCAGCGAGGAGTCGGTGGAGCTGGAAAACGGAGGCCAACTCGGCTTCGATTTCTGATCGCACCCAGGTGCCACCCGCCGGTACGTTTCGTACCGGTGTTTGATAGACATCAACTCATGCCTCTCACCCCCGAGGAGCCTCAGATTCACGAGAGTGCCCAGGGTCCCCGCGTCACGCCGGCAGCGAGCCGCACCGCGCAGACCCCCCGCCCCGTACCTGGTCCGCGTCCCGCCGCCGTGCCGCGGCCCGGACGCCCCGGTCCCTCCCCCGCGGCGGCGAGCCGCGCCGGAGTTGCCCCCAGGCCCGCCCCGCCCGCGCAGCGTGCGCCGCAGGCCACCCCCGGACCCGTTCCCGCCACTCCCACCGCACCGTCCGTCTCCGCGGCGGTGCCGCAGATCCAGCTGATCCCGGCCTCCGCCGAGGGTGCGCTGGACGCGGCCGAAGAGGCCGTCGACCTGCTGCTCGACACCGGGCGCGCGCCCGGCGACATCCTGGTCCTCACCACCGGCGACCCGCACCCGTGGGCCGCTCACGAGCTGTCCTTCGGCGAGGCCGCGTACTGGGCCCTGCACGATGCCGGGGACGACGTGTTCTACGCGGACGCGGCGCAGGTCAAGCGCGCTGCGGGCCGTCCCGTCGTGGTCTTCGCGGCCAACGGCGGACCGGCCGGGGCGACTGCCGCCGCCCTGCCGGCCGCGCTGGCGCGGGCCGGTGCGCTGCTCATCGTGTGCGGCGACCCGCAGCAGATCAACTCCGTGCTGGGCACGGGCGTCTGACGCCCCGTGTCCCGGCGCGGGCATGGGGCGGGGCCGGTCGGCCGGCCCTGCTGAAGCCCGAGGCCTGACCTGCCGTACGCCCGCTCCAGGGTGTGCGGCCGTGAGGGCTGCCCGCGTACGGGTCGGCGTACGGGTGCTGTGGGGCTCAGCGTGCGGCGGTACGGCGCAGGACCTCGGCCGCGCCGCCGCCGGTGCGCAGGGTCACCGCGGGGAACTCGGCCACGGTGTCGCCGAGGCGCTCGGGCCGCGAGTCGGAGCTGGGCCGCCGGCCGCCCCGGCCTTCTCCCAGCACCTGCCAGCCGCCGCGGGTCAGCGTGATGTACGCGCCGCAGCGCAATCCGTGCAGGGTGCAGGCGTCCCGCAGCCCCCACATCCAGGCGCCGTCCTCCTCGGTCCACCGCTCGTCGCCCTCGCGGCAGTACAGCAGGACCGCCGTCCGCACCGGGGTCCGGCGCCGCAGGTCGTGGGGGATGACCCGGCGCAGCGCGGAGAGCAGGGCGTTGCGGTACTCCCAGCCGTCGGCCGAGGCCGAGCGCTGGACGAAGGACGCGCTCGCGACGAGCTGTTCCTCGGGACCGAGGACCGCGATCACCGCCGTCGAGGGCACCGGACCGTGCCGGGAGTGCAACCCGCTGACCACCTCGCGCGGATTGCGCAGCAGGGGGATGCCCGCCGATGTCCACTCGGCGGGTTCCAGCAGTCGGCCGTGCCGGCTGGCGCCACCGGCTGCCTGTGTCAGAGACGTGGTCGAGTGCGGGGCGAATCCGAAGGTCACGGTCCTCCCTTCGGGTACACGCCCGCGGACGGGCACAGCTGAAGTGTGGGCGCGCCGCGGCGTGGCCCAGGAGAGCGCCGTCGAGCCGAACGGGAGCACTCCAATTCTCGCGTGGCCAGCGAGCGTGCGGCAACGAGCAATTGGCGCCGCCGACCGGAATTCGCCGGTATGCCGTTCATATCCTTGCCCCGTCCCACCGAAGATGACTCATTCGGCTACGGCCGAAGCGCCAGTACCCAGCGGAAACACTCGCTACGGGCCAGACTCGACCGCGGCGCCGGGGTCCCGGTCCAGGCCTGGTGGAGGCGTGCTCCCCGGTATGGCCGCTCGAGCCGTCAGGAGACGTCGGCCGTCCGTGACCTGATCGTCACGTTGAGTGAATTGGCCGATTGTCCGCGCCATCGGGTTGCATGGGGGCATGGACAACCTGGAGCTCCGCACCGAAGCCGATGCCGTCCTCGCCGAGCTCGTGGGCGCACCGGGGGGTTCGGCGCGGCTGCGGGAGGACCAGTGGCAGGCCGTGGCGGCCCTGGTGGAGGAGCGCCGGCGGGCCCTGGTGGTGCAGCGCACCGGCTGGGGCAAGTCGGCCGTGTACTTCGTCGCGACCGCCCTGCTGCGACGGCGCGGATCCGGCCCCACGGTGATCATTTCGCCGCTGCTGGCGCTGATGCGCAATCAGGTCGAGGCGGCGGCCCGGGCCGGCATCCAGGCGCGCACCATCAATTCGGCCAACCCGGAGGAGTGGGACACGATCTACGAGGAGGTCGAGCGCGGCGAGACCGACGTCCTCCTCGTCAGCCCGGAACGCCTCAACTCGGTGGACTTCCGAGAGCAGGTGCTCCCCAAGCTCGCGGCCACCACCGGTCTGCTCGTGGTCGACGAGGCCCACTGCATCTCCGACTGGGGCCACGACTTCCGCCCCGACTACCGCCGGCTGCGGGCCATGCTCGCCGAGCTCGCCCCCGGTGTCCCGGTCCTGGCCACCACCGCGACCGCCAACGCCCGGGTCACCGCGGACGTGGCGGAGCAGTTGGGAACGGGCGCCGGCGAGGCGCTGGTGCTGCGCGGCCCGCTGGACCGCGAAAGCCTGCGCCTGGGCGTGGTGCAGCTGCCGGACGCCGCGCACAGGCTGGCCTGGCTCGCCGAGCACCTGGACGAGCTGCCCGGCTCGGGGATCATCTACACGCTGACGGTGGCCGCGGCCGAGGAGGCCGCCGCGTTCCTGCGCCAGCGCGGTTTCCCGGTCGCCTCGTACACGGGGAAGACGGAGAACGCCGACCGGCTGCAGGCCGAGGTCGACCTGATGGAGAACCGGGTCAAGGCGCTGGTCGCGACGTCGGCGCTGGGCATGGGCTTCGACAAGCCCGACCTGGGCTTCGTGATCCACCTCGGCTCGCCGTCGTCGCCGATCGCCTACTACCAGCAGGTCGGCCGCGCCGGGCGCGGTGTGGAACACGCCGAGGTGCTGCTGCTGCCGGGCAAGGAGGACGAGGCCATCTGGCGCTACTTCGCCGATACCGCCTTCCCGCCCGAGGCCCAGGTACGGCAGACCCTGTCGGCCCTCTCCGATGCGGGACGGCCGCTGTCCGTACCGGCCCTGGAAGCGGCGGTGGAGCTCCGGCGCACCCGGCTGGAGACCATGCTCAAGGTGCTCGACGTCGACGGAGCCGTCAAGCGGGTGAAGGGCGGCTGGACCTCCACCGGCCGGGAGTGGACGTACGACTCCGAGCGGTACGCCTGGGTCGCCCGCCAGCGGGCGGCCGAACAGCAGGCCATGCGCGACTACGTGAGCACCACCGGGTGCCGGATGGAGTTCCTGCGCCGGCAGCTGGACGACGAGGGTGCCGTCCCGTGCGGCCGGTGCGACAACTGTGCGGGCGCCTGGGCCGATTCCTCCGTGTCGGCGGAGACGCTGAGCGGGGCGGCGAAGGAGCTGGACCGCCCGGGAGTTGAGGTCGAGCCGCGCCGGATGTGGCCGACGGGCATGTCCGCACTGGGCATCAACCTCAAGGGACGCATCCCGGTCGGCGAGCAGTGCTCCACCGGGCGCGCCCTGGGCCGGCTCTCGGACATCGGCTGGGGCAACCGGCTGCGCCCGCTGCTCGCCGAGACCGCCCCGGACGGGCCGGTCCCCGACGACGTCCTGCACGCCGCGGTGGCCGTCCTCGCCGACTGGGCGCGCTCCGCGGGCGGCTGGGCCCCCGATGTCCCGGACGCCTCCGCCCGGCCCGTCGGTGTCGTCGCCGTACCGTCCCTCGCCCGTCCGCAGCTCGTCGGCTCCCTCGCCGAGGGGATCGCGGGCATCGGCCGCCTCCCGTACCTGGGCACCTTGACCTACACCGGACGGGACGGCGCGCACGGGGCACGCCGCAGCAACTCCGCCCAGCGCCTGCGGGCGCTGGCCGGTGCCTTCGCCGTCTCCGAGGAACTGGCCGGCGCGCTGGCGCAGTCGCCCGGGCCCGTCCTCCTCGTGGACGACTACTCCGACTCCGGCTGGACCCTGGCGGTCGCCGCCCGCCTGCTCCGGCAGGCGGGCAGCGGGCCGGTCCTTCCGCTGATCCTCGCGACGGCGGGCTGACACCCCTGGGTGGCGGCGGGTGGGGGTGCGGCCGGGTCGGGTGGTTCCCGGAGGCGGCCGCCCTGCGCGGCCGGTGCGGGGCGGCGGAGTCGGCCGCCGCGCGGAGGCGACGGTGTGGGTGTGGGCCGGTGGTCTGCGTTCATGCCCCCATGCAACGCGATGGTTCCGGCATCGCGCCAACGGCACTCTGAACCTGTGGATGTTGAACGATCAATAGTTATCCACAGGGGTTTCGTGATCCGATCGTCCGCGGGACCGTCGGGGCATGACGAACGACCGCGAATCACGCACCCCGTCCGACCGGCCCTCCATCAGCCCGTCGGGACCCGCCCTCGACCCACGGATCACCCTGCGCAGCCCGGCCGAACTGGCCGACGCGCTGCCCTACATGCTCGGCTTCCACCCCACCGACTCCCTCGTCATGGTCACCGTGCACGGCGAGGGCGGCCGCTTCGGCGGACGGCTCCGCGTGGGCATTCCTTCGGCCCCCGCGGAATGGGAGGACACCGCCCGGCAGGTCGCCGACTGCCTCGTCCGGGGCAGCGAGCGGCGCGGCGACAAGCCCGACGGCATCGTCCTCTTCCTCTGCCAGGACCCGGCCGGCGGCGAGAGCGGCCAGCGGGTGATGACCCGGCTGCGGCCCCTGGCCCAACGCATCCGGCTGGCCTGCGGCGCGCTCGACGTACCCGTGATGGAGGCGCTCTGCATCTCCGGCGGCCGGTACTGGTCCTACTGCTGCCCCGACGAGCGGTGCTGCCCGGCCGAGGGCAGCCCGCTGGCCGCCACCGGCACCTCGGTGATGGCGGCGACGGCCACCTTCGCCGGACTCCAGGTCAGGGGTTCCCTCCGGGAGATCGAGGGCCGGCTGGCACCGCTGCGCGGCGGTGTGGCGGTGGAGATGGAGCGGGCCCTGGACCGGGCGGCCGCCGCCCTCGTGCCGAAGATCCTCGACGGGGTCACCCGGCAGGAGGTCGGCGCGGAGACCGTCACGCTGGCCCGCACCCTGATGCGGCGGATGACCCTCGCCCCGCCCGTCGAGGGTGGTCCCGGGCCCGACGAGTGGGACGACGCGCTGCTCGGCCACGACGAGGCCGCCACCGTGATCCTCGGCCTCCAGGACCGCGAGATCCGGGACGTCGCGGCCGAGTGGATGGAGGGCGAAGAGGCAGCCCCCGCCCTGCGGCTGTGGCGGGCGCTGGCCCGCCGCTGCGTCGGGGCCTACGGGGAGCACGCGGCGGCCCCGCTCACCCTCGCCGGGTGGGTCTCGTGGTCCACCGGCGACGAGCCGACCGCCCGGATCGCCCTCGGGCTGGCCCTGCGGGCCGATGCCGAGTACCGCTTCGCCCAGTTGCTCCACCACGCCTGCAACGAGGGCATCGACCCGGAGGGCCTGCGGTCCTGCCTGAGGGAGGAGCGGCGGCGCCGGGAACCCCGCCGCAAGCGTGCAGTGGGCACCACCCGCCCTCCGGGCCGCCGGGCGGCGCAGCCCCGCCGTGAGCCCCGCCGCACCGCAGGGAGCGAACAGTGAGCCGGCACCGGCACCGGCACCGGGACCGGGACCGGGACCGGGGACGGGCCTGGCGCTGGGGTGCGGGCCCGGGCCTCGGCGGGGGGAATCCCGTGCGGCGGCTCCGGGACGCCGCGATCACCGCCCTGCGGCGGCGACCGCGTCACCGGCACGGCCCAGTGCGGGCGCAGCCGCCCCCGGGGCCCGTGACCCGAGCAGGGGCGGGGGCGTTCCCCTGGAGGGTGGCGGGGGCCCGGCCGCGCCGCCGCCCAGCGAAACCGGCCGGAGCGCAGACAGCCCAGACAAGGCGACCCATGGCCCACCCCGTACCGCCCGCCCGCAGGACCGAGTTGCCGCCCGTGCACGGCGCCGTCATCTGCGTCGCCGCGCCCTGCCTGGTCATCTCGCCGGAACACGGCCAGCTGACCGGGCGGGGGATCGACGGGATCTACCGCTCCGGGCGGCGGCTGCTGTCCCGCTGCGTGCTCCGGGTCGGCGGCCGGGACCCGGTCGCCGTCCAGGGGCGCAGCCTCGGATCCGACCGGGCCGCCTTCACCGCGACCGTCCGTACCGGGGCCGAAGCGGGCCCCGACCCCGACATCGGCGTGGAACGGGTCCGGCACGCGGACGGCACCGAGCGGATCACCCTGCGCAGTTTCACGGCACGGCCGATGCGCCTCCCGGTGGAGGTGGCACTCGGCACCGACCTGGCGGAGCTGGCCGAAGTGGCCGCCGGCCGGACCGGGCCCGAACTGCCGGCCGGCGTGCATGCCGCCGGCCTGCGCTGGAGCACCGGGGAGGCGCAGGCCGTCACCGCGGCCGAGCCGGCCCCGGACGACGCCCTCGCCTCGGCGGGACTGCTGCGCTGGCAGCTCGAGCTGGGGCCGGGGGAGTCCCGCACCATCGAGCTGCGGACCACGCAGGACCGCACGACGCGGGCCCCGGCCGGGCAGGTGGCCAATCCGCTGGCCGACGCCCGGGCCGAGGGCGACGACCCGCGGGTCGAGGCATGGTTCCGCACCAGCGTCGAGGACCTCGGCGCGCTGCTGATGCGGGACCGTGAGGAGCCGGCCGACGCGTTCGCCGCGGCCGGGGTTCCGTGGCGGCTCGGACTGGCCCCTGCGGAGTCGCTCTGGGCCGCCCGGATGGCGCTGCCGCTCGGGACCGGGCTCGCCGCGGCCACCCTGCGCACCCTCGCCCGGACCCAGACCGGCGGCCGCGGCCCCGACACCGGCAAGATCCCGGGACCGCTGCGCGGGGCGGGTCCGCAGCTGCCGCCGGGGTGCACCGGCACCGAGGCGACCCTCGCCTTCCCGGCGGTGCTGGCCGAGGCCCGGCGCTGGGGGTTGCCCGAGGAGGTGGTGGCCCGGCTCCTCCCGGCGGCCGAGCGGTGCCTGGACTGGCTGCGCGGCGCCCTGGGCCAGGACGGGTTCCTGGCCGATCCCGACCCCGGTCCGCGCCGCTGCGAGACCCAGGCGCACGCCCACCGGGCCGCGCTGCTCGGGGCCGATCTGCTCGCCGGATGCGGGCGGCCCGGCGCCGAGGAGTGGCGGGAACGGGCGGCCGCGCTACGGGAGCGGTTCCGGGAGGCGTTCTGGATCGACGGCCCGGACGGCGGCCGGCCCGCGGCGGCCCTGCACCCCGACGGGCGGCCGCTGCCCCGGCTGACGGGGGCCGCCGCCCACCTCCTGGACACCGGCCTGCTGGGCGGCGGCCGGCTCGCCCCGGGGCTGCTGGACCGGGTCCGCACCGAACAGCTCGCCCGCCTCCTCGGGGCCCCCGCCATGGATTCCGGATGGGGACTGCGCAGCATGGCGTTCCGGGAGCCGGGCCACAACCCCTTCGGCCACCGCTCGGGCGCGGTGCGGGCGTACGAGAGTGCCGTGGCGCTCGCCGGGCTGGCCCAGGCCGGCTTCGAGAAGGAGGCCGCCGGACTGCTGCGGGGCCTGCTGGACGCGGCGGAGAGCTTCGGGTACCGGCTGCCGGAGATGTACGCCGCCGAGCAGCGCACGATGGGCAGCGCACCGCTGCCGCACCCGGCGGCCTGCCGCCCCGCGGCGGTGGCCGCTGCCGCCGGGGTCCATGCCCTGACCGCCCTCGCCGGGATCCGTCCCGACGCCCCCGCGGGCACGGTCGCCCTCGTCCCGCTGCCCGGGGCTCCCCTCGGCGCCCTCCGGTTCTCCAACCTGCAGATCTCGGGGGAACCGTTCGCCGTCCGGATCAGCCGGCTGGGCCTTGCCATGGTGGAGGAGGCAGCCGATGCGCTCCAACTGGGCGGTCAGGGGTGTCCGGCGGATCATGGCCGGGCCCGGGTCTGATCCGCCGGACGTCCCCTGCTTGGGGGCGGCCGCCTTCGGGATCACGAAAGCGCTGTTTATCGTCAGGCAGACGACTATGATCGCGGCATGTCGCCCTACGACCCGTCGGCCTATCCGCCCTTCGCTGTCACCGTCGACCTGGTCGTGCTCACCGTGCGGCGTCACGCGCTCTGTGCGCTGGTCGTCCGGCGGGGTGAGCAGCCGTTCCAGGGACGCTGGGCCCTGCCCGGCGGTTTCGTGCGCGGAGACGAGGACCTGGCCGCGGCCGCGGCCAGGGAGCTCTCCGAGGAAACCGGCCTGTGCGCCCACGATCCGGCCGAGCCGGGCGCGGGCAACGGGGCGCACCTCGAACAGCTGGCCACGTACGGGGATCCGAAGCGGGATCCGCGCATGCGTGTCGTCAGCGTGGCGCATCTGGTCCTGGCTCCGGACCTGCCCGCGCCCCGGGCCGGCGGCGACGCCAACAGCGCGCGCTGGGCCCCCGTCGACGAGCTCCTGGCCGTCGAGGACGAGGCGGTCTCGGGGCTGGCCTTCGATCACGCCCGGATCCTCGCCGACGGCGTGGAGCGGGCTCGCTCCAAGATCGAGTACTCCTCACTGGCCACGGCGTTCTGCCCGCCCGCGTTCACCGTCGGCGAGCTGCGCCGGGTCTACGAGGCCGTGTGGGGCGTCGCCCTCGACCCCCGCAACTTCCACCGCAAGGTCACCGGGACCCCCGGGTTCCTGGTGCCGGGCGGGGGGACGACGACCCGTCAGGGCGGTCGGCCCGCCCAGCTGTTCCGGGCCGGCGGGGCGACCCTGCTCAACCCGCCCATGCTGCGCCCGGAAGTCTGAGGCCCCGCCACCCGCGACCTCGCCGCCACCGGCATCATCGCGATCCGCGCCGCCGTCGACACGGCCGCGAACACGCCCCGGTTGCGCCGAAAATCGGACATATCGCGTTATCTTGTTTGCGGTACTCACGCTGCCGCAGAGCGGTCTCACCCCCCGCGAGAGAAGCGATGCTCCAGGCCATCGGACTCACCAGCACACCCCGTCGAGACCTTCCGCCCCTCGTGGACGACCTCACCTTCGAGGCCCGCCCGGGGACCGTGACCGCCCTCCTCGGCGAACCGGGATCGGGCAAGACCACCGCACTGCGGCTCATGCTCGAACTCGAACCGGGCCGCGGCGTCACCTACTTCCGCGGGCGCCCGCTGCACCGGATTCCGCATCCCGGCCGTGAAGTCGGCGTGATGCTCGGCGACGTCCCCGGCAACCCGGCGCGCACCGTCCGGGGGCAGTTGCGGATGCTGTGCGCCGCCGCCGGGGTGCCGGCCTCCCGGGCCGACACCATGCTGGAGGTCGTCGGCATCGCGGGCCTGCGGGACCAGCGGCTCGGCTCGCTCTCGCTCGGCATGGACCGCCGGGTGGCGCTGGCCGCGGCGCTGCTCGCCGATCCGTGCACGCTGCTGCTCGACGAGCCCGCCGCCGGACTCTCGCCCCGCGAACGCGGCTGGCTGCACGGGCTGCTGCGCGGTCACGCCTCCCTCGGCGGCGTGGTGCTCTTCACCACCGACGACGCGAAGGAGGCCGCCCGCAGCGCGGACCGGGTCGTGAGCATCGAGGCGGGCCGGCTCGTCGCCGACCAGGACGCGTCCGAGTTCGCCCGTACCCGGCTGCGGCCGCGGGTCGCCGTGCGCAGCCCGCACGCCGCCCGGCTGGCCGACGTACTCGGTCGGGAGGCCCGGGACGCCCAGCGTGCGGTGGAGATCGTCGAGGAGTCCGGCAGTCGCCTGTCGGTGTACGGCAGCAGCTGCGCGGAGGTCGGCGAAGCGGCGTTCCGGCACGGCGTGCTGGTCCACCAGCTCGCCGACGAGACCGGGGACACCGGCGCACCCTGCCCGCCCGTACCGCCGGTGCCCCAGGCGCGCACCGAGCCCGGCACGGACCCTGCGAGCGACGCCGCTCCGGCCGAAGCCGGGTCCCTGCCCTCCCGAAGCGGCAGCCGGTCGGCTGCCCGCAGCGGGATCCCGGCCTCGGCGGTACGCCGGGTCGGCGGGCCGCTGCGGCCGCTGCGCTACGAGCTGCGCCGGGTCTTCGGTACCGCCATGCCCGTCCTCACCGCGGCCGTCGTCGTCGCCGTCTCCGCCGTCACCGCCCTGGTGCTGGCGCGGGCCGGCGGCACCCCGCAGAACCGGCTGCTCGCCGCCTGGCCGGAGCTGTTGCCCCTGCCCCCCGCCGCCCTCGGCGCGGGACTGCTCGGCGCCCTGGCCTTCGGCGAGGAGTACCGCTACCCCGTGCTCGCCGCCGACCGCGGCACCGTGCCGCGCCGGATGGGCCTGCTCGCCGCCAAACTGACCGTCTGTGCGGGCCTCGCCCTGGTGTTCGGGGCGCTCGCGGTCACCGCCGACGCCGCCGCCCTGAAGCTCGTCTTCGACCGCGGCCCGCTGCGCACCCCCACCGAATGGGTCTCCCCGGCGGCGAGTTGGGCCGGACTGCTCATCGGCTGCGCCTGGTCCGGCGTGCTGGCCTCCGGCGTCTTCCGGTCGGCCACCGCGGGCCTTGCGGCCGTGCTCGCCGTACCGGTCATGGTCGTTCCGCTCGTCCGCAAGGCGCTGGACGGCCCCTCCGCGCACCAGGCGAGCGGACTCGCGGCCCGGCTGCGCGGGCTGACCTGGGCGCAGTGGCCCCCGGAGGCGGACCGCCTGGTCCTGGGGGCCCTGCGGGTGATGGCCCAACCCGTCGGCACCGCGCTGGTGTTGTCGCTGATGGTCCTGTTGTGCGCCTATGGGTTCACAGGACTGCGTAGCCGCGTCCGTTGGTAAGGGACCGTTCGTGATCGTTCCGGTACCGGAGAAAGTCCCAACGGGACCGATCCGGTCCGCAACACGTGAACCGGACCACAACTCCCCGCAAAGAGCCCGGTTCTTTACGATAAGTCGTCAATTGCGTAGGTGGCACCGATCACCCTTTCGTGTGCTTTTCACCAAAGACCTCAAGGGTCGTCGAGGCAAGGCCGACAAAGGATTCGTGAGTACCCTTGCGCACACCATGATGACCGCCGCCCGCCATGCCGACTCCGGCCTCGCCGGCCCGGGCGAACTCGACCGCTACCCCTACGCGGAAGCCTCCGGGGCCGACCGCGTCGGAGCGCCCCACTGGGACGGCGCCGACGTCGAGTTGAGCCGGGTCGGCCGCCGCGCGGCAGGCAGCCGCGGCCGCGGACTGCACGGCCAACTCGTCCAGCAGCTCGGCCAGATGATCGTCTCCGGCGACCTCGGCGCAGACCGCCCGCTGGTTCCCGAGGAGATCGGCCAGCGCTTCGAGGTCTCCCGCACCGTCGTCCGCGAATCGCTGCGCGTGCTGGAGGCCAAGGGCCTCGTCAGCGCCCGCCCCAACGTCGGCACCCGCGTCCGCCCCGTCGCCGACTGGAACCTGCTCGACCCCGACATCATCGAATGGCGCGCGTTCGGCCCCCAGCGCGACGACCAGCGCCGCGAGCTCAACGAGCTCCGCTGGACCATCGAACCGCTCGCCGCCCGCCTCGCCGCCGGCCACGGCCGCCCGGACATCCAGCAGCGCCTCGCCGACATGGTCGAGATCATGGGCCACGCCCTCGGCCAGGGCGACGCGATCACCTTCGCGCGCGCCGACAACGAGTTCCACGCGCTCCTGATCCAGGTAGCGGGCAACCGCATGCTGGAGCACCTGTCCGGCATCGTCTCCGCCGCGCTCCAGGTCTCGGGAAGCCCCGTCACGGCCTGCGACCGGCCCGGCGAGGCCTGCGTCGCGCACCACGCGCGGATCGTCGAGGCCCTCGCCGCCGGGGACGCGACGGGTGCCGAGAACGCCATGCGCCAGCTCCTGATGGTGCACCCGGAGGTCGAGCGCGTGGTCCCCGCCCCGCGCGAGCACTGACGGGCGTACGGACGGCGGCGCGGGAGTACTCGCACGTGCCGCCGGAGGGCGTTGGCGGTGGCGCCGACGCCCTGGAGGCACCCGGGACGCAGTCCGGTGGGGGTACCTCCCGGCGGAGGCCGGGGAGACGCCCCGGCGACACCGGGCGTACGCAGGCCCTCGACCGCAGGTCAGCGGACACGGGCCCCCGGCGGGGGCCGGCCCCGCACCACCGTCGGCGACCTCGTACGGCGGCATCCGGCCGCGTCCGGGCCGCGTGTACGACCGTATGACCGGCATCGGGGCAATCGGGGTGTGACTTGGGCCACGAAGAATTCGGCGTAACACTCCGCGAGGTCAAGCGATGACCTAGAGAGGTGATGGCCGACGGAGGGAAGACAGCAGCCCTTGCGGGTGCTGTGCAGCTCCCCGGCCCCTGCCCGCGCCCCCGGCCCATCCCCAGTCGGTGGTCGTCGGCTCCGGTCCAGCACCACCCCGGCCGGGGTCGGAAGCCGTTTCCATCGTTCCGAGAGGTTGTTCGTGTCGGCCAGCACATCCCGTACGCTCCCGCCGGAGATCGCCGATTCCGAGTCTGTGATGGCGCTCATCGAGCGGGGCAAGGCCGAGGGGCAGATCGCCGGCGATGACGTGCGTCGGGCCTTCGAGGCTGACCAGATTCCTGCGACCCAGTGGAAGAATGTTCTGCGCAGCCTCAACCAGATCCTCGAGGAAGAGGGTGTGACGCTGATGGTCAGTGCCGCGGAGTCGCCCAAGCGCACCACCCGCAAGAGCGTCGCAGCGAAGACCCCGGCCAAGCGGACGGCCACCAAGACCGTCGCGGCGAAGACGACGGCTGCGCGGACCGTCGCCGCCGAGGCACCGGCGGCCGAGACGGTGGACCCGGAGCCCGTGGACGCTCTCGCGGAGGAGCCCGGAACCGAGCCCGCCGCGAAGAAGACGACGGCGAAGAAGACCGCTGCCAAGAAGGCCGCGCCCGCCAAGAAGACCGCTGCCAAGAAGACGGCGGCGAAGAAGACCGCCGCCAAGAAGGACGCCGACGAGGCCGGCGAGGAGGAGCCCGTCGAGGAGGGCCCCGGCGCGGTCAAGGCGGAGGCCGAGGAGGAAGAGGACGGCGGCGAGAGCAAGGGCTTCGTCATCTCCGACGACGAGGACGACGCCCCGGCCCAGCAGGTCGCCGTGGCCGGCGCCACCGCCGACCCGGTCAAGGACTACCTCAAGCAGATCGGCAAGGTCCCCCTGCTCAACGCCGAGCAGGAGGTCGAGCTCGCCAAGCGGATCGA
The DNA here is from genome assembly GCF_041200175.1 of Streptomyces sp. R33. Classification (NCBI taxonomy): domain Bacteria; kingdom Bacillati; phylum Actinomycetota; class Actinomycetes; order Kitasatosporales; family Streptomycetaceae; genus Streptomyces; species Streptomyces sp. R33. Next base: position 2,717,387 of record NZ_CP165727.1, on the reverse strand, counting down.
GGCGGGCCTGTTCGCCGAGGACAAGCTGGCCAACTCCGACAAGCTGGCGCCCAAGCTCAAGCGCGAGCTGGAGATCATCGCCGAGGACGGCCGCCGCGCCAAGAACCACCTGCTGGAGGCCAACCTCCGCCTCGTGGTTTCGCTGGCCAAGCGCTACACCGGCCGCGGCATGCTCTTCCTGGACCTGATCCAGGAGGGCAACCTGGGTCTGATCCGTGCGGTCGAGAAGTTCGACTACACCAAGGGCTACAAGTTCTCCACGTACGCGACCTGGTGGATCCGCCAGGCGATCACGCGCGCCATGGCCGACCAGGCCCGCACCATCCGCATCCCGGTGCACATGGTCGAGGTCATCAACAAGCTCGCCCGCGTGCAGCGCCAGATGCTCCAGGACCTGGGCCGCGAGCCCACCCCGGAGGAGCTGGCCAAGGAACTCGACATGACCCCCGAGAAGGTCATCGAGGTCCAGAAGTACGGCCGCGAGCCGATCTCCCTGCACACGCCGCTCGGCGAGGACGGCGACAGCGAGTTCGGCGACCTCATCGAGGACTCCGAGGCGGTCGTCCCCGCGGACGCCGTGAGCTTCACGCTCCTGCAGGAGCAGCTGCACTCGGTGCTCGACACGCTGAGCGAGCGCGAGGCCGGCGTGGTCTCGATGCGCTTCGGCCTCACCGACGGACAGCCGAAGACCCTCGACGAGATCGGCAAGGTCTACGGCGTCACGCGCGAGCGGATCCGTCAGATCGAGTCCAAGACGATGTCGAAGCTGCGCCACCCGTCCCGCTCCCAGGTGCTGCGCGACTACCTGGACTGACCGGGCCGGGGGCCGTACGGAGGCGGCCGCGCGCGGGTGCGCTCGGCCACGGGGCGTCCCACTCTGGGTGGAGTCATGCACACTCAGAGTCAGGAGGCCTCATGCGTCGTCCCTTTTCCCGTGCTCTGGCGGGCGCGCTGGCCCTGGTGGCGGGAGCGGCCGCCGCGCCGCTGGCCCAGGCACCGCACGCGGCTGCGGACAGTGTGGTGATCGGCGGGAAGCCGGTGAAGGCGGCCGACAGCCCGTGGGTGGTGGCCCTCGCCAGCCGTGACCGGTTCGGGGGTACGCGGGGCGGCCAGTTCTGCGGGGGCGTCATCGTGGGCCCGACGAAGGTGCTGACGGCGGCCCATTGCCTGGGCCGTCAGGTGCTGGGCGGCCCGATCGAGTCCGTCCCCGACTTCCGGGTGATCACCGGGCGTACGCAGCTGCGGGCTGCCGAGGGCCGGGAGATCGCGGTCCGCTCCGCCCGGGTGAACCCGGGCTACGACACGCGGAGCAACGCCGGCGACCTGGCCGTGCTGGAGCTCGAGGAGGCCGTACCCGCGCACTACGTGCTCCCCATGGCCGGGGACGGCCACCCCGGATACGAAGCGGGCGGCGAGGCGGCCGTCTACGGCTGGGGCGACACGAGCGGATTCGGTGACTATGCGTACGCACTGCGTGCCGCGCGGGTGACGGTCCTGGCGGACGAGGTCTGCCGGCGCGCCTACCCGGGGGACGCGGACGGGCAGTACCGGCCGGAATCCATGGTGTGCGCGGGGCACCGCGACGGCGGCAGGGACGCTTGCCAGGGGGACAGCGGCGGGCCGCTGGTGGCCCAGGGCCGGCTCATCGGGCTGGTGTCCTGGGGGCGGGGCTGCGGGCGCCCCGACAGTCCGGGGGTGTACACGAAGATCGCGCCGCTCACCGGCTTCGTGACGACCTCTGAGACGGCCGAGCGGCAAAGCACCGGCCAGGACGTCGCATGGGGTGGCCAAAGGCGCTCCGGACACGCTGCACGGCCTGTACGGGGGCCTGTGACGGGGGAGCCGCAGGGGGCACCGGGAACGCCTGGGGGACGGCACCGGCGCGCGAGGCGCTAGGCGGGGCCGCGAACCGCCGGGGCCCGCCGGGCACCGGCGGGGCTCCGGACGTGAGGACGGGCGGTACCCCTGGGTCTCAGGGGACACCGCCCGTCGACCGGCCTGGCCGGTCCTGGCTCGTCGGATGCGAGGTATAGGCCTGTGTCAGCGGTCCTCGGTGTCGGCATTGGCCGTCGGAGCGGACGTGAGCCGCTCGGTCTCATCCTGTATATCCGCGGCGATCTTCTTGAGTTCCGGCTCGAACTTACGCCCGTGGTGGGCGCAGAACAGCAGTTCACCGCCGCTCAGCAGGACGACGCGCAGATATGCCTGGGCGCCGCAACGGTCGCATCGGTCAGCGGCCGTCAGCGGGGTCGCGGGTGTCAGAACAGTAGTCACGTCGCCTCTTCTCTAGCTCGACGAGCTGTCGTACCAGGGTCAACATCCAACCAGGCCGAAAACGTTCCCGCTCGCGGCTTTTCCTCGAAACTTCCTTCCGAAGCTGGCCGGCTGTTGCCGGTTGGCGGCGAAGGAGCCGTATTGCGTTGCTTTACGGTTTCGCGTTGTCAGTCGTTCGCTTGTAGCAGTTCCGTCCTCCCCGGCGTGAGTGCCGGTTGTGCATGAGGACGTGCCCGAACCCTAAATGGTTCATGCCTGGAAGGGAACGTGATGTTTGCTTCACTCCCCCGGGGGATCGAACACCCGTGCGGCCCTGCACTAGGCTGATGAAGCGCGAGGGTGGCGTTGCATCGGCTCTACCAGGCCTCGGTACCCTTCGACCGGCAACCGAGCCACCCTGCGCCCGACGGGCCAGAAAAAGAAATTCAGCGAGGAGCGAACTGCGTGACCGCCGACACGTCCGTGCCTTCCAGCGCGCTGCTGTCCGGAGCAGACCGGGACGGCTCCAACTACACCGCGCGGCACCTGCTCGTCCTCGAAGGCCTCGAGGCCGTCCGCAAGCGCCCCGGCATGTATATCGGTTCCACCGACTCCCGGGGCCTCATGCACTGCCTCTGGGAGATCATCGACAACGCAGTCGACGAGGCCCTGGGCGGCTACTGCGACCACATCGAGGTGATCCTCCACGAGGACGCCTCGGTCGAGGTCCGCGACAACGGCCGCGGCATCCCCGTCGACGTCGAGCCCAAGACCGGACTGTCCGGCGTCGAGGTCGTCATGACCAAGCTGCACGCCGGCGGCAAGTTCGGCGGCGGCTCGTACGCGGCCTCCGGCGGCCTGCACGGCGTCGGCGCCTCCGTGGTCAACGCCCTCTCCGCCCGGCTGGACGTCGAGGTCGACCGCAACAGCTCCACCCACGCGATCAGCTTCCGCCGCGGCGTCCCGGGGATGTTCACCGAGCAGGGCCCCGACAGCCCGTTCGACCCGGCCAACGGCCTGCGCAAGGTCAAGCGGGTCGCCAAGGGCAAGACCGGAACCCGGGTCCGCTACTGGGCCGACCGGCAGATCTTCCTCAAGGACGCCCGGCTCTCGCTGGAGACGCTGTACCAGCGCGCCCGGCAGACGGCCTTCCTCGTCCCCGGCCTGACCATCGTCGTCCGCGACGAGCGCGCCATCGACGGGGCCGGCAAGACCGAGGAGACCTTCCGCTTCGACGGGGGCATCAGCGAATTCTGCGACTACCTCGCGCAGGACAAGGCCGTCTGCGACGTGCTGCGCCTGACCGGCCAGGGCACCTTCAAGGAGACCGTCCCCGTCCTCGACGAGCGCGGCCACATGACCCCCACCGAGGTCACCCGCGAGCTCGGCGTGGACATCGCCCTGCGCTGGGGCACCGGGTACGAGACGCAGGTCAAGTCCTTCGTCAACATCATCGCCACGCCCAAGGGCGGCACCCACATCACCGGCTTCGAGCGCTCGGTCGCCAAGACCGTGAACGAGGTGCTGCGCTCGGCGAAGCTGCTGCGCGTCGCCGAGGACGACGTGGTCAAGGACGACGCGATGGAGGGCATGACGGCGGTCGTCACCGTCCGGCTGGCCGAGCCGCAGTTCGAGGGCCAGACCAAGGAGGTGCTCGGCACCTCGGCGGCCGCCCGGATCGTCGCGGCCGTGGTCGCCAAGGAACTCAAGGCCTTCCTGACCAGCACGAAGCGTGACGACAAGCAGCAGGCCCGCGCCGTGATGGAGAAGATCGTCGCGGCCGCCCGGACCCGGATCGCCGCCCGCCAGCACAAGGAGGCGCAGCGCCGCAAGACGGCACTGGAGACCTCCTCGCTGCCCGCGAAGCTGGCCGACTGCCGCAGCGACGACGTGGAGCGCAGCGAGCTCTTCATCGTCGAGGGCGACTCCGCCCTCGGTACTGCCAAGCTCGCGCGGAACTCGGAGTTCCAGGCACTGCTGCCGATCCGCGGCAAGATCCTGAACGTCCAGAAGTCGTCGGTCTCGGACATGCTCAAGAACGCCGAGTGCGGAGCGATCATCCAGGTCATAGGAGCCGGCTCGGGCCGTACCTTCGACATCGACGCCGCGCGCTACGGGAAGATCGTCCTGCTCGTCGACGCCGACGTGGACGGCGCGCACATCCGCTGCCTGCTGCTGACGCTCTTCCAGCGGTACATGCGGCCGATGGTCGAGGCGGGCCGGGTGTTCGCCGCGGTGCCACCGCTGCACCGGATCGAACTCGTCCAGCCCAAGAAGGGCCAGGACAAGTACGTCTACACGTATTCGGACAACGAGCTGCGCCAGACGCTGCTCGAATTCCAGCGCAAGAACGTCCGGTACAAGGATTCGATCCAGCGCTACAAGGGTCTCGGCGAGATGGACGCGGACCAGCTGGCGGAGACCACCATGGACCCCCGCCACCGCACGCTGCGCCGGATCAACATCGGCGACCTGGACTCGGCCGAGCAGGTCTTCGACCTGCTGATGGGCAACGAGGTCGCGCCGCGCAAGGAGTTCATCACGAGCTCCGCGGCGACCCTGGACCGCTCGCGCATCGACGCCTGACGGGCGCACCGGCACCCCGGTGCTCTTCGCTCCCTCACCTGTTGGAGTGAAGAGCACCGGGACACCAGTCCGGAAACCGTCCATACCGCACATCCTTGTGGGCACGCGGCCAATGCGGCAGCGGACAAGGAGAGTTCGGTGGACAAGCACGAAGGTCCCGAAGCCGGAACGATCCGGCTCGACGACCCCTGGTACGACGCGCTCGCCGTCGGCTGGGGGGAGGGCGAGGGCGAGGACCCGGCGCCCCCGCGTCCCGCCGCCGGCGGCCGGGCCGCGCCCGGGGCATCCGACATCTACCTCGAAGTGCAGCGCAGCGCCGCCTTCCAGGAGGTCCGCAGCCGCTACCGGGGGTTCGTCGTCCCCGCGACCGCCGGATTCTTCCTCTGGTACGTCGCCTACGTGGTCGCGGCCACCATGGCACCGGGGATCATGGCCCGGCCCGTCGTCGGGGCGGTCAACGTCGCCCTGCTGGCCGGACTCGGCCAGTTCCTCAGCACCTTCCTGCTGACCTGGGCGTACGCCCGCCACGCGCGGCTGCGCCGCGACCGGGCCGCGCTGGACCTGCGCTGGACGGTCTTCGAGCAGGAGCGCGGCCAGGAGCGGACCCGGGCCCGGGAGGGCGGCCGGTGACCACCGAGCACCAGACCCTCGCGCTGATCCTGTTCAGCCTCTTCATCGCGGTCACCCTGGGCATCACCACCTGGGTCAGCCGCAACCGGCACGGCTCGGCCGAGGAGTTCTACGCCGGCGGGCGGTTGTTCTCCCCCTTGGAGAACGGATTCGCCATCGCCGGCGACTACATGTCCGCCGCCTCCTTCCTCGGCATCTCGGGCCTGATCTCCCTCTTCGGCTACGACGGCCTGCTGTACTCGGTGGGCTTCCTCGTCGCCTGGCTCGTCGTGCTGTTCCTCGTCGCCGAACTCGTCCGCAACTGCGGGCGCTTCACCCTCGCGGACGTGGTCGCGGCCCGGATGAGCGAGCGGCCCGTCCGGATCGCCGCCGGCACCTCTTCCGTCACCGTCTCGGTGCTGTATCTGGTCGCACAGATGGTCGGCGCGGGCAGCCTCGTGGGCCTGCTGCTCGGGGATTCGGGCACCGCGGCCCGGACGCTGACCGTGATCGGGGTCGGTGCGCTGATGGTGGTCTACGTGTCCTTCGGCGGCATGCGGGCCACCACCTGGATCCAGATCGTGAAGGCCGTGCTGCTCATGGGCGGGGCCGTCACCCTCACCGTGCTCGTACTCCTGCGCTTCCACGGGAACTTCGACCAGCTGCTCACCAGCGCAGCCGAGCGCAGCGGGCACGGGCAGCGGTTCCTGAGCCCGGGGCTCAAGTACGGCGGCGACTGGACCGCCCGCTTCGACTTCATGAGCCTCGGCCTCGCGCTAGTCCTCGGGACGGCCGGGCTGCCGCACATCCTGTCGCGCTTCTACACGGTGCCGACCGCGCGGGCGGCCCGCCGGTCGGTGGTGTGGGCGATCGCGCTGATCGGCGGGTTCTACCTGATGACCATCGTGCTCGGGTTCGGGGCGGCCGCGCTGGTGGGTCCGGACGCGGTGCGGGCCTCCAACGCCTCGGGGAACACGGCGGTTCCGCTGCTCGCGGCGTTCCTGGGCGGCGGGGCCGGCTCGACCGGGGGCGCGGTGCTGTTCGCCTTCGTGGCCGCGATCGCGTTCGCCACGATCCTGGCCGTGGTCGCCGGGATCACCCTGGCCTCCTCGGCCTCGGTGGCGCACGACCTGTACGCGTCGCTCAAGCGCCGCCATGCGCGCCAGCGCAGCGAGGTCGCGGTGGCCAGGGTCGCGGCCGTCGGGATCGGGGCGGTGGCGATCGCCCTGGGCCTTCTCGCGCAGGACCTGAACGTGGCGTTCCTGGTGGGGCTGGCCTTCGCGGTCTCGGCTTCGGCCAATCTGCCGGTGCTGCTGTACTCGCTGTTCTGGCGCTCCTTCACCACGCGGGGTGCCGTCTGGTCGGTGTACGGGGGCCTGATCCCGGCGGTGGTGCTGGTCGTCCTGTCGCCGGTGGTCTCGGGCAGTGCGGACTCCCTCTTCCCGGGGGTGAGCTTCCAGTTCTTTCCGCTGCAGAACCCGGGCGTGGTCTCGATCCCGCTGGGCTTCCTGGCGGGCTGGCTGGGCACGGTCACCTCGGCGGAGGAGCCTGACGGGGCGAAGCACGCGGAGACGGAGGTCCGCTCGCTGACCGGCGCCGGGGCCGTCTGAGCGCGTTCCCGTCCGGCGGTCACGCGCCCTCGGACGGGAGCCAGGAGTAGCGGTGTTCGGGGCGGCCCGTCTCGCCGTAGCGCAGGGCCAGGGTGACCCGGGCGGTGCGCTCCAGGAGCTTCAGGTAGCGCTGGGCGGTCTGGCGGCTGATGCCGGCGCGGTCGGCGACCTGCTGGGTGGAGAGCGGGCCCTCGGCGGAGCGCAGGACCTGGCGGACGAGTTCGGCGGTCGTGGCGGAGTGGCCCTTGGGCATTTCGTTCGGGGACCCGGCCGCGGCGAGGGCGCCGAAGATCCTGTCCACCTCGGCCTGTTCGGCCTCGCCGCCGGTCTCCAGGGTGCGGCGCAGGGAGCCGTACGCCTCCAGCCGGGTGCGCAGGCCGGCGAAGGTGAAGGGCTTGACGAGGTACTGGAGGGCGCCGAGGCGCATGGCGGACTGGACGGTGGCCAGGTCGCGGGCGGCCGTGACCATGATCACGTCGGTGCGGTGGCCGAGCTGGCGCAGCCGGCGGACCAGGTCCAGGCCGTTCTCGTCCGGGAGGTAGTGGTCGAGGAGGATCAGGTCGACGGGGTGGGTGTCGAGGTACGAGAGGGCCTCGGCCGCCGAATGGGCCTGGGCGCAGACACGGAAGCCGGGAACCTTCGCCACGTACGCCGCGTTGATCCGGGCAACACGCATGTCGTCGTCAACGACCAATACGTGGATGTCGTGGATCGGGGTCTCGTTCATCGCAGGGCCTCCGGGAGTACGACGGAGAACTCCGCCCCTCCGTCCGCTGCCTCGCCGGCCCGGGCCGTGCCGCCCTGCCGCTCCGCGAGGCGGCGTACGAGTGCGAGACCCAGCCCGCGCTCGCGGTGGGCCTTGGGCTGCTTGGTCGACCAGCCCTCGGTGAAGATCTCCTCGCGGCGGGCTGCCGGGACGCCGGGCCCGCTGTCCCGCACGCGGAGGATCGCCGTACGGCCTTCGGCACGCAGCTCGACCTCGACCAGGGGTGTGGCGGAGCCCGCCGCCGCGTCCAGGGCGTTGTCCACCAGATTGCCCGTGATGGTGACGAGGCCGCCGGGGTCCACGAGGCAGTCGGGCAGGAAGGTGGTGTCGGCGAGGCGCAGCGGGACGCCGCGCTCGGCCGCGACGGTCGCCTTGCCCACCAGAAGGGCGGCCAGCAGGGGGTCGTGGACCTTCTCGGTGACCTGTTCGGCGGTGCTGCGGTGCACTCCCACGACCTCGGTGACGAACTCCACCGCCTCCTCGTGGAGACCCAGTTCCAGCAGGCCGAGGAGGGTGTGGAGGCGGTTGGCGTGCTCGTGGTCCTGTGCGCGCAGGGCGTCGATCAGGCCCTTGGTGGAGTCGAGCTCGCGGCCGAGGTGTTCCAGCTCGGTGCGGTCGCGCAGGGTGGCGACGGCACCACCGTCCTCGGTGGGCATCCGGTTGGCGACCAGCACCCGCGGCCCCTGAACGGTGAGCAGGTCACGGCCGGTGACGCGGCCGGCGAGGACGTCGGTGGTGCGCCCGGCGCCCAGGACGTCGTCCAGCGGACGCCCGGCGACGGTGGCGGCGGAGTCCGGCGCGAGGCCCAGGAGCCGGGCCGCCTCGTCGTTGACGAGCCGGACCCGGCCGTCGCGGTCGAGGGCGATCACGCCCTCGCGGATGGAGTGCAGCATCGCCTCGCGCTCGGCGAGGAGGCCGGCGATGTCGGAGAAGGCCAGATCGCGGGTCTGCCGCTGGATCCGGCGGGACAGCAGGTAGGCGGCGAGCGCGCCTGCCGCGAGGGCGCCGCCCGCGTAGGCGAGCAGGCCCGGGATGGCGCCGAGCAGCCGGTCGTGGACGCTGTCGTAGGCGATGCCGACGGAGACGGCGCCGACGATCTCCCCGTCGGCCGCGAGGAGCGGGACCTTTCCGCGGGCGGAGCGGCCGAGCGTGCCCTCGTCGATCTCCATGACCTCGCGGCCCGCGAGGGCGTCGCTCGGGTCGGTGGAGACGGGCAGGCCGATCCGGTCGGTGCCGGGGTGCGAGCGGCGGATCCCGTCCAGGTCCATGACGACGACGTACTCAGCGCCTGTCGCGCGGCGGATCCGCTCGGCCGAGGCCTGCACCGGGCTGTCGGCCGTCGGCCCGGAGTCGAGGAGGTCGGCGGCCAGTGAGGGGTCGGCCGCCGCGCTCTGGGCGATGGCCAGGGCGCGCCGCATGGCCTGGTCGTCGAGCTGCGCGCCGAGCGGGGCCAGGAAGAGCCCGGTGGCCAGCACGGCGACCCCGGCGGCGATGGCCAGCTGGGTCAGCAGGATCTGCGAGACGGCCCGTCTGGGCAGCCCGAGGCGCCGAGCGCTCATGTGGAGGAACCGCATGACCAGCACCGTAGGTCGCCTTCGGCCCGAGCGGAACATCCCATGTGCACGCAACCGCGGCGGATCTCCCGCCGGCCGCGGGCAGCGCCGGCCGAGCGGGCGCCCGGCAGCCGGCGGGCGCGGGCCGCGGGTCCGTCACGGCATCGGCTGTGGCGGGCGGGGCCCCTGGTACTGGCCGCTCGGGCGCATCCTGAGCGGCCGCTCCTGGTACTCCTCCAGCGCGTGCGCGATCCAGCCCGCCGTCCGGGACACCGCGAACACCGTCTCCCCGGCCTCCGCGGGCATCCCGCACGACACCGTCAGCACGGCCAGCGCCAGGTCGACATTGGCGTGCAGGCCGCCCCGCCGGGCCGCCGCCGTGGCGACGACCTCCCGGGCGGCCGCCAGCGCGGGCGCGGCCCGGGGCACGTTCTCGAGCCGCGCGAACAGGGCCGTCGCCCGCGGGTCCTCGCCCTCGTACAGCCGGTGCCCGAGGCCGGGGACCCGCCGTCCCGCCCGCAGATGGTCCGCGACCACCGGCGCGGCCCCGCCCCGCTCCAGGGCCTCCACCAGCATCCGGTGCGCGAGCCGTCCGGCCGCGCCGTGCAGCGGGCCCTCGAGCGCGCCGAGCCCGGCCGAGACCGCCGCGTACGGATGGGCCCGCGCCGACGCGGCCACCCGTACGGCCAGGGTGGAGGCGGCCAGATCGTGGTCGATGAGCAGCGCCAGGGCCAGATCCAGCGTGGCCAGCGCGTCCGGGTCGGGCTCGCGCTCCGTCAGCCGGGTCCACAGCTGCCGGGCCAGTCGCCCGTCCCCGCGCCAGCCGGGCGCGCCCACCTCGGGCAGCGCGCCGACCAGCGTCGGGATCAGGCAGCGTGCCGACCCCAGTACGGCCTCCGCGGACAGGTCGAAGCGCAGCGGATCCGTCACGGCGGCGGCCGCGGTGGCCACCCGCAGCCGGTCGATCGGGCCGCTGTGCTCGGGCAGCGCGGCCACCGCGCGCCGGGCGGCGGCCAGCGCCTGCGGGGGAGCGGTGAACCGCACGCCGCGCGGCAGCGTCCCGGTCCAGAGCCACTCGGCGACCTCCTCGTAGCGGTGCCGCGAGGCCAGCTCGACGGCGTCCACGCCCCGGAAGTAGTACCGGTCGGGCTCGATGAGCGTGAGCGAGGTGCGGACGGAGAGCTCCGCCCCGGGGGGCGCAGCCGCCTCGCGCCGGCTGCGCCGGGCCAGGTCCTCCACCTCGCGCGCGTCGAAGCTGCTGCCGCGGCCGACGGGGTCGCGGCGGCTCGTCAGCTGGCCGCGACTGACGTACGCGTACACGGTCGCGGGCTTCACCCCGAGCAGTTCCGCCGCCTGCCGGGTGCTGATCCGGCGCTCGCCCTCCGCCTGGTCGTTCATGACGCCAACCCTACATATATTGATTCAATCAACATTGACAAGGATTCAATCCATCATGGATGGTCGATGCATGAACACCACCGTCGATGTGCCCCGCGGTCTCGCGGGAGTCGTGGTCACCGAGACCGAACTCGGTGACGTCCGAGGCCGCGAGGGCTTCTACCACTACCGCCAGTACTCGGCCGTCGAGCTCGCAGCGAGCCGCAGCTTCGAGGACGTGTGGCACCTGATGTTCCGCGGCGCCCTGCTGGCCGACGCCGCCGAGCGGGCCGCGTTCGCCGCCGAGATCGCCCCGCTGCGCCGGCTGCCCGACGCGGTGCAGGGCGCGCTGCCCGCCCTCGCCCGGGCCACCGCGCTCTCCGGACCGCTCGCCGGACTGCGGACCGCGCTCTCGCTGCTCGGCGCCTCCGCCGGGTTCCGCCCGGTTTACGACCTCGACCCCGGGCGGCGGGCCGCCGACGCACTGGCCGCCTGCGCCGCCGTACCGACCCTGCTCACCGCGCTGCACCGGCTGGGGCAGGGCCTGGAGCCGGTCGAGCCGCGCGCGGATCTCCCGTACGCCGCCAACTACCTGTACATGCTCACCGGGCAGGAGCCCGACCCGGTCAAGGCGCGGGCGGTCGAGCAGTACCTGATCTCCACCGTCGACCACGGTTTCAACGCCTCGACCTTCACCGCCCGCGTGATCGCCTCCACCGGCGCGGACGTCGCGGCCTGCCTCACCGGCGCGATCGGCGCGCTCTCCGGGCCGCTGCACGGGGGCGCACCCAGCCGGGCCCTGGACACCCTGGACGCCATCGGCACGGCCGACCGCATCGACCCGTGGATCCGCGAGCGGGTGCTCGCCGGGGACCGGATCATGGGCTTCGGGCACCCCGTGTACCGGACCGAGGACCCGCGCTCGCGGATGCTGCGGGAGATCGCGCTGCAGTTCGGCGGCCCGCTCGTGGACTTCGCCGTCGAGGTCGAGCGGCACGTCGAGGAGATCCTGGCCGAGCTCAAGCCGGGGCGCGAGCTGCACACCAACGTGGAGTTCTACGCGGGCGTGGTCATGGAGCTGTGCGGGCTGCCGCGCGAGATGTTCACCCCGACGTTCTGTGCGGCCCGTGTGGTCGGCTGGAGCGCGAACGTCCTGGAGCAGGCCGCCGATTCGAAGATCATCCGTCCGGCGGCGCGGTACGTCGGCCCGAACCCGCCGGAGCCGGTTCCGGTGCTCGGCTGACTACGATCGGCGGGGTGAACAGCAGTCAGCCCGCCCAGCAGTCCGCTCAGCCGCCCGTACAGCAGCCCCCTCAGCCGATTCCCGTCGTCGTGCTGTCCGGATTCCTCGGATCCGGCAAGACGACGCTGCTCAACCACCTGCTCGGCAACCGGGGAGGCACCCGGATCGGGGTCGTCGTCAACGACTTCGGCTCGATCGAGATCGACGCGATGGCCGTGGCGGGCCAGGTCGGCGACTCGATGGTCTCGCTCGGCGGCGGCTGCCTGTGCTGCGCGGTCGACGGCAGCGAGCTGGACGCGTACCTGGAGAAGCTCTCCGAGCCGGTCCACCGGATCGACGTGATCGTCATCGAGGCGAGCGGGCTGGCCGAGCCCCAGGAGATGATCCGGATGCTGGTGGCGAGCGAGAATCCGGCGATCCGGTACGGCGGGCTGGTCCAGGTCGTGGACGCGGCGGAGTTCGACACGACCCGGGACCGGCACCCGGAGACCGACCGCCACCTCGCCGTCGCGGACCTGGTGGTCCTCAACAAGACGGACCGGGTCGACGCCGCCGAGCGGGCCCGGATCGAGGGCGAGCTGGGCGCGCTCTGTCCCGGGACGCCGGTGGTGGCCGCCGACCACGGGCGCATCGACCCGGAGCTGCTCTTCGACCGCCGCCCGTGGACCGAGACCCAGGGCCAGCTGTCGTTCGAGGACCTGATCGCGCAGGCCAGGGACGCGGACGCCGCGGAGCACGAGGACCACACCGGGCACGCCCACACGGTGTACGAGAGCACGGAGTTCGTGTCCGAGCAGGCCATGAACCCGCGCCGGTTCATCGACTTCCTCGACCGGCGGCCGGCCGGGCTGTACCGGATCAAGGGCTATGCGTACTTCGGCGTCCCCGGCCACGAGGAGCGCTACGAGGTCCACGCGGTCGGCCGTTTCCTCCGGTTCGCACCGCAGCCCTGGGGCCGGGGCGAGGCCCGGCTGACGCAGCTGGTCCTGATCGGCGCCGGTACGGACGGCCCCGCCCTGCTCCACGAGCTGGAGGCCTGCCGTGAACCGGCCCCGCAGCACGCACCCCCCGAGAGCATGTGGGGCGTGCTCCGCTACGTCGACCGCCCCGCGCAGGCGGACGCCGAACCGGAGCCGGAGCCGTACGAACCCGATCCGTACGGCGATCCAGACTCCGATCTCGACTCCGATTGATCAGGCGACCTCGACGCCGTATTCGCGCAGGAGGTCCTCGAGGCCGCCGCGGTAGCCCTTGCCGCCGATGACGAAGTCCCAGTCGCCGTTGGAGCGGCGCCGGAACGAGCCGAGGACCAGAGCGGTTTCGCCGGCGCGCCCGTCGGAGACGTCCAGCCGGCCGAGTTCCTCGCCGCCGGCGGACAGCAGGCGGATGTGGGCGTCGGTGAACCCGGCGAGGTCGGCACGCGGATCGACCTCCGGGTCGATCGCGGCCACGAGGACCAGGCGGTCGGCGGGCTCGGGCAGGGCGTCGAAGGAGACCTCCAGCGCGGCCTTGTCGGGAGCCGAGTGGGCGCGGGCCCGTACCGAACCGTCCGGAGTCCGCGGGTTGTTGAAGAACACGAAGTGGTCTTCGCTCAGCACCCGGTTGCCCGCGCAGACGAGGGCGCACACGTCCAGGGCGACCGCGCCCGACCAGGACATGCCGAGCACGTTGTGGTCCGCCGAAGGGGCCGCGGGCTCCGGCTCGGGCGCGCGCTGCGCCGGACCGCCGCCCAGCCGCCCGCGCAGGCCGTACTGGTGGAGCAGCTCGACCAGGTCCGGCCCGGGAACCAACTCCAGCGGCTTGCCGTTGGCAAAGGTGTACGACCCGGGCCCGAAGGACGCGGTGGTGACGAGCACCCCCTTGTTCGCCCCCTTGTCCTGGACCGTGCCGTACAGATCACGCACGGCCGTCGGCGGCACCGTGTTCCGGTAGCGCTTGACCTGGACCACGATCCGCCCGCCCCGGATCGGCGCCGGGTCCAGCGCCTCCACGTCCACCCCGCCGTCGCCCGACCGCTGCGTGGTCACCGCCTCCATGCCCATCGCCCGGAAGAGCTCCGCCACCAGGTTCTCGAAGGCGATCGGGTCCATCGCGAACAGGTCCGGCTCGTCATCCCCATGGCCGGATTGGCCGCCGTGGCTGACGACACCCCCGCCGACCTCGTCGGGCCGGCGCCCCGGGCGGACCGCCGTCAGCTGGTCGGGGCGCGTCGACAGCAGCCCGCCCAACCCCGACACCAGACAGTCCACCGCGCTGACCTGCTCCAGCCGCAGCCCCGCAAAAGCGCTGCGTGCCGCCGGCACGGTGGAGAGCACGAACCGTGCCTCCTGCCCCGTCGCCGGATCGTGGCAGTCGACGAAGCCGTTGACCACGACCGAGTCCAGTACGCCGAACTCGTCCGCTGCGTACAGCTCGCGCACCACCAGCAACATGCACTGCGCCAGCAGGTCCCGGTACAGCGCCCGTCGTTCCGTGACCGGGCGGGGCTTCACCCTGTCCTGGTCCGTGCTCGGCAGGTACTGGACCGACCTGGCCTCCGGTACCACCTCGTACCCGGGAAGCTCCCAGTCCAGTACCAACTGGCGCGCGGCAGGGTCGTACGCGGCCGCCACCTGCCGCGGCAGCGCCTCGGGCCAGGCAGTCGAGGCGTACAGGGCCGCGGAGAAGTACTCCACCGCCGCCTCCGCGTCGCCCGCGCGCAAGGCGGCGGCCAGCTCGATGAGCCCGCTGTTGTGCGCCCGTACCCCGGCGAGCTGATCCGCCGCCCACCGGTCGTACTGCTGCCGGTACGCCGCCAGTTGCTGCTGCCGCTGCGCCTCCGCGGCGTTCGCGGCCTGCCAGGCCTGGGTGTACCGGGCGTGAGCCTCCCGCTCCGCCTGGGCCCGGTGGCTCGAGCCGAGCGTCCAGCCGCTGCTCTGCTGCTGGAACTGGTCGATGCGGGGCATCGGTACCGGCTGCGCCAGCGCCCCGGGGTTGAAGGGTTCCAGCTGCTCGGACCGGGCCAGGTCGGAGATCCGGAACGCCGGTGCGCGGCAGCCTGCGACCAACAGGCCCTTGAGGGCGTCGACCTCGGATTCCAGCTGCGCGGTGCGTCGCAGGGCCTCGGCCTCGCGGTACTGCCGGTGGCTCCGGTTCGCGTCGCGTTCACGGACCCGCTGCCGGTCCCGTTCGTAGGACTGCTGCCGGCGTTCGGCCTCCCGCTGCTGGATCAGCTGTGTCTGCTGCTGCCGGCGCTGGGCCTCGGCCCAGTCCCCGATCAATCCGCCCGCCCGACGACTCATCAGCTGCGTACTCCCCCC
The DNA here is from genome assembly GCF_041200175.1 of Streptomyces sp. R33. NCBI lineage: Bacteria > Bacillati > Actinomycetota > Actinomycetes > Kitasatosporales > Streptomycetaceae > Streptomyces > Streptomyces sp. R33. Next base: position 2,702,091 of record NZ_CP165727.1, on the reverse strand, counting down.
ACCAACACCCGGAGGGAAAACACTAGTCGGCATTCGGGTGGTACGTCCCCCCGGTCGCACCACCCGAATGCCGCCGTACGTCCTACAGCGCGCCCCCCGCCAGAGCGGCGACGGCCGCGGGCAGTGCGGCCCCCGAGCCGTCGCGGCGCGGGTCCACGGGCGGCAGTTCCGCCGGGGTGCCGTTCGCCGCGGCCGCGCGGACCGGGGCGTTGCCGGCCCAGGCCAGGACCAGCAGGTCCTCGCCCTTCAAGAACCGCTGGCAGCGCACGCCGCCGGTGGCCCGGCCCTTGCGCGGGTACTGGTCGAAGGGGGTCAGCTTCCCGGACAGCATCGAGTCGTCCAGCGTCCCGTGCGAGCCCGCCACGGTGAACACCAAGGCGTCCCGCGCGGGGTCCACCGCCGAGAAGTGGATCACCTTGGCGTTCTCGGCGAGCTTGATGCCCGCCATACCGCCCGCCGGGCGGCCCTGCGGGCGCACCTGGCCCGCCGGGTAGCGCAGCAGCTGGGCGTCGTCGGTGAGGAAGACCAGGTCCTCCTCGCCCGTACGCAGTTCGACCGCGCCGACGATCCGGTCGCCCTCCTTGAGGGTGATGACCTCCAGCTCGTCCTTGTTCGCCGGGTAGTCCGGCACGACCCGCTTGACCACGCCCTGCTCGGTGCCCAGGGCCAGGCCCTGCGAGGACTCGTCCAGCGAGGTCAGGCAGATCACCTTCTCGTCGGCCTCCAGCCCGGAGAGGAACTCCGTGACCGGGGCGCCGCCCGCCAGGTTGGGCGCGGTGTGGGTGTCCGGCAGCTGGGGCAGGTCGATCACCGACAGCCGCAGCAGCCGCCCGTACGAGGTGACCACGCCGACGTCGGCCCGGGCCGTGGCGGCGACCTGCGAGACGATCAGGTCGTGCTTGGTGCGGGCGCCGCCCTCCTCCTCCGGCAGCGCTTCGCCGGTCACGGTGCGCGCCAGCAGGCCCGTCGAGGACAGCAGCACCCGGCACGGGTCGTCCGCGACCTCCAGCGGAACCGCCCCGACCTGCGTACCCGCCGACTCCAGCAGGACCGTACGCCGCTCGGTGCCGAACTTCTTCGCGACCGCCGCCAGTTCGGTGGAGACCAGCTTGCGCAGCTCCGTGTCGGACTCGAGGATCCCGGTCAGCTCGTCGATCTCGCCGGTGAGGCGGTCGCGCTCGGACTCCAGCTCGATCCGGTCGAAGCGGGTGAGCCGGCGCAGCGGGGTGTCCAGGATGTACTGGGTCTGGATCTCGCTGAGCGAGAAGCGCTCGATGAGCCGCTCCTTGGCCTGCGCCGAGTTGTCGCTGTCCCGGATGATCCGGATGACCTCGTCGATGTCGATCAGGGCCACCAGCAGGCCCTCGACCAGGTGCAGCCGGTCGCGCCGCTTGCCGCGGCGGAACTCGCTGCGCCGCCGCACGACCTCGAAGCGGTGGTCGAGGTAGACCTCGAGGAGCTCCTTGAGTCCGAGCGTCAGCGGCTGGCCGTCGACGAGTGCGACGTTGTTGATGCCGAAGGACTCCTCCATCGGCGTCAGCTTGTACAGCTGCTCGAGCACGGCCTCCGGGTGGAAGCCGTTCTTGATCTCGATGACCAGGCGCAGGCCGTGCGAGCGGTCCGTGAGGTCCTTGACGTCCGCGATGCCCTGGAGCTTCTTGGAGCCGACCAGGTCCTTGATCTTCGCGATGACCTTCTCGGGGCCGACCGTGAAGGGCAGTTCGGTGACGACCAGGCCCTTGCGGCGGGCGGTCACGTTCTCCACGGCCACCGTCGCGCGGATCTTGAACGTGCCGCGACCGTTCTCGTAGGCGTCCTTGATCCCGGAGAGGCCCACGATCCGGCCGCCCGTGGGCAGGTCCGGACCCGGCACGAAGCGCATCAGCGCCTCCAGGTCCGCCTGCGGGTAGCGGATCAGGTGACGGGCGGCCGCGATGACCTCGCCCAGGTTGTGCGGGGGCATGTTGGTGGCCATGCCGACCGCGATCCCGGAGGCGCCGTTCACCAGCAGGTTCGGGTACGCCGCGGGCAGCGCGACGGGTTCCTTCTCCTGGCCGTCGTAGTTGGCGGTGAAGTCGACGGTGTCCTCGTCGATCGACTCCGTCATCAGTGACGTGGCGTCCGCCATCTTGCACTCGGTGTAACGCATCGCGGCCGGCGGGTCGTCGTTGCCGAGCGAGCCGAAGTTGCCGTGGCCGTCGACCAGCGGCAGCCGCATGGAGAAGGGCTGGGCCATGCGCACGAGCGCGTCGTAGATGGAGGCGTCACCGTGCGGGTGCAGCTTGCCCATCACCTCGCCGACGACGCGGGCGCACTTCACGTACCCGCGGTCGGGGCGCAGGCCCATCTCGTTCATCTGGTAGACGATGCGCCGGTGCACCGGCTTCATGCCGTCGCGGGCGTCGGGCAGGGCGCGGGAGTAGATCACCGAGTACGCGTACTCGAGGAAGGAGCCCTGCATTTCGTCGACGACGTCGATGTCGAGGATCTTCTCCTCGAAATCCTCCGGCGGCGGGGTCTTCGTGCTGCGGCGGGCCATCGCTGCGCGGCTCCTTAACCAAGAAAGAAGGTGTGCTGGGGGTCTTGCGGGTGGTCTGGCGGGTGGTGTGACAGGGGCTGACAGGGGTCGTCGCGGACCATTGTGGCCCGAGGCACCGACAACGCCGACTCCGACCCAGGTCTGAGCCGGGAACTTCTCCGGTCCCCGACGCGCTTGCATACAGTGGCAGGTCTGACGGAAATCTCTGCATCGCGATCGAAGGGACCACATGCCCATGGGTCACACGGCCACAGCCCAGGCCGGCTCCGGCGGCCTGACAGCGACCGAGCACCGGCTGGCCAACGGCCTGCGCGTGGTGCTCTCCGAGGATCACCTGACCCCGGTCGCCGCGGTCTGCCTCTGGTACGACGTCGGCTCGCGCCATGAAGTCAAGGGGCGAACCGGTCTGGCTCACCTCTTCGAGCACCTGATGTTCCAGGGCTCGGCGAGCGTACCCGGCAACGGCCACTTCGAGCTCGTCCAGGGCGCAGGCGGTTCGCTCAACGGCACGACCAGCTTCGAGCGCACCAACTACTTCGAGACCATGCCGGCCCACCAGCTGGAGCTCGCGCTCTGGCTCGAGGCGGACCGGATGGGCTCGCTGCTGGCCGCCCTGGACGACGAGTCCATGGAGAACCAGCGCGACGTCGTCAAGAACGAGCGCCGCCAGCGGTACGACAACGTCCCGTACGGCACGGCCTTCGAGAAGCTGACCGCCCTGGCGTACCCCGAGGGCCACCCGTACCACCACACCCCGATCGGCTCCATGGCCGACCTGGACGCGGCCTCCCTGGAGGACGCGCGCGCCTTCTTCAGCACGTACTACGCGCCCAACAACGCGGTGCTGTCGGTCGTGGGCGACATCGACCCCGTGCAGACGCTCGCCTGGATCGAGAAGTACTTCGGGACCATCCCCGGGCACGACGGCAAGCAGCCGCCGCGCGACGGCACGCTGCCCGAGGTCATGGGCCGGCAGCTGCGCGAGGAGATCGTCGAGGAGGTCCCGGCCCGCGCGCTGATGGCCGCCTACCGGCTCCCGCACGACGGCACCCGCGAGTGCGACGCCGCCGACGTGGCGCTGACCGTCCTGGGCGGCGGTGAGTCCTCCCGGCTGCACAACCGCCTCGTACGCCGCGACCAGACGGCCGTCGCGGCCGGCTTCGGCATGCTGCGGCTCGCCGGTGCGCCTTCGCTGGGCTGGCTGGACGTGAAGACCTCCAGCGGGGTCGAGGTGCCCGACATCGAGGCGGCCGTCGACGAGGAGCTCGCGCGGTTCGCCGCCGAGGGCCCGACGGCCGAGGAGATGGAGCGCGCCCAGGCGCAGCTGGAGCGCGAGTGGCTGGACCGGCTGAGCACGGTGGCCGGCCGCGCCGACGAACTCTGCCGCTTCGCCGTGCTGTTCGGCGACCCGCAGCTGGCGCTCAGCGCCGTCCAGCGGGTCCTCGACATCACCGCCGAGGAGGTGCAGGCCGTGGCCGCTGCCCGACTGCGCCCCGACAACCGCGCGGTGCTGGTGTACGAGCCGCTCCCGGCAGAGGCCGACGGGGCCGACGAGAACGACGAGAACGAGGGGGCGGAGCAGTGAGCGACACCGCAGCCGTCACGATGACCTTCCACCCGCAGCCGCAGGCCGGCCAGGCCCGGCCGTGGGCCTTCCCGGCTCCCGAGCGGGGCGCGCTGCCCAACGGGCTGACCGTGCTGCGCTGCCACCGGCCGGGCCAGCAGGTCGTCGCCGTCGAGGTCAACCTCGCCGCCCCGCTGGACGCCGAGCCCCAGGGCCTGGACGGCGTGGCGACGATCATGGCCCGCGCGCTGTCCGAGGGCACCGACAAGCACTCCGCCGAGGAGTTCGCGGCCGAGCTGGAGCGCTGCGGCGCCACGCTCGACGCGCACGCCGACCACCCGGGCGTGCGGGTCTCCCTGGAGGTTCCGGCCTCCCGGCTGGCCAAGGCGATGGGCCTTCTCGCCGAGGCGCTGCGCGCGCCCGCCTTCGCCGACGGCGAGGTCGACCGCCTGGTGCGCAACCGGCTCGACGAGATCCCGCACGAGCTGGCCAACCCGCAGCGCCGCGCCGCCAAGGAGCTCTCCAAGCAGCTCTTCCCGGCCACCCTGCGGATGTCCCGCCCGCGCCAGGGCACCGAGGAGACGGTCGCCCGGATCGACTCCGCGGCCGTACGCGCCTTCTTCGAGGCCCACGTACGCCCCGCCACCGCCACCGCGGTGGTCGTCGGCGACCTGACCGGCATCGACCTGGACGCCGTACTGGCGGACACCCTGGGCAGCTGGACCGGCAACTCCGCCGAGGCGCTCCCGGTGCCGCCGGTGACCGCCGACGACACCGGCCGTGTGGTCATCGTGGACCGGCCCGGCGCGGTCCAGACGCAGCTGCTCATCGGCCGGATCGGGCCGGACCGGCACGACCGGGTCTGGGCGGCGCAGGTGCTCGGCACGTACTGCCTGGGCGGCACCCTCACCTCGCGCCTGGACAAGGTGCTGCGCGAGGAGAAGGGCTACACGTACGGCGTGCGCGCCTTCGGCCAGGTGCTGCGCTCCACCGCGGACGGCAAGGGCGCCTCGATGCTCGCCATCAGCGGCTCCGTGGACACCCCCAATACGGGCCCGGCGCTCGACGACCTCTGGAAGGTGCTCCGCACCCTCGCGGAGGGGGGTCTGACCGACGCCGAACGGGACGTGGCGGTACAGAACTTGGTGGGTGTGGCCCCGCTGAAGTTCGAGACGGCCGCGGCCGTCGCCGGCACGCTCGCCGACCAGGTCGAGCAGGAGCTCCCGGACGACTACCAGGCCCGGTTGTACGCACAGCTGGCCCAAACGGGCACGGTGGAGGCGACTTCGGCCGTTCTGGCCGCCTTCCCGCTGGACCGCCTGGTCACGGTCCTGGTAGGCGATGCCTCGCAGATCGAGGCGCCGGTGCGGGCGCTCGGGATCGGTGAGGTCACCGTCGTCGGCAACTGACGGACATCCCAAGGGGCTCCGGTGGCTTGTCCACCGGGGCCCCTTATGTCTGTTTAGTGGAGAGGTTGCTTGTATGCGGTGTGGCGTACGCAACAAAAAGGCGTGTCTGTTTGGCGATTGACTGATGATCCGCCTAGCGTCGGCCGTGCTGTCCGTCAGTTGTACGCGCCGCACCCGCGGCACCGGGCAGCGATCGCCGAGTCCCCGTCAGGCGCGAGCCTGGGGAGCCGGGGACCCACATGCGTCCCTGGGGTGAATCGGACCGCCTCGCCAGAGGGGGCCCGTAGGAGACCTTCCTGCTCCGAACCCGTCAGCTAACCCGGTAGGCGAGAAGGAAGGAAAGGATCAGCCCCTTCATGGCGTTTGGCAGTCGTGCCGCCGGTAAGCACCGTGGTTCCAGTCGTCTGAGCCGCAAGACCGCCGGTTACGCCGGCATAGCCGCCCTCGCCACCACCGGTGTCGTCGGCTCCCTCGCAGGCCCGGCGTTCGCCGCGTCGGACAAGGCCCCCTCCATGGAGGACACCGGCCTGAACGCCGTCGTGACGGCCGAGGACCTCCCGGTCCAGATCGAGGCCCAGGCCGAGGCCCAGGAGCACGCGGCCGAGGCCGCTGCCGCCAAGGCGAAGGCGGAGGCCGACGCGAAGGCGCGCGCCGCCGAGGCCAAGCAGAAGGCCGAGGAGAAGGCGAAGGCCGAGCGCGAGGCCGCCGAGCGCGCCGCCCGCGAGGAGGAGCGCAAGCGCCTCAACACCTTCGTCGCCCCCGTCGACGGCTCCTACATCAGCACCCAGTGGCACGCGGGCGGCGGCATGTGGTCCTCCGGCAGCCACACCGGCATCGACTTCCACGCGGCCTCCGGCACCTCGGTGCACGCGGTCGGCGTCGGCACCGTGGTCGAGGCAGGCTGGGGCGGCGCGTACGGCAACAACGTCGTGATCAAGCACGCCGACGGCACCTACACCCAGTACGGCCACATGTCCTCGCTGAGCGTCTCCGTCGGCGAGCAGGTCACCCCGGGCCAGCAGATCGGCCTGTCGGGCTCCACCGGCAACTCCAGCGGCCCGCACCTGCACTTCGAGGCCCGTACCGGCTCCCAGTACGGCTCGGACATCGACCCGGTCGCGTACCTGCGCAACCACGGCGTCGACGTCTGACCCGCAGCACTTCACCGAAGGCCCCGGCTCCCCGAGCCGGGGCCTTCGCGTTGTGGCCGCAAGTGGCCGCATCGTGGCTGTAAATATTCGCGATTTCGGTCCGCGCTCGGAAAACATCGCGTGTTGCAATAGAGTCCCAGTACGATCCCAGCACGGTCGCGGCAATGGCGTCGGCAGTCGGAATTAAGCGGAGGTCCGGACTTGCGTATTCCTGCGCACGCGGTATGCACGGCAATCCGCGACGACATCGTCTCCGGAGTCTTCGAGCCGGGCGGCAGGCTGACCGAGGAGCTTCTGGCCCGCCGGTACGGGGTCTCGCGCGTCCCGGTCCGCGAGGCGCTGCGGACCCTGGAGTCCGAGGGTTTCGTCACCACCCGGCGCCATGCGGGCGCCTGCGTGGCCGAGCCCACCGAGCAGGAGGCGGCCGACCTCCTGGAACTGCGGATGCTGCTCGAGCCGGTGGCCGCGGCCCGAGCCGCCCGCCGGCGCACCGAGGCCCACCTCAAGGTACTGCGCGGGCTGGTCAGGCTGGGCCAGGAGCGGGCCAGGCGGGGCCAGGGGGAGGACCTGCGGTCCCTGGGGGGCTGGTTCCACGAGACCCTCGCCCAGGCCTCCGGCAGCCCCGGGCTGATCGCGCTGCTCACGCAGATGCGGCACAAGGTCGCGTGGATGTACGCCGTGGAGGCGCCGGCCCGGCCCGTGGAGTCGTGGGCGGAGCACGGGGCGATCGTGGACGCGGTGGCGCGCGGGGACGCCGAGCGGGCGCGGGCGCTGACGGCGGCCCACGCGGACCGGGCGGCCGGAGCGCACCGGCTGCGCGTGAGGACTTCGCAACATGCCGTAAACATGGCGGGCGGTCCGCATTAACAAATAGCGCGTATTAATAAGCTGGCGGTGTCTGAATTTACGGCGCATCGACGGCGCATTGGTGCGGTATCGGCGCGATATTGGCGCGGTATTGGCGCGCAGTCGTGGTCGCCCGGCGCGGACGGCGGAATTGCCGAAACGACGAAGCCGCGGCCTCCGGAATTCCGGTGACCGCGGCTTCGCCGCATGTCCGGGCGTGAACCCGAAGGGTCAGACGGTCTCGGGGAGCTCCTCGAGGCCCTCGGCGACCAGCTTCGCGAGGCGGTCCAGCGCCGCCTCGGCGCCCTCGGCCTCGGACGCGAGGATGATCTCCTCGCCGCCCTGGGCGCCCAGGCCCAGCACCGCGAGCATGGACGCGGCGTTGACGGGGTTCCCGTCGGCCTTCGAGATGGTCACCGGGACGCCGGAAGCGGTCGTCGCGCGGACGAAGATCGAGGCGGGACGAGCGTGCAGGCCCTCGGCCCAGCCGACGTTGACGCGGCGCTCTGCCATGGTGATGCCCTTCAGGTTCTTACGGTTGTCTAGACCAGTCTCTCACGACGCCTCGAATGCTCCGACCGACCACCGGCCCGACTCCTCCGCCGTTCGACCTAACCCAGCTTGCACTCATTTGCCCCTGCTTGCCGTACGCGCCGCGCAGGAGCTGTCCGGCCGGTCCTGGCCTTAAGATCGCCGCATGACCACCGCGTCGGACCCCTCGTACCCGGCCCACTGGGAAGCGGACGTCGTCCTGCGCGACGGCGGCACCGCCCGGATCAGGCCCATCACCACGGAGGACGCGGGCCGACTGGTCAGCTTCTACGAGCAGGTCTCCGACGAGTCGAAGTACTACCGCTTCTTCGCGCCCTACCCCCGGCTGTCCGACCGCGACGTGCACCGCTTCACGCACCACGACTACGTGGACCGGGTCGGCCTCGCGGCGACCATCGGCGAGGAGTTCATCGGCACCGTCCGCTACGACCGGATCGGCCCCGACGGCCGGCCCGCCTCCGCGCCCGCCGACGAGGCCGAGGTCGCCTTCCTCGTCCAGGACGCCCACCAGGGCCGCGGGGTCGCCTCCGCGCTCCTCGAACACATCGGCGCGGTCGCCCGCGAGCGGGGCATCCGCCGGTTCGCGGCCGAGGTGCTGCCCGCCAACAGCAAGATGATCAAGGTCTTCACCGACGTCGGCTACCAGCAGAAGCGCAGCTTCGAGGACGGCTCCGTCCACCTCACCCTCGACCTCGAACCCACCGCCGAGTCCCTGGCCGTGCAGCGCGCCCGCGAGCAGCGCGCCGAGGCCCGCTCCGTGCAGCGGCTGCTGGCTCCCGGCTCGGTGGCGGTGATCGGAGTCAGCCGCTCCGGCGGGGGCGTCGGCGCGGCGGCCCTGCGGAACCTGCGTGACTGCGGCTTCCAGGGCCACCTCTACGCCGTGAACGAGGCCGTCACCACCGACCTGCTGGACGGCGTACGGGCCTACCGCGCCCTCGGCGACATCGGCACCCCGGTCGACCTCGCGGTGATCGCGGTCCCCGCCGAGCGCGTCCCCGAGGCCGTGGCCGCCTGCGGCGAGCACGGGGTGCAGGGGCTGGTGGTGCTGTCCGCCGGCTACGGGGAGAGCGGCGCGGCCGGGCTCGACCGGCAGCGCGAACTGGTGCGCCAGGTGCGCTCGTACGGGATGCGGCTGATCGGGCCGAACGCGTACGGCGTGATCAACACCGCGCCGGAGGTCCGGCTCAATGCCTCCCTGACGCCGGCGCCCGCGCCGATCCGGGGCCGCATCGGGCTGTTCACCCAGTCCGGGGCGATCGGCATCTCGCTGCTCTCCGCCCTGCTGCGGCGCGGCGAGGGGCTGTCGTCCTTCGTCTCGGCGGGCAACCGGGCGGACGTCTCGGGCAACGACATCCTGCAGTACTGGTACGAGGACGAGGCCACCGACGTCGCGCTGATGTACCTCGAAACCCTGGGCAATCCGCGGAAGTTCACCCGCCTCGCGCGGCGGACGGCAGCCGTGAAGCCGGTCGTCGTCGCGAAGGGCGGCCGCCACACCCCGGCGGGGCACGTGGTCCCCGGGACCAGGCTCCCGGACACCACGGTCTCGGCGCTGCTGCGGCAGGCCGGGGTGATCCGCGTCGACACCGTGACGGAGCTGGTGGACGTCGGGCTGTTGCTGGCCTCGCAGCCGCTGCCGGCCGGGCCGCGCGTGGCGATCCTCGGGAACTCGGAGTCGCTGGGCGTCCTCACGTACGACGCCTGCCTCACGCAGGGGCTGCGGCCGGCGGCCCCGCTGGACCTGACCACGGCGGCGAGGCCGGAGGACTTCCGGGAGGCGCTCGACGCGGCGCTGGGCTCCGCCGAGAACGATGCGGTGATCGTCACGGTGATCCCGTGGGTGAACGAGCAGGAGCCGCAGGACGACCTGGCCGAGGCGCTGCGGGATGCGGTGGCCGGGCATCCCGGCAAGCCCGTGGCGGTGGTGCACGTGGAACTGGAGGAGCTGGTCGACGCCCTGTCCACGGCGGGGGGCCCGCTGCCCGGCTCCGATCCCGTGCGGCCCGGCTCGTCGGGTGCGGCGCCGCTTCCGGGGGCTCTGCCCCCGCACCCCCGCGGCTCGGACGCCGGCGGGGCCGGGGGCGGGGATGCCGGCGGGGTCGGCGTCGACGTGCGGATTCCGGCGTATCCGGCCGCCGAGCGGGCCGTACGGGCCGTCGCCGAGGCCGTCCGGTACGGGCAGTGGCGGCGGGCCAACGCCGAGGCCGGGCAGGTGCCCGAGTACGAGGACATCGACGAGGCCGGAGCCGCCGCCCAGCTCGCCGCCATCCTGGACGGCGTCGGCGACGCCGTCCTCACCCTCACCGAGGCCGACGCCGCCGCACTGCTCGCCCGGTACGGGATCCGGGTGCTGCCCACCCTGCCCGCGCCCACCGCGGACGACGCGGTCCGGGCCGCCCGGGCCCTGGGCTACCCCGTCGCCCTCAAGACCACCGCCCCGCACCTGCGCCACCGCGCGGACCTCGGCGGCGTACGCCTCGACCTCGCGACCGAGGCGGACCTGCGCCGCTCGTACGAGGAGCTCACCGATCTCCTCGGGACGCCCGGCGAGCTGCTCCCCGTCGTCCAGGCCATGGTGCCCCGCGGGGTCGACACCGTCGTGCGGTCCGTCATCGACCCGGCGGCCGGCGCCGTCCTCTCCTTCGGGCTCGCCGGTGTCGCCTCCGAGCTGCTCGGCGACACCGCCCACCGGCTCGTCCCGGCCACCGAGCGGGACGCCGCCGGGCTGATCCGGTCCATCCGGACCGCTCCCCTCCTCTTCGGCTGGCGCGGGAGCGACCCCGTCGACACCCCCGCCCTCGAGGAGCTCCTGCTGCGGCTGTCCCGGCTCGTGGACGACCACCCCGAAGTGGTGGGAGTCACGCTCGAGCCCGTCGTGGTCGCCACGGAGGGGCTCTCCGTCCTCAGCGCCACGGTCCGGGTGGCCCACCCGCCCGCCCGCACCGATCTCGGCCCGCGGACACTGCCCAGCTATTGACCGGGTGCGCGGGCCCGTCGTCCGGACCTCAGGCGCCCGGGGTGCCCCGTTCGGGCCTTAGGATGGACCCCATGGCGAAATCCGGTACGACGACCCAGGGGCTGCGCACGGCGATCGAGCGCAGCGGCTACTACCCGGCCCTCGTGGCCGAGGCCGTGGAGGCCGCGGTGGGCGGCGAGCCGATCTCGTCGTACCTGGTCCACCAGGAGACGACCTTCGACTCCAACGAGGTGCGCCGGCACGTCACCGTCCTGGTCCTGACCGGCAACCGCTTCATCGTGAGCCACACCGACGAGCAGGCCGCCGACGCCGGGTCCCCGTCGCCGTACGCGACCACGTCCACCGAGTCGGTCAAGATCGGCGCGATCTCCTCCGTGGTGCTCAGCCGCGTCGTCGCCAACCCCGAGTCGTACACCCCCGGCACCCTGCCCCGCGAGGTCGTCCTGACCATCGGCTGGGGCGCGGTCTCGCGGATCGACCTGGAGCCCGCCGCATGCGGCGACCCGAACTGCGACTCCGACCACGGCTACACCGGCAACTCCACCGCCGACGACCTCAGCCTGCGCGTCAGCGAGGCCGGCGACGGCCCGGAGGCGGTCCGCCAGACGCTCGTCTTCGCGCAGGCGCTCAGCGAAGCCACCGCGGCCACCTCCGCCTCCGCCCGCTGATGGCCTACTCCGCACCGTCGAACTGGGACGAGCCGGAGCTGCTGGACCTCGCCGGCGCCCCCGTCCCGGAGTACGGCACCGGCTCGCTCGCCGACCTGCTGCCGACCCTCGTGGCCGGCCAGGGCGTTCCCGGGTACACCGCCGCCATCGCCGAGCTGACGCCGGCCGACCGCAACTGCGTGTTCCTGGTCGACGGCATGGGCTGGGAGCAGATCAAGGCCCACCCGGACGAGGCCCCGTACCTGACCTCCCTCCTCGGCAGCTCGCGCGGCGGCACCGGCCGCCCGATAACGGCGGGCTTCCCGGCGACCACCGCCACCTCGCTGGCCTCCGTCGGCACCGGCCTGCCGCCCGCGCGGCACGGCCTGCCCGGCTACGCCGTGCGCAACCCGGCCAGCGGCGAGCTGATGAACCAGCTCCGCTGGCACCCGTGGACCCCGCCGAAGCCCTGGCAGCCGTACCCGACGGTCTTCCAGCAGGCGGACAAGGCCGGGGTGGCCACGGCGCAGGTGTCCTCGCCCGCGTTCCAGACCACCCCGCTCACCAAGATCGCGCTCAGCGGCGGCACCTTCCTCGGCCGGATGACCGGCGAGGAGCGGATGGACCTCGCGGCCGAGCGCCTCGCGGCCGGCGACCGCTCGCTGGTGTACACGTACTTCAGCGAGCTCGACGGGGCCGGACACCGGCACGGCGTGAACTCCGACGCATGGCGCGGCCAGCTGATGTACGTCGACCGGCTGGTGCAGCGGCTCGCCGAGCAACTCCCGCCGCGTACCGCGCTGTACGTGACCGCCGATCACGGCATGGTGGACGTCCCCTTCGACGAGGACTCCCGGATCGACTTCGACGAGGACTGGGAGCTCGGCGCGGGCGTCGCCCTGCTCGGCGGCGAGGGCCGAGCCCGGCACGTGTACGCCGTACCGGGCGCCGAGGCCGACGTCCTGACGGTGTGGCGCGAGGTGCTGGGCGACCGGTTCTGGGTCGCGAGCCGAGAAGAGGCCCTGGAAATGGGCTGGTTCGGCGCGCCGGGGGAGTGCGACGAGCGCGTGCTCGGCCGCATCGGCGACGTGGTCGCGGCCGCCCAGGCCGATGTGGCCATCACCGCCTCGCGCAAGGAGCCCAACGAGTCCGCCCTCGTCGGCATGCACGGCTCCATGACCGCCGCCGAGCAGCTCGTCCCGCTGCTCGAGATCCGCACCTGACCGACCGCCCCTTCCTCCGCCCTCCGGCTGCCGCCCACGACCCGAAAGGTCCCGTACTTCCCATGCCCGAGCTGGTGTTCTTCTCCGGAACGATGGACTGCGGAAAGAGCACTCTGGCTCTCCAGATCGCCCACAACCGCGACGCGCGGGGTCTGCAGGGCGTCATCTTCACCCGGGACGACCGGGCGGGCGAGGGCAAGCTGTCCTCGCGCCTGGGTCTGGTGACCGAGGCGGTCGAGGCGCCGGAGGGCATGGACCTGTACGCGTACCTGGTCGCGCAGCTCTCCCAGGGCGGCAAGGCCGACTACGTGATCGTGGACGAGGCCCAGTTCCTGGCCCCCGAGCAGATCGACCAGCTCGCCCGCATCGTCGACGACCTCGGCCTGGACGTCTTCGCCTTCGGTATCACCACCGACTTCCGGACGAAGCTGTTCCCGGGCTCGCAGCGGCTGATCGAGCTCGCGGACCGCCTCGAACAGCTCCAGGTGGAGGCCCTGTGCTGGTGCGGCGCCCGCGCCACGCACAACGCCCGTACGGTGGGCGGGCAGATGGTGGTCGAGGGCGCCCAGGTCGTGGTCGGCGACGTCAACCGCCCGGCGGAGGAGATCGGGTACGAGGTCCTCTGCCGCCGCCACCACCGCCGCCGCATGACCTCGGCGGCAGCCCACGCGGGCGCCCTCTCCCCGGACGTCCTCCCCGTCAACCACGCCTGACGGCCCGCCCTGATCCGAAGGACACGGCCTAGGGGCAGGACTCTTCGGTCTTGGCGACGGTGAAGGTCAAGGGCCGGCCGGCGAGCGCGGCGCCGGCCTTCGGGTCCTGCGTGCAGACCTTCCAGTTCGATTCCTGGAGGACCATGCGGCTCTGCACCGCGTCCTTCACGGTGATGCTCGCATTGCCCGGGAGCGCGGAACGGACGGCCTTCATCCCCTGGCCGACGAAGTTCGGCATGACGTCGCCCGCGGGCTTCGGGGCGGGCGCGTCCGTGGCGGGGCAGGCCTCTTCGAGCTTGACCGCGCCGAAGTCCACAGTGGTCTTGGTGTCGAGGCCCGCGCCCGGCCTCGGGGTCTGGCTGCACACCTTCCAGTGCCGGTCGAGAGCTTGGAGCCGCTCGCGGCCGAGGGCGTCGTGCGACGTGAGGACGAAGAAGCCGGCCCGCTGCGCTTCGTCCTGGGCCGTCTGGAGGCCTTTGCCGACGAGGTCGGGCAGGGTGGCCGTCTTGGCGGAGGGGGCGGGGCCGGACGCCGCCGGGGTGGTGGCCGGGGTGCCGGTCGTCGCGGGCTTCCCGCTGTCGGCGGCCTGCGGGTCGCACGCGGTGAGGGCGAGGACGCTCGCGGCAGCGAGCAGGGTGATGGTGCGGTCTGTGCGCATCGCGCCATGTTGGCGGGGTTCGGGCGGCCGTGTGGGCGCTGTGACCGGTCCGTGACGCAGTCAAGGCCCGCGCTGTGCTCGCCGAGGGGACGGGCTCCGCCGCGGCAGGGAGGCTTCAGGCGAGCTCCAACCTCACTCGAACTTCATGCCGTTCCGCAGACCCCTGTCATCTAATGAATATCTGCAAGATGCACCCTTCATTTACGAGGTCTTCGATGACGGACACGAACGCACCCCTCGCCTTCCCCCAGGACCGGACCTGCCCCTACCGGCCCCCTGCCGCCTACGACCAGCTGCGTGCGACCCGCCCCCTGTCGCGGATCACCCTCTTCGACGGCCGTGAGGTCTGGGCGGTCACCGGGCACTCCGTCGCCCGCGAACTGCTGGCCGACCAGCGCCTGTCGTCCGACCCCAGCCGCCCCGGCTTCCCCTTCCTCACGCCGTACTTCGTCGACATGGGCGACCGAAAGTTCCCGCTGTTCGGCGTCGACGACCCCGAGCACCGGACCCAACGACGGGCCATCATCGGTGAGTTCACGCTCCCGCGCGCCGTCGCCCTGCGCCCGCGGATCCAGGAGATCGTGGACGAGCGGATCGAAGCGATGATCGCGCAGGGGCCGACCGCGGAACTGGTGAGCGCCTTCGCGCTGCCCGTGCCCTCCATGGTGATGTGCGCCGTGCTCGGAGTGCCCTACGCCGACCACGACTTCTTCGAGACGCAGTCGCTGCGGCTGGTGCGCGGTCCTGAGGCGGCCGACGTGATGGACGCCCTCAACCAGCTCGAGGCGTACTTCGGCGAGCTGATCGACCGCAAGCGCAAGGAACCCGGCACCGGCCTGCTCGACGACCTCGTGCAGCGCCAGGAGGCGGAGGGCTCCTTCGACCGCGAGGGCCTGATCGCCCTGGCGCACGTCCTGCTGGGCGCCGGCCACGACACGGTCGCCAACATGATCTCGCTCGGTGTCTTCACCCTGCTCCAACACCCGGAGCAGCTGGCCGAGTTGCGCGGGGACTCCACGCTGCTGCCCGCCGCGGTGGAGGAGCTGATGCGCGTGCTGTCGATCGCGGACACGGTGCTGCGCGTGGCGGTCGAGGACATCGAGGTGGCCGGGACCACGATCCGGGCGGGCGACGGCGTGGTCTTCGCGGCCTCCGTGGTCAACCGCGACGAGAGCGTCTACCCCGAGCCGGACACCCTCGACTGGCACCGTCCGTCCCGCCACCACATCGGCTTCGGCTTCGGCATCCACCAGTGCCTCGGCCAGAACCTTGCCCGCGCCCAGCTGGAGATCGCTCTGGGCACCCTCTTCGACCGTCTGCCCACGCTGCGCCTGGCCGCTCCGGCCGAGGAGATCCCCTTCAAGCTGGGTCACACCGTCCAGGGGATGGTCGAACTCCCCGTGACCTGGTGAGAGGGGCGACGGACGTGCACATCGACATCGAGAAGGACGTCTGCATCGGCGCGGGCCAGTGCGCCCTGCTCGCTCCGGACGTGTTCACCCAGGACGACGACGGGTTCAGCACCCTCCTGACGGGCGGCGACGGCGCTCACGGCCCACTGGTGCGGGAGGCGGCCCAGGCCTGCCCCGTGCGCGCCATCACCGTGTCGGAGACGGTGAGCTGACCCGGCGGGCCGGCGGGGACGACGCCGAGCCGGAGCCGCTGCGCCGGCTCGGCGATGCCTCGTGCGCGGGGACGGCAGCGGCCGAGACTACCCACGCTGGTGATGCCCCCGCCGATCGGTTCGGGCGAGACTGGTCAGACCTCGGACGCGCAGGGCGGCGGCAGCCGGGCCGGGAGTGACTCTCCCGTGGGCCGTCCGCATCGGCACTCCATCCGAAGGACCGCGCTTCGCGGTCGGAAGCCCGTCTTCGAGGAGACGTGCCAGGAGGCGTGCCAGGAGGCGTACGAGCCGGCCGGAGCCCGGCCGCAGAGCACCGCTCCCCTGGTCGCGCCCGCCTGTGAGGACAACACGGAAGAAGGGCTGGGGATGCCGTGCAACAGCTGGACGTAGCGCTGATCGGCGCAGGACTGATAGCGCGTATACATCTGGAAGCGTGGGTCGATGCCGGAGCGTCCGTTCGCATCTACTCCACGGACGACCGGGCCGCGGACTTGGCACGTGAATTCGGCGTCAAGGCCGTCGGATCCCTGGAAGCGGCGCTGGACGGCGCGGATGCCGTGGACATCTGCGCCCCGACGGGCAGTCACCACGCCATAGCCATGGCCGCCATCGCCGCAGGGGTGGACGTGGTGTGCGAGAAGCCGCTGGCGGCCAGCACGGCAGAGGCCGAGGAGATCGTCGACGCGGCGGAGCAGGCCGGCGTGCGGCTCTACCCTGCCCACGACATACGTTTCGTTTCGGCGTACGCCCGGCTGCACGACCTGGTGGCGGCAGGCCGCCTGGGCGCCGGCGCGGTCGCCCGGTTCACCGTGGCCGCCTACCACCCGCGGCCCTGGACCGGCCACGCGTCCGCGCAGTCGGGCGGGATTCTGACCGACCAGATGATGCACGGCGTCGACATCGCCTATTGGATCTTCGGGGACGTCGTGCGGGTGTACGCCCAGTACCAGGGGGAGATCGCCGCACCGGCACCTCAGGGGGCCGTCGCGGTCGGAACCGTCGTCCTCACCCACGCCAGTGGCGCGCTCAGCCAGATCGTGAGCCGGTGGACGGCGGCGCCGCAGCCGCCCGTTCGGGTCACGTACCACGTCTCGGGTACGGGCGGGACGGTGCAGTACGACTCCGAGTGGCCCCAGGAGATCCAGGGATACGGCCCCAAGGCCGGGAACTTCGCGCACTTCGGCGAGACGCCGTTCTCCTCCGAGATCCGCGAGTTCGCCCAGGCGCTCAGGGGCGGCCCCGAGCCGCGCCTGGGGCCTCGCGACGCGCTGGCCGCCGTCCGCATCACCCAGGCGGCGGCCGAGTCCGCGTGGACGGGACGTGCCGTGGAACTGCCCGTGAAGGGGGCCGCATGAAGGTCGCAGTGTTGTCGTTCGCCCACGAGCGCGCCGCCACGTACGCCCGGCTGCTGCACGCCATGCCCGGTGTCGACCTGATCATCGCGGACCCTGACGGTCCGCCCGACGACCCGGCGCGCGGCGAGGCCGTGGCCCGGCAGCTCGGCGCGTCGTACGCGGGCGGCTGGGACGAGGTCTTCGCGCTGCGCCCCGAGGCCGTGGTGGTCACGAGCGGGACCGCCCGCCGTCGGGAACTGGTCGAGCGGGCGGCCGGGATCGGGGCTCACGTGCTGTGCGCCCAGCCGATGGCGACCGACGAAGCGGATGCCCTGGCCATGGTGCGGGCCTGTGAGGACGCGGGTGTACGGCTGACTCTCGACTCCCCTGCGTGCTTCAGTCCGGCGTTCGACGCCGTACGCAAGGAGATCGCCGCCGGTGACGCCATCGGCCGGCTGACGACCCTTCACGGTGTGTACAACGGCCCGGCGCCGACCCCGTCGCACCCCGGGCGGGCGGATCGGGAACCGGCCGGGGGCGGGGCACTGGCCGCCAACGCGGCGGACCTGCTCGACATGGTGGACGCGGTGCTCGGCGGAGAGCCGGCGGAGCAGGTGTACGCGCAGACGAACAGCGTCCTCGGCGCAGAGCCGGGCGCAGAGAGCGCGGCGCTCGTCACCGTTCGCTATCCGAGCGGGACGGTCGCGGCCATCGACTGCAGTCGGAGCGTGTCGGCGGACCGGGCGGCAGCGGACGGACCCAGGATGACCTTCATCGGCGACCAGGGGAGCCTGGAGTTCAATTCCCGCCCGCGGCTGCTCGGCGGATTCGACTCCGCCGCCGGCGGTGAACGGTGGGAACCCGGCGGGTCCGACGCGTACGCGGCCATGCTCGACGCGTTCGTCGCCGCCGTCGGCACGGGACGGGGAGCCGGGCCGGACGGCGCAGCAGGGGTGCGTACGCTGCGGATCGTCCAAGCCGCCTACGCATCGGCGCACAGCGGCCGGCCCGTCGATCCGGCCGTACGGCCCTGACGGAAACCCGCCGCCGCCCCGGGAAGCGAACCAGCCAGGGGCTGGCGCCTTCCCGAGGCGGCGGTCTGTGTGTCCGGGGTCTTTCAGGGTCTTCAGCCGGCTTCGCGGACCAGCACGGAATCCGAGACCAGGGGCCTGCTCTGCGTCGTCTTCTCGCGCGCGTCCTGCGAGACCCGCTGCTCGCCGGCCTGCTTCTCCTTCTTGCTGCGGCTCCAGCGGCGCATGACCGGCTGCTCGACCAGGCTGTACAGCAGCCAGGCGGCCAGCAGGTTCGCCAGGAGCAGGGCGATCTGAAGTCCGACAGCCGGGACGAAGTCGAAGGTACGGCCTCCCAGCAGCTCGGAGCGGCCCCAGAAGATCACCACGCCCTGAAGGATGTAGAAGGCGAAGGAGATCTCGCCCAGCCGCACCATGGTCGGGCTGGTGAGCCAGCCTCCGGCGCCCCGGAGATCCCTCGAGGCCCCGGCGCAGATGATCATGGCCACCGGAACGATCGTGCAGGCGCTGAAGAAGTACGGGGCCGGAACGTTGTTGGCGAGCCAGTACCCGCCGGCGAAGAGGGTCGCCGAAGTCAGCAGGCCGATGCGCGGCCACAGGTTCGCGGCGACGATCCGGGCCAGGATCATGCCCAGCACGAACTCGAACAGGCGCGGCGGCGGGAACGAGTAGGAGAACCAGAACTGGTTGAGCGTCAGTTCGTACCCGAGGTCGAGGCCGCCCCGGACGTACTTCGTCACTGCAGCCACGCCGATCACGCCGGCGACCATGCCGCCCGCCCACAGCCACAGCCTCCGCTCCGCGATCCGGCGCACGGGGATGATGAGCAGCGGGAACAGCGCGTAGAAGAGCAGCTCCGCACAGAGCGACCAGGCCACGGGGTTGAGGCTCCCGAAGACCTCCGGCTGCGGTGTGAACGTGTGCACCATGAAGAGGTTCGGCAGCCAGGCGTGCATCGGGGTGGCCGCGGTGAACAGCACCATCGCCAGCACCCAGGTCACGATGTGGTTCGGGTAGATCTTCAGCGCGCGACGCCGCCAGAAGCTCGTGACCCGGTCTCCCGGCGTGGCCGACCACGTCAGGACGAAGCCGCTGAGCACGAAGAAGAACGACACCCCGATGGCGCCGGCCTTCTCGCAGAAGTCGGCCAGGGACTTCGCGATGTCGGGATCGCCGAAGAAGTTGATTGGCTGCATCGGGCTCAGGACGTTGTGGAGCATCGTGCTGTGGGTGAGGAACACGAGCATGGCGGCCACGAATCTGAGGCCGGTGAGCGAGGGCAGCGGGGCCCGGCGTTGCGGTGAACTGCTGGTGGCCGATGCGGCGTCTGGGTCTGCCGTGAGCATGGCTGTCCTTTCGGTCGGAGATGCGGCCTGCTGGGCGGCCGACCCGCGGTGAACTGGGGAAGGGAGCACCCGACGGCCGAAGGCGTGTCGGCTGCGTACTCCAGCTCTCGGAGCGGAAGTTAGTCAGCCGCGCCTGGGCCCTGGTAGCACGGCGCTCGAGGCCGGGTCGGCATGCGCTGCATTTCCGGGGTCGCTGCTCGCTTTCGGGAGGCCTTTCGGAGGAGTATTCCAAGCAGCAGGTGAAGAGCCGCCGAGTTGCCGTCCGGGCCCTACCAGGCTGAGGGATGTCGGCCCGTCAGGGCTCGTCTACTGTGATGTGGGAGATCATAAGAATGCTTTCCTGCGACGATTCGCGGACCGCCTTGGGGCACGATTTCCCGAATTGGACACCATCTCGAGTGAGAAGGATTTCATGAGCGACGCAATTTCCTTCGAGGAGCATTGGGCGCGGACCCACCAGTTCGATCCTCCTGCGATATTTGATTCGCTGCGTGAAGAGCGCCCCCTCGCGAGAATGGTCTACCCCGACGGCCACGTCGGCTGGATCGCCACCAGCCACGAGTTGGCGCGCAAGGTCCTCAGCGACCCGCGGTTCAGCCACAGCATGGAGTTCTGTCACTTCCCGACGACGCACTGGGGAGAGCTGACGCCGAACTCTCCCGAGATCCCCGGGATGTTCATCTACATGGACCCGCCCGACCACACCCGGTACCGGCGGCTGCTGACGGGTGAGTTCACCGGCCGCCGGGCGAGCCAGATGACGTCGCGCGTCGAGGAAATGGTCGCCGGGCAGATCGCCGCGATGCGCGAGCGCGGGTCGGCTGCGGACGTGGTGGAGGACTTCGCCGACCCGCTGGCCCTGAGGGTGTTGTCCGAGGTGATCGGCCTGCCCTACGACGAACGTGACCGCTACGCGAACGCGCCGACCGTCATGCACGACCCGGACTCCAAGATGGAGGACGTCGGGCCCGTCTACGAGCAGGCGCTCACCTTCTTCGCCGAGCTCATCGAGCGGAAGCGGAAGCAGCCGGAGGACGACATCCTCAGCCGGCTCGTCGCCGAGGGCGGACTGACCGACGAAGAACTGTGCAACATGGTCGCCCTGCTGCTGTTCGCGGGCTTCGGGACCACGGCGCCCGCGCTGGCCGTCAGCGTCTTCGCGCTGCTGCACCACGAGGACCAGCTGGCGGCGCTCCGCGCGGACCCGGCGAAACTCGACGGCGCGGTGGAGGAGCTCCTGCGCTACCTCACCATCAACCAGTACGAGATCTTCCGCACGGCGCTGGAGGATGTCGAACTGAGCGGTGAAGTGGTCAAGAAGGGCGACACCGTGACGGTGTCCCTGCCCGCCGCCAACCGTGACCCGGCCAAATTCGGATGCCCCGCGCAGCTCGACATCGAGCGCGACACCGCAGGCCACATGTCGTTCGGATACGGCGTCCACCAGTGCCTCGGGCAAAACCTCGCACGCGTCGTCCTGCGAGCCGGCCTGTCCGCTCTCCTCCGGGAATTCCCGGACCTCCGGCTGGCCGTCGGTTTTGACGAGGTGCCGCTTCGACCCAAGGGTTCCGTCTTCGCGTTGAAGAGCCTGCCTGTCTCCTGGTAGCTCTTTTCTCTGAAAGGAATTGCGGCGCAGTGCGCACCGAACTCATCAAGCCACTTCCCGTCGCACTCCTTGAGAACGCGACCCGTTTCCCCCGCAAGGTGGCCTTCGCGGACGACCGCCGAGCGGTCACCTACGCCGATCTGGAGGCGCGGACGCGCCGGCTCGCCGGACACCTGGCGGGCCTGGGCGTCCGGCGCGGGGACCGGGTGGCCATCTGCCTCGGCAACTCGGTGGCCACCGTGGAGAGTTACCTCGCCGTCGTCCGGGTCGCCGGCGTCGGGGTGCCGCTCAACCCGGCCTCGGCCCTGGCCGAGCTGGAGTACCTGCTGGCCGACAGCGGGGCCACGGTGGTCATCACCGATTCCGTGCAGGCGCAGAGGCTGCGGCGCTCGTCGGCCGTGGCGCCCGGGATCACGCTGCTGGTGACCGGCGACGTCCCGGCGGGGGCCGGAGCCCACTCGTACGACGCACTCGCCGTCCGCGAGCCGGCCGTGCCCGCCCGGGACGACCTCGGCCTCGACGAAGTGGCCTGGATGTTCTACACCTCCGGGACGACCGGCCGGCCCAAGGGCGTCCTGTCGACGCAGCGCAACTGCCTGTGGTCCGTGGCCTCTTGCTACGTGCCGATTCCGGGACTGACGGACCAGGACCGGGTGCTCTGGCCGCTCCCGCTGTTCCACAGCCTCTCGCACATCGCGTGCGTCCTGTCCGTCACCGTGGTCGGCGCCACGGCCCGGATCATGGACGGCAGTTCCGCGGAGGACGTGATCGGGGCCCTGCACGAGGACGACTCGACGTTCCTGGCCGGGGTTCCCACCACGTACCACCACCTGGTGAGGGCCGCCCAGGAGAATGGTTTCTCCGCACCCGGCCTGCGGATCGGGCTCGTCGGCGGAGCGGTCACCGGATCCCGGCTGCGCCGCGACTTCGAGGAGATCTTCGGGGTCCCGCTGGTCGACGCCTACGGCAGCACCGAGACGTGCGGGGCCATCACCATCAACCCGCCGGACGGCGCCCGGGTCGACGGCTCCTGCGGCCTGCCCGTGCCGGGCGTCGGCGTCCGCATCGTCAACCCAGACACCGGGCTCGACGTCCCCGTCGGGCAGGAGGGGGAGGTGTGGGTCAGCGGACCGAACGTCATGGTCGGCTACCACAACAGCCCTGAGGCGACCGCCGCGGCGATGCAGGACGGCTGGTACCGGACCGGAGACCTGGCCCGGCGGGACGAGGCCGGCTACTTCAGCATCTGCGGCCGGATCAAGGAACTCGTCATCCGCGGCGGGGAGAACATCCACCCCGAGGAGATCGAGGCGGTCCTGCGCACCGTCGAGGGTGTCGCCGACGCGGCGGTGGCCGGCGTACCGCACGAGACGCTCGGGGAGGTCCCGGTCGCGTACGTGGTCCCCGGCCCCGCCGGCTTCGACGCCGCGACGCTGATCGACCGGTGCCGCGAGCAGCTCTCCGCCTACAAGGTGCCGGAGCAGGTCCACGAGGTCGACGCCATCCCCCGGACCGCATCGGGCAAGATCAAGCGCCGCATGCTGGCCGATCAGCCGAGCCGGCTGCGGTACGAGGCGATCGGACACCACGACGCGCCGGTGGGCAGCCGGCCCGACGCGACCGTCGTGGCAGCCCTGCGGGACCGGCTGTCCGGTCTGGAGGAACGCGCGCAGCTGGCGCTGCTCGAAGACCTGGTCCGTACGCAGGCCGCCGTCGTGCTGCAGCAGCCGGGTCCGGATTCCATCCCGTCCGACCGGGCTTTCCGCGACCTGGGCTTCACCTCGATGGCCATCGTCGCCCTGCGCAACCGGCTGGTGGAGAGCACCGGGCTGGCGCTGCCCACCACCGTCGTCTTCGACCACCCCACTCCGGTCGCGCTGGCGGGCTGCATACGGGCCGAGGTCCTCGGGATCACCGGGCCGGTGAGCGAGGCGGTCATGGCGGCCGACCCCGATCAACCGCTCGCGATCGTGGGGATGGCGTGCCGTCTGCCGGGTGGCGTGGCGGGGCCGGAGGACCTGTGGCGCCTGGTGTCCGAAGGCCGGGACGCCCTGTCCGCCTTCCCCGAGGACCGGGGCTGGGACCTGGACGGCCTCTTCGACCCGGACCCCGGCCGCACGGGTACCTCGTACACGGACCAGGGCGGGTTCCTGCACGAGGCGGGGCTCTTCGACGCGGGGTTCTTCGGGATCTCGCCGCGTGAGGCGCTGGCGATGGACCCGCAGCAGCGGCTGCTGCTGGAGACCTCGTGGGAGGCGCTGGAGCGGGCGGGCATCGACCCCGTCGCGCTGAAGGGCAGCGACGTCGGGGTGTTCTCCGGGCTGTTCGGCCAGGGGTACGGGACCGGCGCCGCCGCGGTGGCACCGGAGATGGAAGGCTTCGCGACCACGGGTTCGGCGACGAGCGTGGCCTCGGGCCGCGTGTCGTACGTGCTCGGCCTCGAGGGTCCTGCGGTCACGGTGGACACGGCCTGTTCCTCGTCCCTGGTGGCGATGCACCTGGCGGCGCAGGCGCTGCGGCAGGGCGAGTGCTCGATGGCGCTCGCCGGCGGTGTGTCGGTCATGGCGACGCCCGACCACTTCGTGGAGTTCTCCCGGCAGCGGGCCCTGGCCGCCGACGGCCGGTGCAAGGCGTTCGCCTCGGCGGCCGACGGCACGGGCTGGGCCGAGGGCGTCGGTGTGGTGGTGCTGGAGCGGCTGTCGGTGGCGCGTGAGCGCGGCCACCGGGTGCTGGCGGTACTGCGCGGCAGCGCGGTCAACCAGGACGGCGCGTCGAACGGTCTGACCGCGCCGAACGGGCTCTCGCAGCAGCGGGTGATCCGCAAGGCCCTGGCCGGCGCCGGGCTGGTCTCGGCGGACGTGGACGTGGTGGAGGCCCACGGGACCGGTACGGCCCTGGGCGACCCGATCGAGGCGCAGGCCCTGCTGGCCACGTACGGCCAGGGCCGTGACGCGGAACAGCCGCTGTGGCTGGGCTCGCTGAAGTCGAACATCGGTCACACGCAGGCGGCTGCCGGTGTGGCCGGTGTGATCAAG
The DNA here is from genome assembly GCF_041200175.1 of Streptomyces sp. R33. Classification (NCBI taxonomy): domain Bacteria; kingdom Bacillati; phylum Actinomycetota; class Actinomycetes; order Kitasatosporales; family Streptomycetaceae; genus Streptomyces; species Streptomyces sp. R33. The sequence continues at coordinate 2,677,836 of NZ_CP165727.1, read as the reverse complement.
ATGGTGCAGGCGCTGCGCCACGGGGTCATGCCGGCCACCCTGCACGTGGACGCACCCACCCCCCAGGTGGACTGGTCCTCGGGTGCGGTGGAGCTGCTGACCGAGGCCCGGGAGTGGCCGCGCAGCGGCCGGCCGCGCCGGGCCGGTGTGTCCTCGTTCGGCGTCAGCGGGACGAATGCGCACCTGATCCTGGAAGAGGCGCCCGCGGACGAGGCGCAGGAGGAGCCGCTGCCGGCTGCGGCTGCGGGTGTGGTGCCGTTGGTGGTGTCGGCGCGGAGCGCCGCCTCGCTCGCGGGCCAGGCCGGGCGGCTGGCGTCGTTCGTCGAGGGCGCCGGTGAGGTGTCGCTGGCGGAGGTGGCCGGGGCGCTGGCCTCGGGTCGTGCGGTGCACGGCGACCGCGCGGTGGTGGTCGCGGGTTCGCACGATGAGGCGCTGGCCGGTCTGCAGGCGCTGGCGCGCGGTGAGAGCGCGCCCGGTGTGGTGGCCGGTTCGGGTACGCCGGGCAAGGTCGTGTGGGTGTTCCCGGGCCAGGGCGCGCAGTGGGTGGGCATGGGCCGTGAACTCCTCGACTCCTCGCCGGTGTTCGCCGAGCGGATCGCCGAGTGCACTGCCGCACTCGAGCCGTGGGTGGACTGGTCGCTGACCGAGGTGCTGCGCGGCGAGACCGAGCCCGAGTTCCTGGACCGGGTCGACGTACTGCAGCCGGCGAGCTTCGCGGTGATGGTCGCTCTGGCCGCCGTGTGGTCGTCGGTGGGCCTGGAGCCGGACGTCGTGCTCGGCCACTCGCAGGGCGAGATCGCCGCCGCGTGCGTGGCAGGCGCGCTGTCGCTGGAGGACGCGGCGCGCGTGGTGGCGCTCCGCAGCCAGGCGATTGCCGAGGAGCTGGCCGGGCTGGGCGGTATGGCCTCGGTCGCGCTGAGCGCGGACGAGGCGCTCGTACGGCTTGAGCCGTGGGCGGACCGTGTCGAGGTCGCCGCGGTCAACGGGCCGACCTCCGTGGTCATTGCCGGTGATGCCGAGGCGCTGGACGAGGCCCTCGAAGCGCTGTCCGACGCGGGCATCCGGGTGCGCCGGGTCGCGGTGGACTACGCCTCGCACACCCGGCACGTGGAGGCCATCCGCGACACGCTGGCCGAAACGCTGGCCGGGATCGACGCGCAGGCGCCGAAGGTGCCCTTCTATTCCACGGTGACCGGCACGTGGGTGGAGGACGCCGACGTCCTGGACGGTGCGTACTGGTACCGCAACCTTCGGGGTCAGGTGGGCTTCGGTCCGGCCGTGGCCGATCTGCTCACCCAGGGCCACGGGGTGTTCGTCGAGGTCAGTGCCCACCCGGTGCTGGTCCAGCCGATCACCGAGGCCATCGATACGGCCGACATCGGCACCGACGTGGTGGTGACCGGCTCGCTGCGCCGCGAAGACGGCGGTCTGCGACGGCTGTTCGCCTCGATGGCCGAGCTGTTCGTCCGCGGCGTCGCGCTGGACTGGGCCGCGGTTCTTCCCGCCCGGGCGGCGTCCGCCCGCATCGACCTGCCGACGTACGCCTTCGACCACCAGCACTACTGGCTCCGGACGGCCGCTTCGGCGACCGACGCCGCCTCGCTGGGACTCGCCGGGGGCGGTCACCCGCTGCTCGGCGCGGTCGTGGGCATGCCGAACTCGGCCGGCCTCATGGCCACGTCGAGCTGGTCGCTCCGGTCGCAGCCCTGGCTCGTGGACCACCAGGTGTCCGATGCCGTCGTGGTACCGAACGCCGCCCTGGTCGAGCTGTCCATCCGGCTCGGCGACCTGGCCGGCACCCCCGTACTGGACGTACTGACCGTCGATGCGCCGGTCGTGCTGCCGCACCGGGGCAGCCGCAGCATCCAGGTGATCGTCGGCGAGCCCGACGAGGCGGGACGGCGGCCGGTGGAGATCTTCTCCCGCGCCGCGGACGCCCCGCTGGACGCGCAGTGGACGCGGCACGCGCACGGCGCGCTGGCCCCCGCCGGCGCCACCGCGACCCCCGCGAGCGACGGACCCGTCACCGAAGTCGCCCTGGACGGCGCCGCTCTCCGCGACGCGGGCCGGTACGGGGTGCACCCCGCGCTGCTGGACGCCGCCGTCCGTACGGTCGTCCCCGAAGGCATGCTCCCGTCCGTGTGGACCGGGGTGTCCCTGCTGGCTTCCGGCGCCGCCGAACTGCAGGTGCGTCCGGGCGGGACGTCGGCGGAGGGGACCGGTCTGCAGCTGACCGACCCCACGGGGCAGCCCGTCATGACCGTCGGGGCGGTGCGCGGGACTCCGTTCCCCCCCGAACAGGCGGGGATCGCCGGCGCGTTGCCGCACGACGCCCTGTTCCGCGTCGAGTGGACGGAATGTGCGCTTCCCGCCCAGGACCGCGCCCTCGGCATCCTGACCGTCGCGACCGGCGAGGACGTCGCCGCCTCGGCCCGGTCGGCCGCGTCGGTCCCCGACGTCCTGCTGTACGAGGCCAAGGCCGTGAGCGCGGCGGCCGACCCCCGCGCCTCGGTCAACGCGGCGCTGGCCGTACTCCAGGCCTGGCTCGCGGAACCCGCCCTGGCGGAAACCCGGCTGGCCGTGGTCACCGGGGACTGCGCCGAACCGGCCGCGGCCGCGGTGTGGGGTCTGGTCCGCTCGGCGCAGTCGGAGCATCCGGACCGGATCGTCCTCGCGGACCTCGACGACGCCTCCCGGTCCGCTCTGGCGGCCGTCGTACTGAGCGGCGAACCGCAGCTGAGGCTGCGGGAGGGCGTGGCGCAGGTGCCCCGGCTGGTCCGCGTGCCCCTCTCGCAGGACGGGTCGCCGGCCGGAGCCGGACGGCACCCGCGGCCGCTCGACACCGAGGGCACCGTACTGATCACCGGCGGCACCGGGACGCTGGGTGCGATGACCGCACGGCACCTGGTCACCGCGTACGGCATCCGTCATCTGGTCCTGGCCGGCCGCCGGGGCCATGCCCCGGAGCTCCACGACGAGCTGACCGCGCTGGGCGCGTCCGTCACCATCGCCGCCTGCGACACGGCGGACCGGGCCCAGCTCGAGGCCCTCCTGCGGGCGATACCGGCCGAGCACCCGCTCACCGCCGTCGTGCACTCGGCCGGCGTCCTGGACGACGGGGTGCTCACCGAGCTGACCCCGGACCGCGTCGACACCGTGCTGCGGCCCAAGGCGGACGCGGCGCTCCACCTGCACGAGCTCACCCGGGACCTGGACCTCGCCGCGTTCGTGCTGTTCTCCTCGGCGGCGGGCGTGCTGGGCAACCCCGGGCAGGCCAACTACGCCGCGGCCAACGCCTACCTGGACGCACTGGCGCACCGGCGCCGCGGCCTCGGTCTGCCGGCCGTCTCCCTTGCCTGGGGCTACTGGGCGACGGTCAGCGGCATGACCGAGCACCTGGGCGCCGCAGACCTGCGCCGCAACCGGCGCATCGGCATGAGCGGGCTCTCCGCGAGCGAGGGAATGGCCCTGCTCGACGCCGCCCTGGGCGCCGGCGCGGGCACCGCCGACACGCTGGTGGCGGCGAAGTTCGACGTGTCCGCCCTGCGGGCGGCCGCGGCCGAGGCTCCGGTCCCGCCGCTGCTGCGGGGGCTGGCCCCGTCGCCGCGACCGGCGGCCCGGGCCGCCGCTCCGTCGGGGCCCGAGTCGCTGAGGGAGCGCCTCGCGGGTCTGGGCGATGCCGAGCAGACCGAGGCCCTGCTCGAACTGGTCCGGCGGCATGCCGCCGAGGTGCTCGGGCACACCACTGCCGATGCCGTCCACGCGACCCGGACCTTCAAGGAGGCCGGATTCGACTCGCTGACCGCGGTGGAGCTGCGCAACCGGCTCGCGATGGCGACCGGGCTGACCCTCTCCCCGGCGATGATCTTCGACTATCCGAAGCCGACGGCGCTCGCCGAGCGCCTGCGCGCCAAGCTCTTCGGCGGTGCGCCGCACCGTCCGGCCGAGCCCGGGGCGCCCGCCGGGACCACCGACGAACCGATCGCGATCGTGGCGATGGCCTGCCGCTTCCCGGCCGGCGTGCACAGTCCGGAGGACCTCTGGCGGGTCGTGGCCGACGGCGTCGACGTCGTCAGCGAGTTCCCCGGGGACCGCGGCTGGGACACCGAGCGGGTCTTCAACGCCGATCCCGACCACGCCGGCACCACGTACGTACGCCACGGCGCGTTCCTCGACGACGCCGCAGGCTTCGACGCCGCGTTCTTCGGCATCTCGCCGAACGAGGCGCTGGCGATGGACCCGCAGCAGCGCCTGCTGCTCGAAACGTCATGGGAGGCCTTCGAGCGGGCCGCGATCGACCCGACCACGCTGGCCGGGGAGGACGTCGGCGTCTTCGTCGGGGTCAACAGCCACGACTACAGCGTGCGGATGCACCAGGCGTCCGGTGTCGAGGGATTCCGCCTCACCGGCGGTTCGGGCAGCGTCACCTCCGGCCGCATCGCCTACCACTTCGGCTTCGAGGGCCCCGCCCTCACGGTCGACACGGCGTGCTCCTCCTCCCTCGTGGCGCTGCACCTGGCGGCGCAGGCGCTGAACCGGGGCGAGTGCTCCATGGCGCTGGCCGGCGGTGTGATGGTGATGGGCACCGTGGAGACCTTCGTCGAGTTCTCCCGGCAGCGCGGACTGGCTCCCGACGGCCGCTGCAAGGCTTTCGCCGACGGTGCGGACGGCACCGGCTGGTCCGAGGGCGCGGGGCTGCTGCTCGTGGAGCGGCTGTCGGACGCCCGTCGCCGGGGCCACCAGGTGCTGGCCGTGGTCCGCGGGTCCGCGGTGAACCAGGACGGCGCCTCGAACGGTCTGACGGCCCCGAACGGCCCGGCGCAGCAGCGGGTGATCCGCAAGGCGCTCGCCCATGCCGGTCTCGGCACCTCGGACGTGGACGCCGTGGAGGCGCACGGCACGGGCACGACGCTCGGCGACCCGATCGAGGCGGACGCGCTCCTGGCGACCTACGGCCAGGACCGGCAGGCCGACCGGCCGCTGTGGCTCGGGTCCGTGAAGTCGAACATCGGGCACACCCAGGGGGCGGCAGGCGTCGCAGGCGTGATCAAGATGGTCATGGCCATGCGGCACGGCGTCCTCCCGAAGACGCTGCACGTGGACCGTCCGTCGTCCCACGTCGACTGGTCCGCGGGCGCCGTGGAACTGCTGACCGAGGCCCGCGACTGGCCGCGCAGCGGCCGGCCCCGCCGAGCCGGCGTGTCCTCCTTCGGCATCGGCGGCACCAACGCGCACGTCGTCATCGAGGAGGCGCCCGACCAGCCGCCGGCTCCCGCGCCGGAGCCCGGACCGGAGCCGACCGGCGTCCTGGTACCGGTGCCCGTCTCGGCGCGGACGCCGGCCGGACTGCGCGGCCAGGCCGACCGGCTCGCCCGGTTCTTCGACGCGCGGCCCGACGTACGCCTGACCGATGCCGCCCACGCGCTCGCCACCACGCGTGCCCAGCTCGACCACCGGGCCGTCGTCCTGGCGTCCGACAGGGAACGGCTCGCCGCCGACCTGAGCGCCTTCGGGCGGGGCGAAGTGAGCCACGCCGTCGTCTCCGGCACTCCGGCCACGGGCAAACTGGCCGTCCTCTTCACGGGGCAGGGCAGCCAGTGGGCCGGCATGGGCCGCGAACTCGCGCAGACCTACCCGGTCTTCCGCGAGGCCTTCGCCGCCGCCTGCGCCGCCGTGGAAGAGCACCTGCACGAGCACGCGGCGCGCCCGCTGCGCGACGTGGTGTTCGCCGCGCCGGGTTCGCCCGACAGCGAACTGCTCGACCAGACCATGTACACACAGGGCGCCCTGTTCGCCCTGGAGACCGCGCTGTTCCGGCTCTTCGAGTCCTGGGGGGTGCGACCGGACCTCGTCGCGGGCCACTCGATCGGAGAGATCACCGCCGCGCACGTCTCCGGAGTCCTCGGGCTCGCCGAAGCGGGCCGGCTGATCGCCGCCCGCGGCCGGTTGATGCAGTCCCTGCCCGAGGGCGGCGCGATGGTCGCCGTCCAGGCGACCGAGGCCGACGTCGCCCCCGTGCTGGCCCGGGCCCGCGGTGTGGTCTGCGTCGCGGCGGTGAACAGCCCCGACTCGCTGGTGCTCTCCGGCGCCGAGGACGCCGTGCTCGCCGCCGCCGACGAACTGGCCGGCCGCGGCCACAAGACGCGCAGGCTGCCGGTCAGCCACGCCTTCCACTCTCCGCTCATGGAGCCCGTGCTCGACGAGTTCCGCACGGTCCTGGAGAGCCTGTCGTTCCGGCCGGGCACGCTTCCCGTCGTCTCCACACTGACCGGCGAACCCGTCCGGGAGGGGCAGCTCTGCACCCCCGGGTACTGGGTCGACGAGGCGCGGAACGCGGTGCGGTTCAGCGACGCCGTCATCGCGCTGAGCGACCTCGGAGCGACGACGTTCCTCGAACTGGGCCCCGGAGGGATCCTCGCCGCGATGGCGCTCGGCTCGCTCGGCGACCGGGAGCAGAGCTGCATCGCCACCCTGCGCAAGGACGGGGCGGAGCCCGCCGGCGTCCTGACGGCCCTCGCGGAACTGCACGTACGCGGTGTGGCCGTGGACTGGGAGGCCGTTCTGGGCCGGCCCGCCACGCAGGCCGGGGCCGACCTGCCCACGTACGCCTTCCAGCACCAGCGGTACTGGGTCGAAGCCGACGAGACCGCCAAGGGCGGCGCGGAAGCCCTCGGCACCGCCGGCGCCGGGCACCCGCTGCTCGGCACCGTCATCGAGATGCCGGGCGACGACGGCGGGAGCGGGGTCGTCCTGACCGGGCGGCTGTCGCCGCGCAGCCGCGGCCGGCTCCCCGGCGCGGCGGCGACGGACGGCGCCCTCAAGGTTCCGGCCGCCGCGCTCCTGGAGATGATCCTCAGGGCCGGCAACGAGGTGGACTGCGGAAGCCTCGAAGAGGTCGTCGTCGAGGCGCCGTTGACGGTGCCGGAGCACGGTCACACCCAGGTGCGGGTGTCGGTCGCCGGCCCGGGCCCCGACGGGCGCCGCCGCGTCGCCGTCCACGGCCGGCCCCTCGACCCCGAGCAAGGTCCCTGGACGTGCCATGCACGCGCCGTACTGGTCCCGGGAATGCCGCAGCCGACGTTCGACCTGCGGGGCTGGCCGCTGCCGGCAGACGGCGACGCGCTCCTCCCGGGGGCGCACCGCGTGTGGCAGCAGGACGGGCAGACCCTCGCCGAGATCGCCCTTCCGGCCGAACTGGCCGACGAGGCCGCCGAGTTCACTCTGCACCCGGTGCTCCTCGACACCGCACTGAGCGTCCTGGACCCCCGTGGCACCGCGGACCTGTCCGTCTGCGCCGGCCTGGCCGTGTACGCGGAAGGCGCCGCCTCGCTGCGGCTGCGGATCACACCTGCACCGGACGGCCGCCCTCTGCTGGAGCTCGCGGACCCGGCCGGTGAACCGGTGGCGGTCCTCGGCCCGCTGACCCTGACCGCCCCGCCCGCAGAGGGCGCCGGCGTACCGGTCACGACGGAGGCACCGGGCGCCGGCGCTGCCGAGGCACAGACGCCTTCCGTCGCCCTCACCCGGCGCGTGGTGTCGCGCAGCGAAGGCGCCGGCGATGCGATCGCCGGCCGACTGGCCGGACTGCCGGCCGCGGAGCAGCAGCGCGTGGTGATGGACCTGGTCCGGCAGAGCACCGCGTTCGTCCTCGGCCACCGCACGTCGGAGGGGCTCGATGAGGAGCAGTCCTTCAAGAGCCTCGGATTCGACTCCCTCAGCGCGGTCAAGCTCTGCAACCGCCTGCGCGACCTCACCGGGGTGGACCTGCCCAGCACGCTGGTCTTCGACTACCCGACGCTCACCCTCCTCGCCGCCCACCTGCGCGGCGAACTGCTCGGCGAGCAGGCGGCGGTGCCCGCCCCGGCCACGGCGGCGCCCTCCGCCTCCGACGAGCCGATCGCGATCGTCGCCATGAGCACCCGGCTGCCGGGCGGGGCGGACAGTCCCGAGGAGCTGTGGAAGCTCGTGATGGAGCAGCGGGACGCGGTGTCCGGCTTCCCGCTCGACCGCGGCTGGGACCTCGAGGGGCTGTACCACCCGGACCCGGCCCACCCGGGGACGAGCTACACCCGCTCGGGCGGATTCCTCCACGAGGCCGCGCAGTTCGACGCCGGGCTCTTCGGGATCTCCCCGCGTGAGGCGCTGGCGATGGACCCGCAGCAGCGGCTGCTGCTGGAGACCTCCTGGGAGGCGCTGGAGCGGGCGGGCATCGACCCGCACTCCGCCAAGGGCAGTGACATCGGCGTCTTCACCGGAATCGTCCACCACGACTACGTGACCCGGCTCCGCCAGGTGCCCGAGGACGTCCAGGGCTACCTCATGACCGGCACGGCGGCGAGCGTGGCCTCGGGCCGCGTGTCGTACGTGTTCGGCTTCGAGGGTCCTGCGGTCACGGTGGACACGGCGTGCTCGTCCTCGCTGGTGGCCATCCACCTGGCGGCGCAGTCGCTGCGGCAGGGCGAGTGCTCGATGGCGCTCGCCGGCGGCGCGACGGTCATGGCCAGTCCGGACGCCTTCATGGAGTTCTCGCGCCAGCGCGGCCTGTCCGCCGACGGGCGGTGCAAGGCGTTCTCTTCGGCGGCCGACGGCACCGGCTGGGCCGAGGGCGTCGGTGTGGTCGTACTGGAACGGCTGTCGGTGGCGCAGGAGCGCGGCCACCGGGTGCTGGCGGTACTGCGCGGCAGCGCGGTCAACCAGGACGGCGCGTCCAACGGCCTGACCGCGCCGAACGGTCCCTCGCAGCAGCGGGTGATCCGCAGGGCGCTGGACACGGCGGGACTGACTCCGGCGGACGTCGACATCGTCGAGGCCCACGGGACCGGTACGGCCCTGGGCGACCCGATCGAGGCCCAGGCCCTGCTGGCGACGTACGGGCGGGACCGGGATCCGCAGCAGCCGCTGTGGCTGGGTTCGCTGAAGTCGAACATCGGCCATGCGCAGGCCGCCGCGGGCGTGGCCGGTGTGATCAAGATGGTCATGGCCATGCAGCACGGCGTCATGCCCGCCACGCTCCATGTGGACGAACCCACCCCGCAGGTGGACTGGTCCGCGGGTGCGGTGGAGCTGCTGACCGACGCCCGGGAGTGGACCCGTAACGGCCGTCCGCGCCGGGCCGCGGTCTCCTCGTTCGGGGCCAGCGGGACGAATGCGCACCTGATCCTGGAGGAGGCGCCCGCGCAGGAGCCGCAGGAGCCGCAGGAGCCGCCGGCCTCCGCAGGTGTGGTGCCGTTGGTGGTGTCCGCGCGCAGTGCCGGTTCGCTCGCCGGCCAGGCAGGGCGGCTGGCGGCGTTCGTCGAGGGCGCCGACGGTGTGCCGCTGCCGGAAGTGGCCGGGGCGCTGCTGTCCGGCCGCGCGGTGCTGGGCGAGCGTGCGGTCGTGGTGGCCGGCTCGGACGAGGAGGCGCTCGCTGGACTGCAGGCGCTGGCTCGGGGCGAGAGCGCCCCCGGTCTGGTATGCGGCAGTGCCGGTTCGGGCAAGCCGGGCAAGGTCGTGTGGGTGTTCCCGGGCCAGGGCTCGCAGTGGGTGGGCATGGGCCGGGAGTTGCTCGACTCCTCGCCGGTCTTCGCCGAGCGGATCGCGGAATGTGCTGCCGCTCTGGAGCCGTGGATCGACTGGTCGCTCATCGAGGTGCTGCGGGGCGAGACCGAGCCCGGGCTCATGGAGCGGGTCGACGTGTTGCAGCCGGCCAGCTTCGCCGTGATGGTGGGCCTGGCGGCCGTGTGGAGCTCCGCAGGAGTGGAGCCGGGCGCCGTGCTCGGTCACTCCCAGGGCGAGATCGCCGCAGCCTGTGTCGCGGGGGCCCTGTCGCTGGACGACGCGGCCCGCGTGGTGGCGTTGCGCAGCCAGGTCATCGCGAAGGAGCTGGCCGGACGCGGCGGTATGGCCTCGGTCGCGCTGAGCGCCGACGACGCCGTGGCGCGGCTGGAGCCGTGGGCGGACCGGGTCGAGGTCGCGGCGGTCAACGGGCCGACCTCCGTGGTCATCGCCGGTGACGCCGAGGCGCTGGACGAGGTGCTGGAGACGCTGTCGGGCCAGGGCGTCCGGGTGCGCCGGGTCGCGGTGGACTACGCCTCGCACACCCGGCACGTGGAGGACGTTCGCGACACGCTCGCCGAGGCCCTGGCCGGGATCGACGCGCAGGCCCCGAAGGTGCCGTTCTACTCCACCGCGACCGGCGGCTGGGTGGCGGACGCCGGCGTCCTGGACGGCGGGTACTGGTACCGCAACCTGCGCGGCCAGGTGGGCTTCGGCCCGGCCGTGGCCGAGCTGATGGGTCAGGGCCACGGGGTGTTCGTGGAGGTCAGCGCCCACCCGGTGCTGGTCCAGCCGATCACCGAGACCGCTGACGACACCGGGACCGATGCGCTGGTGACGGGTTCGCTGCGCCGCGAGGACGGGGGCCCGCGACGGCTGCTGGCCTCGATGGCCGAACTGTTCGTCCGCGGCGTGGCCGTGGACTGGACCGGTGTCCTGCCTGCCGGGTCCGGGTCCGTACGCGTGGACCTGCCGACGTACGCCTTCGAGCACCAGCACTACTGGCTCCACGAGGCGGAGGCGGCCGCCGACGCCGCCGAGACGGCCGAAGGCGCCGACTCCGACTTCTGGGCCGCGGTCGAACGAGCCGATCTGGACTCCCTCGGCGAGCTGCTGGAGATGGCGTCGACCGACCAGCGCAGCGCCCTGGACACCGTCGTCCCCGTACTGGCGGAATGGCGGGGGAAGCGCCGCGAGAGGTCGACGGCCGAGAAGCTGCGCTACCACGTCACCTGGCAGCCGCTCGAACGCGAAGCGGCCGGCGTACCCGGGGGCCGCTGGCTGGTCGTCGTACCGGCCGCACGTCCCGACGGCAGTGCGACCGACGCCCTCCTGGACGAGCTGACGGGTCTCGGACTCGGCACCGTCCTGCTGGAGATCGGGGAGCCCGACCGTACGCGGGAACGGCTCGCCGAGCTGCTGACCGGCGTCCTGGCCGCACACGACCTGACCGGCGTGCTGTCCCTGCTGGCCCTGGACGAGCGGACGGGCAGCGGCCTGCAGGACCCGACCGCGGTCACGGCGTCCACGCTCGCGCTGATCCAGGCCCTGGGGGACAACAACGCCACCCAGCCGCTGTGGTGCCTGACCCGGGGCGCGGTGAACATCGGCATCCACGACACGCTCACCTCGCCGGTGCAGGCGTCGCTGTGGGGCCTCGGCCGCGCCGCTGGGCTGGAACGGCTCGACCGGTGGGGCGGTCTGGTCGACCTGCCCGCCGTGAGCGACCCGCGTACGGCCCGGCATCTGCTCGGAGTGCTGAACTCGGCCGCCGACGAGGACCAGCTCGCGGTCCGGCGGTCGGGCGTGTACACCCGGCGCCTGGTGCGAAAGCCCGTCCCGGAGTCCACCGGCGACGCCGGCTGGCAGCCCCGGGGCACAGCCTTGGTGACCGGCGGCGCCGAGGGGCTGGGCAAGCACGTCGCGGTCTGGCTCGCGCAGGCCGGCGTCGACCGGCTCATCGTCACCACGACCGCGCAGGCACCCGACGGGAGCGTGTCGGACCTGCGGGCCGAACTGGCCGGGCTGGGCGTCACCACCACGGTGGAGTCGTGCGAGGACTCCGACCGGGACGCGATGGCGCAGCTGGTCTCCGAGGCGGCCGCGGAGCAGCCGGTCACGGCCGTGGTGCACGCCGCCGACGTCACGCAGACCAGTTCGGTCGACGACACCGACCTCGCCGACCTCGCCGGGGTGTTCGCGGCCAAGGTGGACACCGCCCTCTGGCTGGACGGGCTGTTCGAGGACACCCCGCTCGACGCGTTCGTCGTCTTCTCCTCGATCGCGGGCGTGTGGGGCGGCGGCGGCCAGGGTCCGTCCGGAGCGGCCAACGCCGTCCTCGACGCCCTGATCGAGTGGCGCCGCGCCCGTGGACTGAGGGCGACGTCGATCGCCTGGGGAGCCCTCGACCAGATCGGCGTGGGCATGGACGAGGCAGCCCTCGCCCAGCTCCGGCGCCGTGGCGTCCTTCCCGTGGCCCCTCAGCTGGCGGTCACCGCGATGGTGCAGGCGGTCCAGGGCAACGAGAAGTTCGTGGCGGTGGCCGACATGGACTGGGGGGCGTTCATCCCCGCGTTCACCTCGGTCCGCACCAGCCCCCTGTTCGCCGACCTGCCCGAGGCGAAGAAGGCCCTCCAGGCCCTGCAGGGCGACGGCGAGAACAGCGACGCCGCCACGTCCCTCGCGGACTCCCTGCGGGCGGTCTCGGACACCGAGCAGGACCGCATCCTGCTCCGGCTGGTCCGCGGCCACGCCTCGACGGTCCTCGGCCACAGCGGCGCGGAGGGCATCGGCCCGCGGCAGGCGTTCCAGGAGGTCGGCTTCGACTCGCTGGCCGCCGTCAACCTCCGCAACAGCCTGAACGCGGCCACCGGACTGCGCCTGCCCGCAACGCTGATCTTCGACTACCCCACCCCGGAAGCGCTGGTCGGATACCTGCGCTCCGAACTCCTCCGGGAGACCGACGACGGCCTGGACGAGCGGGAGGACGAGCTCAGGCAGGTCCTGGCGTCCGTGCCGTTCGCCCGGTTCAAGGAAGCCGGGGTGCTGGACACCCTCCTCGGCCTCGCCGAGGCCGACACGGACGCGGACGCGCCGGAAGTGGAGCCGTCGGCGGCCGCCGCCGACGTGGAACTGATCGACGCCATGGACGTTGCCGATCTGGTGCAGCGGGCCCTGGGCAAGACGAGCTGATCGCCTGTGAACGAATCGTGGAGGATGGATATGTCGGCGCCCGACCAGCAGGTCGTTGAGGCACTGCGTGCCTCGCTGAAGGAGAACGCCCGGCTTCAGCAGGAGAACAGCACACTCGTCGCGGCAGCCTCGGAGCCCATCGCGATCGTGTCCATGGCCTGCCGGTACGCCGGCGGGATCCGCGGACCGGAGGACTTCTGGCGGGTGGTGTCCGAGGGCGCCGACGTGTACAGCACGTTCCCCGAGGACCGCGGCTGGGACGTCGAGGGCCTCTACCACCCGGACCCCGACAACCCCGGTACGACGTACGTGCGCGAAGGCGCCTTCCTGCACGACGCCGCGCAGTTCGACGCCGGGTTCTTCGGCATCTCGCCGCGCGAGGCCCTGGCGATGGACCCCCAGCAGCGACAGCTGCTCGAGGTGTCCTGGGAGACCTTCGAGCGGGCCGGAATCGACCCGCACTCGGTACGCGGCAGCGACATCGGCGTGTTCGCCGGAATCGTGCACCAGGACTACGCGCCGGACCTCAGCGGCTTCGAGGGGTACCTCAGCCTGGAGCGCGCCCTGGGCACGGCGGGCGGTGTCGCCTCCGGGCGGGTCGCCTACACCCTGGGGCTCGAGGGTCCCGCGGTGACGGTCGACACCATGTGCTCCTCCTCCTTGGTCGCGATCCACCTCGCCGCCCAGGCGCTGCGCCGGGGCGAGTGCTCCATGGCGCTCGCGGGCGGCTCGACGGTCATGGCGACGCCGGGCGGGTTCGTCGGCTTCGCGCGTCAGCGCGCACTCGCCTTCGACGGGCGCTGCAAGTCCTACGCCGCCGGCGCCGACGGCTCCGGCTGGGCCGAGGGCGTGGGCGTGGTGCTGCTGGAGCGGCTGTCGGTGGCGCAGGAGCGCGGGCACCGGGTACTGGCCGTGATCCGCGGCAGCGCGGTCAACCAGGACGGGGCCTCCAACGGTCTGACGGCGCCGAACGGTCCGTCGCAGCAGCGGGTGATCCGCAAGGCGCTCGACAGCGCGGGGCTCACCCCGGCCGACGTGGACGCGGTGGAGGGCCACGGCACGGGCACGGTGCTGGGCGACCCGATCGAGGCGCAGGCGCTGCTGGCGACCTACGGGCAGGGCCGCGACCCGGAACAGCCGCTGTGGCTCGGCTCGGTCAAGTCCGTCATCGGGCACACGCAGGCGGCGTCCGGTGTCGCCGCCGTCATCAACATGGTCCAGGCGCTGCGGCACCGTACGCTCCCGGCCACCCTGCACCTGGACGCGCCCACCCCCCAGGTGGACTGGTCCTCGGGTGCGGTGGAGCTGCTGACCGAGGCCCGCGAGTGGCCGCAGAACGGTCACCCGCGCCGCGCCGGTGTCTCCGCCTTCGGTGCCAGTGGCACGAACGCGCACATGATCCTGGAGGAGGCTCCGCAGGAGGCTGCGGAGCCCGTCACCGAGCAGGACCGGCCTGCCGGTGCGGTGCCGCTGGTGGTGTCGGCGGGGACCGCCGGCTCGCTGGCGACCCAGGCCGGGCGGCTCGCGGAATTCCTCGACGGCACCGACGAGGTGCCGCTGGCGGACGTGGCCCGAGCGCTGGTGTCGGGCCGTGCGGTGCTGGGCGAGCGCGCTGTCGTCGTCGCGGATTCCGACGACGAGGCAATGGCTGCTCTGCAGGCGCTGGCGCGCGGTGAGAGCGCGCCCGGTGTGGTGGCCGGTTCGGGTACGCCGGGCAAGGTCGTGTGGGTGTTCCCGGGCCAGGGCTCGCAGTGGGCGGGCATGGGCCGTGAACTCCTCGACTCCTCGCCGGTGTTCGCCGAACGGATGGCCGAGTGCGCAGCCGCGCTGGAGCGGTGGGTCGACTGGTCGCTGCTGGACGTGCTGCGCGGCGAGACCGAGCCCGAGCTCCTGCAGCGGGTCGACGTGGTGCAGCCGGCCAGCTTCGCAGTGATGGTGGGCCTGGCAGCCGTATGGGCGTCCGTGGGCGTGGAGCCCGACGCGGTGCTCGGCCACTCGCAGGGTGAGATCGCCGCCGCGTGCGTGGCGGGTGCGCTGTCGCTGGAAGATGCGGCGCGTGTGGTGGCGCTGCGCAGCCAGGCCATCGCCAAGGACCTGGCCGGGCGCGGCGGCATGGCCTCGGTCGCGCTGAGCGTGGACGAGGCCGCCGCGCGGCTTGAGCCGTGGGCGGACCGGGTCGAGGTCGCCGCGGTCAACGGGCCGACCTCCGTGGTGATCGCCGGTGATGCCGAGGCGCTGGACGAGGCGCTGGACGCGCTGGACGACCAGGGCGTGCGGATACGTCGGGTGGCCGTGGACTACGCGTCCCACACCCGGCAGGTGGAGGCCATCCGCGACACGCTGGCCGAAGCGCTGGCCGGCGTCACCGCCAAGGCGCCGACGGTGCCGTTCTACTCGACCGTCACCGGCAGCTGGGTGGAGGACGCCGACGTCCTGGACGGTGCGTACTGGTACCGCAATCTGCGCGGCCAGGTGGGCTTCGGTCCGGCCGTGGCCGAGCTGCTCACCCAGGGCCACGGGGTGTTCGTCGAGGTCAGTGCCCACCCGGTGCTGGTCCAGCCGATCACCGAGACCGTCGACAAGACCGACACTGACACCGATGTGGTGGTGACCGGCTCGCTGCGGCGCGAGGACGGCGGCCTGCGACGGCTGTTCGCCTCGATGGCCGAGCTGTTCGTCCGCGGCGTGGCGCTGGACTGGGCCGCGGTTCTTCCCGCCGGGACGGCGTCCGCCCGCATCGACCTGCCGACGTACGCCTTCGACCACCAGCACTACTGGATCCAGATGGCCGGATCGGCCACCGACGCGGCCTCGCTGGGGCTGACCGGGGCCGATCACCCGCTGCTCGGCGCGGTGGTGCAACTGCCGCAGTCCGACGGGCTGGTCTTCACCTCGAGGCTCTCGCTGCGGACCCACCCCTGGCTGGCCGGTCACGCGATCGGCGGCGTGGTCATCATCCCCGGCACGATGTACGTCGACCTCGCGGTGCGGGCCGGCGACGAGTTCGGCTACGGCGTCCTGGAAGAGCTCGTGATCGAGTCGCCGCTGGTGCTGCCCGAGCAGGGCGGCGTGCGGCTGCAGGTCGCGGTCGGCGGACCGGGCGAGACCGGCTCGCGCACGGTGGACGTGTACTCCCAGCGCGAGGACGCCGTCGGCGAGGGCGGCGCGAACGAATGGACGCGGCACGCCACCGGACTCCTGGCGGCCTCGTCGGCGACACGGAAGACCGCCCAGGCGTACGACTTCGCCGCGTGGCCGCCGCCGGGTGCCGAGCCGGTCGAGGTCGGGACCTTCTACACCGACCTGCTCGAGCGCGGCTACGCGTACGGCCCGGCGTTCCAGGGCCTGCGGGCGGTGTGGCGGCGCGGTGACGAGGTCTTCGCCGAGGCCGTCCTGCCCGAGGAGCAGCGGGAGGAGGCCGGCAAGTTCGGCATGCACCCGGCGCTGCTCGACGCCGCCCTCCACACGAACGCCTTCGCCAATCCGGACGACGACCGCCAGGTGCTGCCCTTCGCGTGGAACGGGCTGGTGCTGCACGCCGTGGGTGCCTCGGCACTGCGGGTGCGGGTCGCCCCGTGCGGGCCGGACGCACTGTCGTTCCAGGCCGCCGACGAGACCGGCGGCATGGTCCTGACGATGGACTCGCTGGTGTCCCTGCCCGTGTCCACCGACCAGCTGGGAGCCGCGGCAGGCGATGAGAGCCGCGACTCGCTGTTCGGGGTGGAGTGGACCGAGCTGCCCCCGGCCGAAGGGGCGGAGCCCGCTCCGTCGTGGGCGGCCGTTTCCGGCGCCGACGACGTGCTGGCTCTGGCAGGGAGCGCCGCCGTCCCGGCGGTGGCGGTCCTCCAGGCCGTGACCGGCGCCGACGGCGAGGACGCGGTACTGGAGTCGACATCCCGGGTGCTGGAGGTCGTCCAGGCCTGGCTGGCCGGGACCGGGCTGGAGGAGTCGCGCCTGGTCGTGGTGACCCGGGGCGCGGTCCCCGCCGGCGACGGCAAGGTCACCGACCCGGCCGGATCGGCCGTCTGGGGTCTGGTGCGTGCCGCGCAGGCCGAGAACCCCGACCGGATCATTCTGATCGACACCGACCCGGCCTCCGGTGACGGAGCGGTTCCCGTCCTGGGCGCGGTGCTGGCCGGCGGCGAGCCGCAGGTCGCGGTGCGCGGAGCGGCCCTCTCCGTCCCCCGGCTCGTCCGGGCCGGCGGAGAGGTCCCGGAGGAGCCCGCGGTGTTCCGCGCCGGGGGGACCGTCCTGGTCACGGGCGGTACCGGCGCCCTGGGCGGTCTGGTGGCCCGTCACCTGGTCACCCGGCACGGGGTGCGGCACCTGCTGCTGGCCGGCCGTCGTGGTCCGGCCGCCGAGGGGGTGCAGGAGCTGGTCGCCGAGCTCGGCGAGCTGGGTGCTGCCGTGTCCGTGGCGGCCTGTGACGTGTCCGACCGCGGCCAGGTCGAGGCCCTGCTGGCGTCGGTGCCGGCCGAGCACCCGCTGACCGGCGTCGTACACCTCGCCGGTGTGCTGGACGACGGTGTGATCGCGACGCTGACCCCGGAGCGGCTCGCGAAGGTGTTCGCGCCGAAGGTGGATGCGGTACGGCACCTGGACGAGCTGACCCGCGGCCTCGACCTCGACGCGTTCATCGTGTTCTCGTCCGCGGCCTCGCTCATGGGGTCGGCCGGCCAGGGCAACTACGCGGCGGCGAACGCCTTCCTCGACGGTCTGGTGGCCGGCCGCCGGGCGGCGGGCCTGCCCGCGCTGTCTCTGGCCTGGGGCCTGTGGGAGCAGAGCAACGGCCTGACCGCGCACCTCAGCGCGGTCGACCAGGCCCGCATGAGCCGCGGTGGCGTGCTGGCGATGACGCCGTCCGAGGGCCTGCACATCTTCGACGTCGGCCTGCACGCGGACCAGGCGCTGCTGGTGCCGATCAAGCTGGACCTGAAGACCATGCGGAGCCAGGCGGCAGCCGGCGGGGGAGTTCCGCACCTGCTGCGCGGCCTGGTCCGCGCGAGTCGGCGCGTGGCGCGTGCGGCTGCCGGGGACAGCAGCGGACTGGTCCGCCGGCTCGCGGGGCTGTCGGCGGCCGAGCAGGAGAGCATCCTGCTGACCGTCGTCCAGGCCGAGTCGGGCAACGTGCTCGGCTTCAGCGGCCCCGAACTGGCCCAGGGCACCCGTGGGTTCAGCGACATCGGGTTCGACTCGCTGACCGCGGTCGAGCTGCGGAACCGGCTGAGCGCGGCGACCGGCGTGAAGCTGCCGGCCACGCTGATCTTCGACTACCCCACCCCGGTCGCCCTCGCCCGCCACCTGCGCGAGGAGCTCGGTGACGCGGCGGCGGCCGGCACCCCTGCCGCGGCTGCGGCCGCCGTCGCGGATCCGGACGAGCCCATCGCGATCGTCGGCATGGCATGCCGGCTGCCGGGCGGGGTCTCGGACCCCGACGGCCTGTGGCAGCTGGTGTCCGAAGGCCGTGAGGGCATGTCCCCCTTCCCCGACGACCGCGGCTGGGACCTGGACGGCCTGTACGGCCCGGACCCCGACCGTACGGGCACCTCGGCCACCGACCAGGGCGGATTCCTCCGCGAGGCCGCCCAGTTCGACGCCGCGTTCTTCGGCATCTCGCCGAACGAGGCGCTGGCGATGGACCCGCAGCAGCGGCTGCTGCTAGAGACCTCCTGGGAGGCGCTGGAGCGGGCGGGCATCGACCCGAGCACGGCACAGGGGAGCGACATCGGCGTCTTCTCCGGTGTCTCCATCCACGACTACGTCGAGTCCCTGACGCACATGCCCGCGGAACTCGAAGGCTTCGTCACGACCGCCACGGCGGGCAGCGTGGCCTCGGGCCGCGTGTCGTACGCCTTCGGCTTCGAGGGCCCCGCGGTCACCGTGGACACGGCGTGCTCCTCGTCCCTGGTGGCGATGCACCTCGCCGCGCAGGCCCTGCGCCAGGGCGAGTGCTCGATGGCGCTCGCCGGCGGTGTCGCCGTCATGGGATCGCCGATCGGAATCCTCGGCATGTCGCGCCAGCGCGGCATGGCCGCCGACGGCCGGTGCAAGGCGTACGCGGACGGCGCGGACGGCACGGTGCTGTCCGAGGGCGTCGGTCTGGTGGTACTGGAGCGGCTGTCGGTGGCGCGCGAGCGCGGCCACCGGGTGCTCGCCGTACTGCGGGGCAGCGCGGTCAACCAGGACGGCGCGTCGAACGGCCTCACGGCACCGAACGGTCCCTCGCAGCAGCGGGTGATCCGCAAGGCCCTGGCCAGCGCCGGACTCTCCCCGTCCGACGTGGACGTGGTGGAGGGTCACGGCACGGGCACCGCCCTGGGCGACCCGATCGAGGCGCAGGCGCTGCTCGCCACCTACGGCAAGGGCCGCGACCCCGAGCAGCCGCTGTGGCTGGGCTCGTTGAAGTCGAACATCGGTCACACGCAGGCGGCTGCCGGCGTGGCCGGCGTGATCAAGATGGTGCAGGCGCTGCGCCACGGGGTCATGCCGCGCACGCTGCACGTACACGAGCCTTCGAGCCAGGTGGACTGGTCCGCGGGTGCCATCGAGCTGCTGACGCAGACGCGGGAGTGGTCGCGCAACGGCCATCCGCGCCGGGTCGGTGTGTCCTCGTTCGGTATCAGCGGGACGAACGCGCACCTGATCCTGGAGGAGGCGCCGCCGGAGACGGCCGAGACCGTCGCTCAGGCGTCCGCTCCGGCCGGTGTGGTGCCGTTGGTGGTGTCGGCGCGGAGCGCCGCCTCGCTCGCGGGCCAGGCCGAGCGGCTTGCGTCGTTCGTCGAGGGCACCGGCGGGGTGTCGCCGGCGGACGTGGCCGGGGCGCTGGTGTCGGGCCGTACGCTCTTCGGCGAGCGGGCGGTCGTGGTCGCCGGCTCGGGCGAGGAGGCGCTGGCCGGTCTGCAGGCGCTGGCGCGGGGTGAGGGCGCGCCCGGTGTGGTCTCCGGTAGCGCGACCGCTTCGGGCAGGGTCGTGTGGGTGTTCCCGGGTCAGGGCTCGCAGTGGGCGGGTATGGGCCGTGAACTCCTGGACTCTTCTGCGGTGTTCGCGGAGCGGATCGCGGAGTGCGCTGCCGCTCTCGAGCCGTGGATCGACTGGTCGCTGGTCGAGGTGCTGCGCGGCGAGGCCGAGCCCGAGCTGTTGGAGCGGGTCGATGTCCTTCAGCCGGCGAGCTTCGCGGTGATGGTGGGTCTGGCGGCGGTCTGGGAGTCGGTCGGGGTCAAGCCCGATGCGGTGCTCGGTCACTCGCAGGGTGAGATCGCCGCCGCGTGTGTGGCGGGTGCGCTGTCCCTGGAGGATGCGGCCCGCGTGGTGGCGCTGCGCAGCCAGGCGATCGCCAAGGAGCTGGCCGGCCGTGGCGGTATGGCTTCGGTCGCGCTGAGCGCGGATGCGGCGGTCGAGTGGCTGGAGCCGTGGGCGGACCGGGTCGAGGTCGCGGCGGTCAACGGCCCGTCGTCCGTGGTGATCGCCGGTGACGCCGAGGCGCTGGACGAGGTCCTGGAAGCGCTGTCGGGCCAGGGCGTGCGCACCCGGCGGGTCGCGGTGGACTACGCCTCGCACACCCGGCACGTGGAGGCCATCCGCGACACCCTCGCCGAAACCCTGGCCGGGATCGACGCCCAGGCCCCGACGGTGCCGTTCTACTCCACCGTCGCCGGCGGCTGGGTGGCGGACGCCGGCGTCCTGGACGGTGACTACTGGTACCGGAACCTGCGCGGCCAGGTGGGCTTCGGTCCCGCCGTGGCCGACCTGCTCGACCAGGGTCACGGCGTGTTCGTGGAGGTCAGCGCCCACCCGGTACTGGTCCAGCCGATCACGGAGACCGTGGACACCACCGGCACCGATGTGGTGGTGACCGGCTCGCTGCGCCGCGAGGACGGCGGGCTGCGACGGCTGATGACCTCGATGGCCGAACTGTTCGTGCGGGGCGTGGCCGTGGACTGGAGCGGCGTGCTCCCGCAGACGGCGCCGTCGCGGCGCGTGGAGCTGCCGACGTACGCCTTCGACCACCGGCACTACTGGCTCCAGACGGCCGCGACGGCCTCGGATGCGGCGTCGCTGGGCCAGACGACGGCCGATCACCCGCTGCTCGGCGCGGTGGTGCAGTTGCCGCAGTCCGACGGGTTGGTCTTCACCTCGCGGCTGTCGCTGAAGTCGCACCCGTGGCTGGCCGATCACACGCTCGGCGGTGTGGTGCTCGTGCCGGGTACCGGGCTGGTGGAGCTCGCGGTGCGGGCCGGTGACGAGGCCGGCTGCGGCGTGCTCGAAGAGCTCGTGATCCAGGCGCCGTTGGCGGTGCCCGAGCACGGCGGTGTACGGGTCCAGGTCGCCGTCGGCGGACCGGACCAGAACGGCTCGCGGACCGTGGAGATCTACTCCCAGCGCGAGGACGCCGCCGGTGAGGGGGTGTGGACGCGGCACGCCACCGGCGTGCTCTCGGCCAGGGCCCAGCCGGGCGCCGTGGGCAGCGGCTTCGACTTCGCGGCCTGGCCGCCGGCCGGGGCGCAGCCGGTCGAGGTCGGGGAGTTCTACTCCGGCCTGGTCGAGCGCGGTTACGGCTATGGCCCGTCCTTCCAGGGTCTGCGGGCGCTGTGGCGGCGCGGCGAGGAGCTCTTCGCCGAGGTGGCCCTGCCCGAGGAGCAGCGCAAGGAAGCCGCCAGGTTCGGCATCCACCCGGCGCTGCTGGACGCAGCCCTGCAGGCCGGGATCTCCGACGGTGGAGCGGACGGCCAGGCCGTACCGCAGCCGCTGGACTGGAACGGGCTGGTCCTGCATGCCGCAGGTGCTTCGGCACTGCGCGTACGGCTGGCCCCGCTCGGTCCGGACGTGCGGTCGCTGGAGGCCGCGGACGAGACCGGCGGCCTGGTGGTGACGCTGGAGTCGGTGGTGTCCCGGGCGGTGTCCGCCGAGCAGTTGGGCGCCGCGGCGGGCTCGACGGTCGCCGACTCGCTGTTCCGGGTGGAGTGGACCGAGCTGTCCTCGGACCACGGTGCCGAGGTCTCGCCCTCGTGGGTGCCGGTGGCCACGGCCGACGAGGTCGCGGCACTGGCCGGGAGCGCACAGATCCCGGCGGCGGCGGTCCTGGACGCGGTCGGGGGTGACGGCCCGGACGCGGTCCTGGCGCTGACCTCCCGGGTGCTCGGGATCGTGCAGGCGTGGCTGGCCGCTGCCGGGCCGGAGGATTCGCGGCTCGTCGTCGTGACGCGTGGCGCGGTGCCCGCCGGAGACGGCGTGGTGACCGACCCGGCCGGAGCTGCGGTCTGGGGTCTGGTCCGTGCCGCGCAGATCGAGAACCCCGACCGGATCATCCTGCTGGACACCGACCCCGGTGCCGAAAGCGCGGTGGAGCTGGTGCTGGCAGCGGTGCTGGCCGGTGGTGAGCCGCAGGTCGCGGTACGCGGAACGACCCTTTCCGCACCCCGGCTCGTCCGGGCCGCCGATGACGTCCCGGACGTCCCGCAGGTGTTCGGGCCGGAGGGCACCGTCCTCGTCACGGGCGCCGGCTCGTTGGGCGCCGTCGTCGCCCGGCACCTGGTCACCCGGCACGGGGTGCGGAGTCTGGTGCTGGCCAGCCGTCGGGGCCCGGAGGCCGAGGGCGTAGAGGACCTGGTCGCCGAGCTCGCCGAGCAGGGTGCCACGGTCTCGGTGGCGGCCTGTGACGTGTCCGACCGCGGCCAGGTGCAGGCCCTGCTGGCCTCGGTACCGGCCGAGCACCCCCTGACCGGTGTCGTGCACACGGCGGGTGTGTCGGATGACGGCGTGATCGGGGCGCTGACCCCGGAGCGCCTGGCCGGCGTGTTCGCGCCGAAGGTGGACGCGGTGCGGCACCTGGACGAGCTGACCCGCGGCCTCGACCTCGACGCGTTCATCGTGTTCTCGTCCGCGGCCTCGCTCATGGGCGCGGCCGGACAGGGCAACCACGCGGCGGCCAACGCCTTCCTGGACGGGCTGATGTCGAGCCGTCGGGCGGCGGGCCTGCCGGGTGTGTCCGTGGCCTGGGGCCGGTGGGAGCAGGCCGCCGGCGCGGCAGGAAGCACCGACGAGCTCACCAGGACCCGGGCGAACCGTCCCGGGGGATCCCTGCGGCTGACCGCGGCGGAGGGCATGGAACTGCTCGATGCCGCTGTGGGATCCGGGCAGGCGCTGTTGGTGCCGGTCAAGCTGGACCTGAGGAAGCTGCGCACCCAGGCGGCAGCCGGCGGGGAAGTCCCGCACCTGCTGCGGATCCTGGTACGGGCGGGCCGTCAGCAGGCGCGGGCGGCAGCCGCCGGGGAAAGCGGGCTGGTCCGCCGCCTGGCTGGGCTCACCGCGGCAGACCAGGAGGCCCTGCTCCTCGATCTGGTGCGTACTCAGGCCGCGGTCGTGCTCGGGCACACCGGACCGGGGGGCGTCCAGCCGGATACGGCATTCAAGGAAGCCGGATTCGACTCGCTCACCTCGGTGGCATTGCGCAACGGGCTGTGCGAGGCGACCGGTCTGAAACTGCCCGCCACGCTGATCTTCGACTACCCGAACCCGGAGACCCTCGCACGGCACCTTTACCGCGAATTGCTCCCGGAGAGCAGCGCAATTGATTTTGAAGTGGACGAGGAACGGCTGCGGCATGCACTCGCATCTCTCCCGCTGGCCCGATTCCGGGCAGCTGGACTGATGGATGCCCTGGTCAAGCTGGTCGCCCTCGGCGACGGCGAATCGGAAATCGGCTCGATCGAAGAGGCCGATGAAGAGATGGCGATTGCCGAGATGGACGTCGACGATCTCGTGCAAATGGCGCTCGGCGACTAAGAAGCCTTCGAAACTACTAAATGATTGGGGCAGTTAAGTGAGTGCATCCTACGAGAAGGTCGTCGACGCGCTACGGAAGTCGCTGGAAGAGGTCGGCTCGCTGAAGAAGCAGAACCGCCAGCTCCTCGGCGCTTCCCGCGAGCCGATAGCGATCGTGGGTATGGCGTGCCGTCTGCCGGGTGGCGTGGCGGGTCCGGAGGACCTGTGGCGGCTCGTGTCGGAGGGCCGGGACGCGGTCTCGTCCTTCCCCGAGGACCGCGGCTGGGACCTGGAGGGCCTGTTCGACCCGGACCCCGACCATGCGGGTACCTCCTCCACCGACCAGGGCGGATTCCTCCACGAGGCCACCCAGTTCGATGCGGGCTTCTTCGGTATCTCGCCGCGTGAGGCGCTGGCGATGGACCCGCAGCAGCGGCTGCTGCTGGAGACCTCGTGGGAGGCACTGGAGGGCGCGGGCATCGACCCGGTCTCGCTGAAGGGCGCCGACGTCGGCGTGTTCTCGGGCGTGGCCGGCCAGGGCTACGGCGGCGGTACGGGCGCACCGGAGACCGAGGGCTTCGCGGTCACGGGCACGCTGTCGAGCGTGGCGTCGGGCCGTGTGTCGTACGTGCTCGGCCTGGAGGGTCCTGCGGTGACGGTGGACACGGCGTGCTCTTCGTCGCTCGTGGCGATGCACCTGGCGGCGCAGTCGCTGCGGCAGGGCGAGTGCTCGATGGCGCTCGCCGGCGGCGCGACGGTCATGGCCACGCCCGGCGCCTTCGTGGAGTTCTCCCGGCAGCGCGGCCTGGCCGGGGACGGCCGGTGCAAGGCGTTCGCCTCGGCGGCCGACGGCACGGGCTGGGCCGAGGGTGTCGGCGTCGTCGTACTGGAGCGGCTGTCGGTGGCGCGCGAGCGCGGGCACCGGGTGCTGGCGGTGCTGCGCGGCAGTGCGGTGAACCAGGACGGTGCGTCGAACGGTCTGACGGCGCCGAACGGTCCTGCGCAGCAGCGGGTGATCCGCAAGGCCCTGGCCGGCGCCGGGCTTTCCGGATCCGATGTGGATGTGGTGGAGGGCCACGGCACGGGTACCGTGCTGGGTGACCCGATCGAGGCGCAGGCGCTCCTGGCGACGTACGGGCGGGACCGGGATCCGCAGCAGCCGCTGTGGCTGGGTTCGCTGAAGTCGAACATCGGCCATGCGCAGGCTGCCGCGGGTGTCGCGGGTGTCATCAAGATGGTGCAGGCGATGCGCCACGGCATCATGCCCCCCACGCTCCACGTGGACGAGCCCACGAGCCAGGTGGACTGGTCCGCGGGTGCGGTGGAACTGCTGACCGAAGGCCGCGAGTGGCCGCAGAACGGTCGGCCGCGCCGGGCCGGCGTGTCGTCCTTCGGCGTCAGCGGAACGAACGCGCACGTGATCCTGGAGGAGGCGCCCGCGGAGGCCGCGGAGGCCACGGAGCCCGCCTCCGAGAAGGCGGCGCCCGTGGGTGTGGTGCCGTTGGTGGTGTCGGCGCGGAGCGCCGCCTCGCTCGCGGGTCAGGCTGAGCGGCTGGCTGCGTTCGTCGAGCGCGCCGACGGGGTCTCGCCGGCGGACGTGGCGGGAGCGCTGGTGTCGGGCCGTGCGGTGCTGGGCGAGCGCGCCGTGGTCATCGCGGGTTCGGACGAGGAGGCGCTGGCCGGTCTGCAGGCGCTGGCGCGGGGTGAAGGCGCGCCCGGTGTGGTGTCCGGGCGTGCGACTCCTCCGGGCAAGGTCGTGTGGGTGTTCCCGGGTCAGGGCTCGCAGTGGGCGGGTATGGGCCGTGAACTCCTGGACTCCTCGCCGGTGTTCGCGGAGCGGATCGCGGAGTGCGCTGCCGCGCTGGAGCCGTGGATCGACTGGTCGCTGATCGAGGTGCTGCGCGGGGAGGCCGAGCCCGAGCTCCTGGAGCGGGTGGACGTCCTCCAGCCGGCGAGCTTCGCGGTCATGGTGGGTCTGGCGGCCGTATGGGCGTCCGTGGGCGTGGAGCCCGATGCGGTGCTCGGGCATTCGCAGGGTGAGATCGCCGCCGCGTGTGTGGCGGGTGCGCTGTCCCTGGAGGATGCGGCGCGTGTGGTGGCGCTGCGCAGCCAGGCGATTGCCGAGGAGCTGGCCGGCCGGGGCGGTATGGCTTCGGTCGCGCTGAGCGCGGACGAGGCGGTCGCGCGGATCGAGCGTTGGGCGGACCGGGTCGAGGTGGCCGCGGTCAACGGGCCGACCTCCGTGGTCATCGCCGGTGACGCCGAGGCGCTGGACGAAGCCCTGGAGGCTCTCTCCGCGGACGGCGTGCGCGTGCGTCGGGTTGCCGTGGACTACGCGTCGCACACGCGGCACGTGGAGGCGATCCGCGAGGCGCTCGGTGAGGCGTTGGCCGAGGTGACCGCTCTGGCGCCGAAGGTGCCGTTCTACTCCACCGTGACCGGCGGCTGGGTGGCCGACGCCGACGTCCTCGACGGCGGGTACTGGTACCGGAACCTGCGCGGCCAGGTGGGCTTCGGCCCTGCCGTCGCGGACCTCCTCACCCAGGGCCACGGCGTGTTCGTCGAGGTCAGCGCCCACCCGGTGCTGGTCCAGCCGATCACCGAGACCATCGACCACATCGACACCGACCCTGACGCCGACATCGTCGTGGCCGGCACGCTGCGCCGCGAGGACGGCGGCCTGCGACGGCTCCTCGCCTCGATGGCCGAGCTGTTCGTCCGCGGCGTGGCCGTGGACTGGACCGGTGTCCTGCCTGCCGGGTCCGGATCCGTACGCGTGGACCTGCCGACGTACGCCTTCGACCACCGGCACTACTGGCTCCAGCCGGGCGAGTCGGCCACCGACGCGGCAGCGCTCGGACAGGTGACGGCTGATCACCCGCTGCTGGGCGCCGTGGTGCGGCTGCCGCAGTCCGACGGGCTGGTGTTCACCTCGCGACTGTCTTTGAAGTCGCACCCGTGGCTGGCCGATCACGCGATCGGCGGTGTGGTGCTCGTGCCGGGTACCGGGCTGGTGGAGCTCGCGGTGCGGGCCGGTGACGAGGCCGGCTGCGGCGTGCTCGAAGAGCTCGTGATCCAGGCGCCGTTGACGGTGCCCGAGCACGGCGGTGTACGGGTTCAGGTCGCCGTCGGCGGACCGGACCAGAACGGCTCGCGAACCGTGGAGGTCTACTCCCAGCGCGAAGACGCCATCGGCATGTGGACGCGACACGCCACCGGACTGCTGTCCGCCTCGACGGCGGACGCGATGGCGCCGGGATTCGACTTCGCGGTCTGGCCGCCGGCCGGCGCGCAGCCGGTCGAGGTCGGGGACTTCTACTCCGGCCTGGTCGAGCGCGGCTTCGGTTACGGGCCGGCCTTCCAGGGCCTGCAGGCGGTGTGGCGGCGCGGCGAGGAGCTCTTCGCCGAGGTGGCCCTGCCCGAGGAGCAGCGCAAGGAGGCCGGCCGGTTCGGCATCCACCCGGCGCTGCTGGACGCGGCCCTGCAGGCCGGGACCTTCGCCGCCGGGACGGGTACGGAGGGAGAGGAACCCCGGGAGGTGGTCCTGGCCTTCGCGTGGAACGGGCTGGTGCTGCACGCCGCGGGTGCCTCCGCACTGCGCGTACGGCTGGCGCCGTCCGGCTCGGACGCGCTGTCGGTCGAGGCGGCCGACGAGACCGGTGGCCTCGTGGTGACGCTGGATTCGCTGGTCTCCCGGCCGGTGTCCGCCGACCAGCTGGAGGCTGCGCCGGACACGGCGGTCGCCGACTCCCTGTTCGGCGTGGAGTGGACCGAGCTGCCCCCGGCCGATGGGGCGCAGCCCTCTCCGTCGTGGGCGCCGGTGGCCAATGCCGACGATGTGGCGGCCCTGTCCGAGGACGCGATGACGGGTGCCGACGTGCCGGACGCGGCGGTCCTGGAAGCCTTCGGTGGTACCGGCGAGGACGCGGTCCTGGACCTGTCCTCCTGGGTGCTCGGCATCGTGCAGGCCTGGCTGACCGGCACAGGCCTGGAGGATGCGCGGCTCGTCGTCGTGACGCGTGGCGCGGTCCCCGCCGGTGAGGGCGCGGTGTCCGACCCGGCCGGAGCGGCGGTGTGGGGTCTGGTGCGTGCCGCTCAGGCGGAGAACCCCGACCGGATCGTCCTGGTCGATGCCGACCCGGCCTTCGGCGAGGGAGTGGAATCCGTACTCGGTGCGGTCCTGGCCGGTGGTGAGCCGCAGGTCGCGGTCCGCGGAGCGGCCCTCTCCGCACCCCGGCTCGTCCGGGTCACCGGTGAGGTCCCGGACGTCCCGGCGGTGTTCGGGCCGGAGAACACCGTCCTGGTCTCGGGCGCCGGGGCGTTGGGCGCTGTGGTGGCCCGCCACCTGGTGACCCGGCACGGCGTGCGGCACCTGGTGCTGGCCAGCCGTCGGGGCCCCGATGCCGAAGGTGTGGAAGAGCTGGTCGCCGAGCTCGCGGAGCAGGGTGCCACGGTCTCGGTGGCGGCCTGTGACGTGTCCGACCGTGACCAGGTGCAGGCCCTGCTGGCCTCGGTGCCGGCCGAGCACCCCCTGACCGGTGTCGTGCACACCGCGGGTGTGTTCGACGACGGTGTGATCGGGGCGCTGACCCCGGACCGGCTGGCGAGGGTGTTCGCACCGAAGGTCGACGCGGTCCGGCACCTCGATGAGCTGACCCGCGGTCTGGACCTCGATGCGTTCGTCGTGTTCTCGTCCGTCGCGGGTGTGTTCGGTGGCGGTGGCCAGGGCAACTACGCGGCGGCCAACGCCTTCCTGGACGGGCTGATGGCCGGTCGCCGGGCGGCGGGTCTGCCCGGGCTGTCGCTGGCGTGGGGCCTGTGGGAGCGGTCCCTCGGCATGGCAGCCCATCTCAGCAACGTCGACCAGGCGCGTGCGAGCCGTGGTGGTGTGCTGGAGATCACGGCCGCCGAGGGCATGGGCCTGTTCGACGCCGGCCTGCACACGGGTCACGCGCTGCTGGTGCCGATCAAGCTGGACCTGCAGACGCTGCGCACCCAGGCCGCAGCCGACGGAACCGTCCCGCACCTGCTGCGCGGCCTGGTACGGGTGGGCCGTCAGCAGGCGCGGGCGGCAGCCGCCGGGGAAGGCGGGCTGGTCCGCCGGCTGGCCGGGCTCGGTGCGGCAGAGCAGGAGGCACTGCTCCTTGACCTGGTGCGTACTCAGGTCGCGGTCGTGCTCGGGCACGCCGGACCGGAGGGCGTCCGCGCGGAGGCGGCGTTCAAGGACGCCGGGTTCGACTCGCTCACCTCGGTAGAGCTGCGCAACCGGCTGCGTGAGGCGACCGGTCTGAAACTTCCGGCCACGCTGGTCTTCGACTACCCCACCCCGATGTCCCTGGCCCGCCACCTGCAGGACGAGTTCGGCGACGTGGCGCCCTTGGCGGCGCCGTCGGCAGCACCGACAGCACCGGCAGCACCGGCGGCCCTGGTGGCCGATGCGGATGAGCCGATGGCGATCGTGGGTATGGCGTGCCGTCTGCCGGGTGGCGTGGTGGGTCCGGAGGACCTGTGGCGGCTCGTGTCGGAGGGCCGGGACGCGGTGTCGTCCTTCCCCGAGGACCGTGGCTGGGACCTGGAGGGCCTGTTCGATCCGGATCCCGACAACGCGGGTACCTCGTACACCAGCAAGGGCGGATTCCTCGAGCGCGCGGGCCTTTTCGACGCGGGGTTCTTCGGTATCTCGCCGCGTGAGGCGCTGGCGATGGACCCGCAGCAGCGGCTGCTGCTGGAGACCTCGTGGGAGGCACTGGAGGGCGCGGGCATCGACCCGGTCTCGCTGAAGGGCGCCGACGTCGGCGTGTTCTCCGGGGTGTCCGGGCAGGGCTACGGAGTCGGCGCCGTCGCACCGGAGCTGGAGGGCTTCGCCGTCACGGGGTCCGTGTCGAGCGTGGCGTCGGGCCGTGTGTCGTACGTGCTCGGGCTCGAGGGTCCGGCGGTGACGGTGGACACGGCGTGCTCGTCGTCGCTGGTGGCGATGCACCTGGCGGCGCAGTCGCTGCGGCAGGGCGAGTGCTCGATGGCGCTCGCCGGCGGTGCCATGGTGATGGCGTCGCCCGCAGGCTTCACGGCGTTCTCCCGGCAGCGCGGCCTGGCCGGGGACGGCCGGTGCAAGGCGTACGCGGACGGCGCGGACGGCACGGTGCTGTCCGAGGGCGTCGGTGTGGTGGTGCTGGAGCGGCTGTCGGTCGCGCGTGAGCGCGGCCACCGGGTGCTGGCCGTACTGCGCGGCAGCGCCGTCAACCAGGACGGTGCGTCGAACGGTCTGACGGCGCCGAACGGTCCCTCGCAGCAGCGGGTGATCCGCAAGGCCCTGGCCGGCGCCGGGCTCTCCCCGTCCGACGTGGACGTGGTCGAGGGACACGGCACGGGCACGGCCCTGGGCGACCCGATCGAGGCGCAGGCGCTGCTCGCCACGTACGGGCGGGACCGGGATCCGCAGCAGCCGCTGTGGCTGGGTTCACTGAAGTCGAACATCGGCCACGCGCAGGCTGCCGCGGGTGTCGCGGGCGTGATCAAGATGGTGCAGGCGCTGCGGCACGAGGTCATGCCTCCGACGCTGTATGCGCAGGAGCCCTCGACCCAGGTGGACTGGTCCGCGGGTGCGGTGGAGCTGCTGACGGAGGCGCGGGAGTGGCCGCGCAGCGGCCGGCCGCGCCGGGCGGGTGTGTCCTCGTTCGGCATCAGCGGAACGAACGCGCACCTGATCCTGGAAGAAGCGCCCGAGGCACCCGTGCCGGCTGCCGAAGGGACTCGGCAGACCCCGGCGCCCACCGGGGCGATGCCGCTGGTGGTGTCGGCCCGGAGCACCGGTTCCCTCGCGGGTCAGGCCGGCCGGCTGGCGTCGTACCTGGAGTCTGCCGACGGGGTGTCGCTGGCGGACGTGGCCGGGGCGCTGGTGTCGGGCCGTACGGTCTTCGGCGAGCGTGCGGTCGTGGTGGCCGACTCCGCCGACAAGGCGCTGGCCGGAATCCAGGCGCTGGCGCGCGGCACGAGTGCTGCCGGTGTCGTGGTCGGCAGTGCCGGTTCGGGCATGCCGGGCAGGGTCGTGTGGGTGTTCCCGGGTCAGGGCTCGCAGTGGGCGGGTATGGGCCGTGAACTCCTGGACTCTTCTGCGGTGTTCGCGGAGCGGATCGCGGAGTGCGCTGCCGCTCTCGAGCCGTGGATCGACTGGTCGCTGGTCGAGGTGCTGCGCGGCGAGGCCGAGCCCGAGCTGTTGGAGCGGGTCGATGTCCTTCAGCCGGCGAGCTTCGCGGTGATGGTGGGTCTGGCGGCGGTCTGGGAGTCGGTCGGGGTCAAGCCCGATGCGGTGCTCGGGCATTCGCAGGGTGAGATCGCCGCCGCGTGTGTGGCGGGTGCGCTTTCGCTGGAGGACGCGGCGCGTGTGGTGGCGCTGCGCAGCCAGGCCATCGCCAAGGAGCTGGCCGGCCGGGGCGGTATGGCGTCGGTCGCGCTCAGCGCGGACGAGGCACTCGTACGGCTGGCTCCGTGGGCGGACCGGGTCGAGGTGGCCGCGGTCAACGGGCCGACCTCCGTGGTGATCGCCGGTGACGCCGAGGCACTGGACGAAGCCCTGGAAGCGCTGGCGGGTGAAGGCGTCCGGCTGCGCCGGGTCGCGGTGGACTACGCGTCGCACACGCGGCACGTGGAGGCGATCCGCGAGGCGCTCGGTGAGGCGTTGGCCGAGGTGACCGCTCTGGCGCCGAAGGTGCCGTTCTACTCCACCGTCACCGGCGGCTGGGTGGCCGACGCCGATGTCCTGGACGGCGGGTACTGGTACCGGAACCTGCGCGGGCAGGTGGGCTTCGGCCCGGCCGTGGCCGATCTGCTCGAGCAGGGCCACGGCGTGTTCGTGGAGGTCAGTGCCCACCCGGTGCTCGTCCAGCCCGTCACCGAGACCGTCGACGACACCGACAGCGACGCCGGTGTGATCGTGATCGGTTCGCTGCGCCGCGAGGAGGGCGGCCTGCGGCGGCTGCTGGCCTCGATGGCCGAACTGTTCGTCCGCGGGGTGGACGTGGACTGGGCCCGGATTCTGCCCGCCGGGGCGACGCCCGGACGCGTGGACCTCCCGACCTACGCCTTCGACCAGCAGCACTACTGGCTCCAGGCGGCCGAGTCGGCCACCGACGCGGCGTCGCTGGGCCTCGCCGGGTCCGATCACCCGCTGCTGGGCGCCGTGGTGCGGCTGCCGCAGTCCGACGGGTTGGTGTTCACCTCGCGGCTGTCGCTGAAGTCGCACCCGTGGCTGGCCGATCACGCGATCGGCGGTGTGGTGCTCCTTCCGGGTACCGGGTTGGTGGAGCTCGCGGTGCGGGCCGGTGACGAGGCCGGCTGCGGCGTGCTCGAAGAGCTCGTGATCCAGGCGCCGTTGGCGGTGCCCGAGCACGGCGGTGTACGGGTCCAGGTCGCCGTCGGCGGACCGGACGAGAACGGCTCGCGGACCGTGGAGGTCTACTCCCAGCGCGAAGACGCTGCGGGTCAGGGCGGCGACGACGTGTGGACGCGGCACGCCACCGGCGTGCTCTCGGCCACGGCCCAGCCGGGCGGCAACGGGTTCGACTTCGCGGCCTGGCCGCCGGCCGGCGCGCAGCCGGTCGAGGTCGGAAACCTCTACGGCGACCTGATCGAGCGCGGCTTCGGTTACGGGCCGGCGTTCCAGGGCGTCCGGGCGGTGTGGCGGCGCGGCGAGGAGGTCTTCGCCGAGGTGGCCCTGCCCGAGGAGCAGCGCAAGGAGGCCGGCAGGTTCGGCATCCACCCGGCGCTGCTGGACGCGGCCCTGCAGGCCGGGACCGCCGGTGCTGCGGCGGGCACCGCAGCGGAGGAACCCCGCGAGGCCGTGCTGGCGTTCGCGTGGAACGGGCTGGTGCTGCACGCCGCGGGTGCCTCCGCACTGCGGGTGCGGGTCGCGCCGTCCGGCCCGGACGCGATGTCGGTCGAGGCGGCCGACGAGACCGGTCGCCTGGTGGTGACGATGGGCTCGCTGGTCTCGCGGCCGGTCTCCGCCGACC
Organism: Streptomyces sp. R33; assembly: GCF_041200175.1. NCBI lineage: Bacteria > Bacillati > Actinomycetota > Actinomycetes > Kitasatosporales > Streptomycetaceae > Streptomyces > Streptomyces sp. R33. The sequence continues at coordinate 2,645,341 of NZ_CP165727.1, read as the reverse complement.
AGCTGGAGGCTGCGGCAGGGGACGAGAGCCGCGACTCGCTGTTCCGCGTGGAGTGGACGGAGCTGCCCCCGGTCGAGGGAGCGGAGCCCTCGCCGTCGTGGGCGCCGGTGGCCAATGCCGACGATGTGGCAGCGCTGTCCGAGGACGCGATATCGGGTGCCGAGGTGCCGGCGGCTGCGGTCCTGGAAGCCGTCGGTATCGACGGCGAGGACGCGGTCCTGGACCTGTCCTCCTGGGTGCTCGGCATCGTGCAGGCGTGGCTGACCGGGACCGGGCTCGAGGACTCGCGCCTGGTGGTCGTGACCCGCGGCGCGGTCCCCGCCGGAGACGGCGCGGTCACCGACCCGGCCGGATCGGCCGTGTGGGGTCTGGTGCGCGCCGCCCAGGCGGAGCACCCCGACCGGATCGTCCTGGTCGACACCGACCCGGCCTCCGGCGACGGAGTGGAATCCGTACTCGGTGCGGTGCTGGCCGGCGGCGAGCCGCAGGTCGCCGTGCGCGGAGCGGCCCTCTCCGTACCGCGGCTCGTCCGGGTCACCGAGCAGGCTCCGGATGGTCCGGCAGTGTTCGGACCGGAAGGCACGGTCCTGGTCACGGGCGCCGGTGCGTTGGGTGCGCTGCTGGCCCGGCACGTGGTCACCCGGCAGGGAGTGCGGCACCTCGTGCTGGCCAGCCGGCGCGGTCCGCAGGCCGAGGGGACGGAAGAGCTCGTCGCCGAACTCGCGGAGCAGGGCGCGGCGGTCACGGTGGTGGCCTGTGACGTGTCCGACCGCGGCCAGGTGCAGGCCCTGCTGGCCTCGGTACCGGCCGAGCACCCCCTGACCGGAGTGGTGCACACGGCCGGTGTGTTCGACGCCGGAGTGATCGGGGCGCTGACCCCGGACCGGCTGGCGACGGTGTTCGCACCGAAGGTCGACGCGGTGCGCCACCTGGACGAACTGACCCGCGGCCTGGACCTCGACGCCTTCATCGTCTACTCCTCCGCAGCGTCAGTCTTTATGGGAGCTGGTAGTGGCGGCTACGCCGCGGCCAATGCTTTCCTGGACGGGTTGATGGCCCGTCGTCGGGCGGCCGGCCTGCCGGGTCTGTCACTGGCCTGGGGCCCGTGGGATCAGGCCACCGGACTGGCGGAAACCATGGACGACCTGACCCTGACTCAGATGAGTCGGCGTGAAGGACGTGGGGGAGTCATGGCGCTCAAGCCCGTGGAGGGGATGGAGCTGTTCGGTGCGGCCGTGGGGTCCGGGCAGGCGCTGCTGGTGCCGGTCAAGCTGGACCTGCGGGGCGTGCGAGCAGACGCGGTGGCCGGTGGCGGCGTCCCGCATCTGCTGCGCGGCCTGGTACGGCTGGGCCGCCAGCAGGCGCAGGCGGCGGGTGTCGGCGGCGACGAGCGCCGGCAGCTGTCCGACCGGCTTGCCGGGCTCGGTGCGGCAGAGCAGGAGGCACTGCTTCTTGACCTGGTGCGTACTCAGGTCGCGGTCGTGCTCGGGCACGCCGGACCGGAGAGCGTCCGGGCGGAGACGGCGTTCAAGGACGCCGGATTCGATTCGCTCACCTCGGTGGAGCTGCGCAACCGGATGCGTGAGGCCACCGGCCTGAAGCTTCCGGCCACGCTGGTCTTCGACTACCCCACCCCGATGGAGCTCGCCCGCCACCTGGGTGACGAGCTCGCGGTCGACAAGGCGTCCCCCGCCGATCCGGTGCTGGCCGGTCTCGCCGGCCTGGACGCGGCGATCGAGTCCGCGGCATCCGATGAGGAGGCCCGCGACCGGATCACCGTCCGCCTGCGGGAACTGCTGAAGGCCGCAGAGGCGGCGGGAGGCTCCGACGGGACCGCGGGGACGGCGGACGCATCCGACGAGGATCTCGAAACGGCCAGTGACGAGGACCTGTTCGCGATCTTCGACGGGCTCAACTGATCCGGACCGTACGGCCGGGCCCGAGTGGGCCCGGCCGTACGGCCCGCGCAGAAGGAGCGGGCCCCACCACCCACAGCAATCGCACACATCACTTTCCTGGGAGCTGAATTCAGTGGCTGACGAGGTACAACTCCGCGACTACCTCAAGCGGGCCATCGCCGACGCCCGCGATGCCCGCAAGCGGCTGCGCGAGGTCGAGGAGCAGGCGCGGGAGCCGATCGCCATCGTCTCCATGGCGTGCCGGTACCCAGGTGGTGTGTCCTCGCCCGAGGACCTGTGGAAGCTGGTGGCCGACGGGGTCGACACCGTCTCCGATTTCCCCGACGACCGTCACTGGGACGTCGAGGCCTTGATCGACCCGGACCCTGACAGCGCGGGCACCTCGTACACCAGCCAGGGCGGCTTCGTGCAGGGCGCGGGGCTCTTCGACGCGGGGTTCTTCGGTATCTCGCCGCGTGAGGCGCTGGCGATGGACCCGCAGCAGCGGCTGCTGCTGGAGACCTCGTGGGAGGCACTCGAAGGCGCGGGCATCGACCCGGTCTCGCTGAAGGGCGCCGACGTCGGCGTGTTCTCGGGCGTGTCCAATCAGGGCTACGGGACCGGTGGCGGCGGGGTCGCGCCGGAGCTGGAGGCTTTCGCGGGCGCGGCGACGGCGTCGAGCGTGGCCTCGGGCCGTGTGTCGTACGTGTTCGGTTTCGAGGGTCCGGCGGTGTCCGTGGACACCGGGTGTTCGTCATCGCTGGTCGCCATGCATCTGGCCGCGCAGGCGCTGCGGCAGGGCGATTGCTCGATGGCGCTGGCCGGCGGTGTGATGGTCATGGCGACCCCCGGCACCTTCATGGCGTTCTCCCGGCAGCGCGGCCTGGCCGGGGACGGCCGGTGCAAGGCGTACGCGGACGGCGCGGACGGCATGGGGCTGTCCGAGGGCGTGGGCGTGGTGCTGCTGGAGCGGCTCTCGGTGGCGCGGGAACGCGGGCACCGGGTGCTGGCGGTGATGCGCGGCAGTGCGCTGAACCAGGACGGTGCGTCCAACGGTCTGACCGCGCCGAACGGTCCTGCGCAGCAGCGGGTGATCCGCAAGGCCCTCGCCAATGCCGGGCTCTCGCCGTCCGATGTGGACGCGGTGGAGGGCCACGGCACCGGGACGACCCTGGGCGACCCGATCGAGGCCCAGGCCCTGCTGGCCACGTACGGGCGGGGCCGCGACCCCGAACAGCCGCTGTGGCTGGGTTCCCTGAAGTCGAACATCGGTCACACGCAGGCGGCTGCCGGTGTGGCCGGTGTGATCAAGATGGTGCAGGCGCTGCGCCACGGAGTACTCCCCGCGACCCTGCACGTGGACGCGCCCACGCGTCAGGTGGACTGGACTGCGGGTGCGATCGAGCTGCTGACCGAGGCGCGGGAGTGGCCGCAGAACGGCCGGCCGCGCCGGGCCGGTGTGTCCTCGTTCGGTATCAGCGGAACGAACGCGCACCTGATCCTCGAGGAGGCACCCGCCGAGGAGGCGGAGCCCGCCTCTGAGGAGGCGGCACCTGCCGGTGCGCTGCCGTTGGTGGTGTCGGCCCGGAGCGCCGGTTCGCTGGCCGGTCAGGCCGGGCGGCTGGCGTCCTATCTGGAGTCTGCTCCCGGCGGCGTGCGGCTGGCGTCGGTGGCCGGGGCGCTGGTGTCGGAACGTGCGGTCTTCGGTGACCGTGCGGTGGTCGTGGCTGCCTCGGGCGAGGAGGCGTCGGCCGGGCTGGAGGCGCTGGCCCGGGGCGAGAACGCGGCCGGTGTCGTGGTCGGCAGTGTCGGAGCGACCGCTCCGGGCAGGGTCGTGTGGGTGTTCCCGGGTCAGGGCTCGCAGTGGGCGGGTATGGGCCGTGAACTCCTCGACTCCTCGCCGGTGTTCGCGGAGCGGATCGCGGAGTGTGCGGCTGCGCTGGAGCCGTGGGTGGACTGGTCGCTGGTCGAGGTGCTGCGCGGGGAGGCCGAGCCCGAGCTGTTGGAGCGGGTGGATGTCCTTCAGCCGGCGAGTTTCGCGGTGATGGTGGGTCTGGCGGCGGTGTGGGAGTCGGTCGGGGTCAAGCCCGATGCGGTGCTCGGGCATTCGCAGGGTGAGATCGCCGCCGCGTGTGTGGCGGGTGCGCTGTCGTTGGAGGACGCGGCGCGTGTGGTGGCGCTGCGCAGCCAGGCGATTGCCAAGGAGCTGGCCGGCCGGGGCGGTATGGCCTCGGTCGCGCTGAGCGCGGATGCGGCGGTCGAGTGGCTGGAGCCGTGGGCGGACCGGGTCGAGGTCGCGGCGGTCAACGGCCCGTCGTCCGTGGTGATCGCCGGTGACGCCGAGGCGCTGGACGAGGTCCTGGAAGCGCTGTCGGGCCAGGGCGTGCGCACCCGGCGGGTCGCGGTGGACTACGCCTCGCACACCCGGCACGTGGAGGCCATCCGCGACACCCTCGCCGAAACCCTGGCCGGGATCGACGCCCAGGCCCCGAAGGTGCCCTTCTACTCCACGGTGACCGGTACGTGGGTGGCGGACACCGACGTCCTCGACGGCGCGTACTGGTACCGGAACCTGCGGGGCCAGGTGGGCTTCGGCCCGGCCGTCGCGGACCTGCTCACGCAGGGCCACGGGGTGTTCGTGGAGGTCAGCGCCCACCCGGTGCTGGTCCAGCCGATCACGGAGACCGTGGACACCACCGGCACCGATGTGGTGGTGACCGGCTCGCTGCGCCGCGAGGACGGCGGGCTGCGACGGCTGCTGACCTCGATGGCCGAGCTGTTCGTCCGCGGCGTGCCCGTCGATTGGAGCCGTGTCCTGCCTGCCGGGTCCGGGTCCGTACGCGTGGACCTGCCGACGTACGCCTTCGACCACCGGCACTACTGGCTCCAGCCGGGCGAGTCGGCCACCGACGCGGCGTCGCTCGGACTGGGCACGTCCGATCACCCGCTGCTGGGCGCGGCCGTGCAGTTGCCGCAGTCCGACGGGTTGGTCTTCACCTCGCGCCTGTCGCTGAAGTCGCACCCGTGGCTGGCCGATCACGCGATCGGTGGTGCGGTGCTCGTCCCCGGCACGGTGTACGTCGATTTCGCGGTGCGGGCCGGCGACGAGTTCGGGTGCGGTGTCCTGGACGAACTCGTCATCGAGGCGCCGCTGGTCGTGCCCGAGCACGGCGGGGTGCGCATACAGGTCGCCGTCGACGGTCCCCACGAGAACGGCTCGCGGCCCGTGGCGGTCTACGCGCTGCGCGAGGACGCCGCCGCTGAGGGGGTGTGGACCCGGCACGCCACCGGTGTGCTGTCGGCACCGGTTCAGCCGGGCGCCGTGGGCAGCGGCTTCGACTTCGCCGCCTGGCCGCCGGCCGGGGCGCAGCCGGTCGAGGTCGGGGACTTCTACTCCGGCCTGGTCGAGCGCGGTTACGGCTATGGTCCGTCCTTCCAGGGTCTGCGGGCCGTGTGGCGGCGCGGCGAGGAGCTGTTCGCCGAGGTCGCCCTGCCCGAGGGGCCGCGGGAACAGGCCGCCAGGTTCGGCATCCACCCGGCGCTGCTGGACGCGGCCCTGCACACCGGCCTGGTCGACGCCGCGGCGGGCCCGGAGACGGACGGGCAGGCCGTGCCGCAGCCGCTGGACTGGAACGGGCTGGTGCTGCACGCCGCCGGTGCCTCGGCACTGCGCGTACGGGTGGCGCCGATCGGCCCGGATGCACTGTCGCTGGAGGCGGCGGACGAGACCGGTGGCCTGGTGGTGACGCTGGACCGGGTGGTGTCCCGGGCCGTGTCCACCGACCGGTTGGGGGCGGCTGCGGACGAGATCCGCGACTCCCTGTTCGGCGTGGAGTGGACCGAGCTGCCCCCGGCCGAGGGAGCAGCAGCCCCCTCGCCGTGGTGGGTGCCGGTGGCCACGGCGGACGATGTGGCGGCCCTGGCCGAGAGCGGAGTGGTCCCGGCGGCGGCAGTCCTGGAGGCGGTCGGCAGCGCCGACGAGGACGCGGTACTGGCCCTGACCTCCCACGCGCTGGAGGTCGTGCAGGCGTGGCTGGCCGGTGCCGGGCTGGAGGAGTCGCGGCTGGTCGTGGTGACGCGTGGCGCGGTGCCCGCCGGAGAGGGCGCGGTGTCCGACCCGGCCGGAGCGGCGGTGTGGGGTCTGGTGCGTGCCGCCCAGGTGGAGAACCCCGACCGCTTCGTCCTGGTCGACACCGACCCCGCCGCGGAAAGCGGCGTGGAGTCGGTGCTGGGTACGGTGCTGGCCGGTGGTGAGCCGCAGGTCGCGGTCCGCGGAGCGGCCCTCTCCGCACCCCGGCTCGTCCGGGCCGGCGCCGAGGTCGCGGACGACGCTCCGGCGGTGTTCCGGCCGGAAGGCACGGTCCTGGTCACGGGTGCGGGGGCGTTGGGTGAGCTGCTGGCCCGGCACCTGGTCACCCGGCACGGTGTGCAGCACCTGGTGCTGGCCAGTCGGCGCGGCTTGCAGGCCGAGGGCATGAAGGAGCTGGTAGCCGAGCTCGCGGAGCAGGGGGCCACCGTCTCGGTGGCGGCTTGTGACGTGTCCGACCGTGACGAGGTGCGGGCCTTGCTGGCGTCGGTGCCTGCTGAGCACCGGCTGACCGGTGTGGTCCACACCGCGGGTGTGCTGGACGACGGTGTGATCGGGGCTCAGACCCCGGAGCGGCTCGCGAGGGTGTTCGCGCCGAAGGTGGACGCGGTGCGGCACCTGGACGAGCTGACCCGCGGCCTGGACCTTGACGCGTTCGTCGTGTTCTCGTCCGCCTCGGGTGTCTTCGGATCCGCCGGACAGGGCAACTACGGGGCGGCGAACGCCTTCCTCGACGGGCTGATGGCCCGCCGTCGGGCGGCCGGCCTGCCCGGGCAGTCGCTGGCGTGGGGCCTGTGGGAGCAGGCCACCGGTATGACCGCCCACCTGAACGGCGCTGACCAGGCGCGCGCGAGCCGCGGTGGTGTGCTGGCGATGACGGCGGAGGAGGGCATGGCCCTGTTCGACTCCTCGCTGCACGTGGGCCGGGCGCTGCTGGTGCCGGTCCACCTGGACCTGCGGACGCTGCGCGGCCAGGCCGCAGCCGGCGGCGGGGTTCCGCATCTGCTGCGCGGCCTGGTACGCGCGGGCCGGCAGCAGGCGCGGGCGGCAGCCGCCACGGACGGCGGGCTGGTCCGCCGCCTGGCCGGCCTCACCGGGGCCGAGCAGGAGGCCCTGCTGCTCGATCTGGTGCGTGCCCAGGTCGCGGTCGTACTCGGACATTCCGGGCCGGAGGGCGTTCGTGCGGAGATGGCGTTCAAGGACGCCGGTTTCGACTCGCTCACCTCGGTGGAACTGCGCAACCGGCTGCGTGAGGCGACCGGTCTGAAGCTGCCCGCCTCGCTGGTCTTCGACTACCCGACCCCGCTGGCCATCGCCCGCTACCTGCGCGACGAACTCGGAACCAGCGACGATGCACTTTCTCTGGTGAACGCGAAGATCGAAGACGTCGAGTCGCTGCTCAACGAGCTGCGCCTCGACCAGAAATCCAGTATCGCGCTTCGCCTTCAAGGTTTGGTGGCCATGTGCAACGGGGTGCTGGAGCAGACGGACACGTCTGCGGTGGCGGAGCAACTGGAATCCGCATCAGCCGATGAAATCTTCGACTTCATCGATGGTGAATTCGGGCTCATCTGAAACCAGTTCGGCTTTTGCGGTTCCATCAAATCTTCGTAAGGACTTAAAGAATGGCCACGGACGAAAAGCTCCTCAAGTACCTCAAGCGCGTGACCACCGAGTTGCACACCTTGAAGCAGCAGGGCTCGCGCCATGCCGACGAGCCGATCGCGATCGTCGGGATGGCGTGCCGCTTCCCGGGGGGTGTGGCGGGTCCCGAGGACTTGTGGCAGTTGGTGTCGGAGGGCCGGGACGCGGTGTCGTCCTTCCCCGAGGACCGTGGCTGGGACCTGGAGGGCCTGTTCGACCCGGACCCCGACAACGCGGGTACCTCGTACACCGATCAGGGCGGATTCCTTCAGGGCGCGGGCCTTTTCGACGCGGGGTTCTTCGGGATCTCGCCGCGTGAGGCGCTCGTGATGGACCCGCAGCAGCGGGTGCTGCTGGAGACCTCGTGGGAGGCGCTGGAGCGGGCGGGCATCGACCCGGTCTCCCTGAAGGGCACCGATGTCGGAGTGTTCACCGGGGTGTTCACCCAGGGTTACGGGGCCGGCGCCGGCGCCATTCCGCCGGAGCTGGAGGGGTACGCGGGCACCGGAGGGGCGTCGAGCGTGGCGTCGGGCCGTGTGTCGTACGTGCTCGGCCTCGAGGGTCCGGCGGTGACGGTGGACACGGCGTGCTCGTCGTCGCTGGTGACGATGCACCTGGCGGCGCAGGCGCTGCGGCAGGGCGAGTGCTCGATGGCGCTCGCCGGCGGCGCGACGGTCATGGCGACCCCCGGCACCTTCGTGGCGTTCTCCCGGCAGCGGGTTCTCGCCGGCGACGGGCGCTGCCGGGCGTTCGCGGACGGCGCCGATGGCACCGGCTGGGCCGAGGGTGTCGGCGTCGTCGTACTGGAGCGGCTGTCGGTGGCGCGCGAGCGCGGGCACCGGGTGCTGGCGGTGCTGCGCGGCAGTGCGGTGAACCAGGACGGTGCGTCGAACGGTCTGACGGCGCCGAACGGTCCCTCGCAGCAGCGGGTGATCCGCAAGGCCCTGGCCGGCGCCGGGCTGGCGACGGCGGACGTGGACGTCGTGGAGGCCCACGGGACCGGTACGGCCCTGGGCGACCCGATCGAGGCCCAGGCGCTGCTCGCCACGTACGGGCAGGGCCGTGATGCCGACCAGCCGCTGTGGCTGGGCTCGCTGAAGTCGAACATCGGACACACGCAGGCGGCTGCGGGCGTGGCCGGCGTGATCAAGATGGTGCAGGCGCTCCGGCACGGGGTCCTGCCCCCCACCCTGCACGTGGAGAAGCCCACGACCGAGGTGGACTGGTCCGCGGGTGCGGTGGAGCTGCTGACGGAGGCCCGCCCGTGGCCGCGCAACGGCCGGCCGCGCCGGGCCGGTGTGTCCTCCTTCGGTGTCAGCGGCACGAACGCACACGTGATCCTGGAAGAGGCTCCGGCCGACGAGGCGGAGCCCGCCTCGGAGGAGGCGGCGCCCGCCGGTGTGGTGCCGCTGGTGGTGTCGGCGCGGAGCGCCGGTTCCCTGGAAGGCCAGGCCGGACGCCTGGCGTCGTACCTGGAGTCTGCTGCCGGAGGTGTGTCGCTGGCGGATGTGGCCGGGTCGTTGTTGTCGGAGCGTGCGCTGCTGGGTGAGCGTGCGGTGGTCGTGGCCGGCTCGGATCAGGAGGCGCTGGCGGGTCTGCAGGCGCTGGCGCGCGGTGAGAGTGCGCCCGGTGTGGCCCGCGGTAGCGCGGGTGGCTCGGGAGAGCCGGGCAAGGTCGTGTGGGTGTTCCCGGGTCAGGGTTCGCAGCGGGTGGGCATGGGCCGGGATCTGTATGACCGGTATCCGGTGTTCGCGCAGGCGCTGGACGAGGCCTGTGAGCAGTTGGATGCGCGTCTGGCCGGGTGGGTCGATCATCCGGTGAAGGACGTCGTGTTGGGTCGGGTGCCCGGCAGTGCGGAGTTGCTGAACCGGACGGTGTTCACGCAGGCGGGGTTGTTCGCGGTCGAGAGTGCTCTGTTCCGGCTGGTGGAGTCCTGGGGTGTGCGGCCGGATGCGGTGATCGGTCATTCGGTGGGTGAGATCACGGCGGCCTATGCGGCGGGCGTGTTGTCCCTGCAGGATGCGGCGCGGGTGGTTGCGGCGCGGGGCCGGCTGATGCAGGCGCTGCCTGCGGGCGGGGCGATGGTTGCGGTGGCGGCCGGCGAGGAGGAGGTTGCCGGGCTGCTGGGTGTGGGCGTGGAGGTCGCGGCGGTCAACGGCCCGTCCTCGGTCGTGCTCTCCGGCGAGGAAGACGCGGTCCTCGCAGCAGCCGACCGGTTGCGGGCGCAGGGACGCAAGACGAAGCGGCTGGCGGTCTCCCACGCGTTCCACTCCTTGCGGATGGAGCCGATGCTGGACGAGTTCGCCGCCGAACTGACCGAGGTCGTGTGGCAGCCGCCGGTGATCCCGGTGGTGTCGAACGTGACGGGGCGGCTGGCCGGGCCCGGTGAGCTCGCCGACCCGCAGTACTGGGCCGGACACGTGCGCCGGCCGGTGCGGTTCGCCGAGGGCATTGCGGCTGCGGTGGAGTTCGGCGGCACGCTGTTCGTGGAGCTCGGTCCGGGTGCGGCCCTGGCCGGTCTGGTGGCGGAGACGGCCTCCGCCGCGGACGCCGAGGTGGCCTGCGTCGCCGCGCTGCGCGACGGGCGTCCGGAGGAGCAGACCCTGCTGACGTCGGTGGCGGAACTGTTCGTCCGCGGAATCCCCGTCGACTGGGCGGGCATGGTGCCCGCCGGGTCCGTACGCGTGGACCTGCCGACGTACGCGTTCGACCACCGGCACTACTGGCTCAAGCCCGCGGCGACGGCCACCGACGCGGCGTCGCTCGGACTGGGTGGGTCCGATCACCCGCTGCTGGGCGCGGTGGTGCGGCTGCCGCAGTCCGACGGGTTGGTGTTCACCTCGCGCCTGTCGCTGAAGTCGCACCCGTGGCTGGCCGATCACGTGATCGGCGGTGTGGTGCTGCTCGCCGGTACCGGGTTGGTGGAGCTCGCGGTGCGGGCCGGTGACGAGGCCGGCTGCGGCGTCCTGGAGGAACTCGTCATCGAGGCACCGCTGGTGGTGCCCGAGCACGGCGGAGTACGGGTCCAGGTCGCCGTCGGCGGACCGGACCAGAACGGCTCGCGGACCGTGGAGATCTACTCCCAGCGCGAGGACGCCGCCGGTGAGGGGGTGTGGACGCGGCACGCCACCGGCGTGCTCTCGGCCACGGCCCAGCCGGGCGCCGTGGGCAGCGGCTTCGACTTCGCGGCCTGGCCGCCGGCCGGAGCGCAGCCGGTCGAGGTCGGGGACTTCTACTCCGGCCTGGTCGAGCGCGGTTACGGCTACGGGCCGTCCTTCCAGGGTCTGCGGGCCGTGTGGCGGCGTGGCGAGGAGCTCTTCGCCGAGGTGGCCCTGCCCGAGGAGCACCACAAGGAAGCCGACAGGTTCGGCATCCACCCCGGGCTGCTGGACGCGGCCCTGCACACCGGGATGTTCGGTGCCTCGGAGGGCACGACGGCGGAGGAATCCGGGAAGCCGGTACTGCCGTTCGCGTGGAACGGGCTGGTACTGCATGCCGCGGGCGCCTCTGCGCTGCGGGTGCGCATGGCTCCCGGCGGTCCCGGTGCCGTGTCGCTGACGGCGGCCGACGAGACCGGCGGCCTGGTGGTGACGCTGGATTCGCTGGTCTCCCGGCCGGTGTCCGCCGAACAGCTGGAGGCGGCGGCGGACACCGTGGCCGCCGACGCGCTGTTCCGCGTGGAGTGGACCGGGCTGTCCCCGCACCAGGGTGCGGAGGCTTCGCCGTCATGGGTGCCCGTGACCACCGCTGACGAGGTGACGGCCCTGGCCGGGAGCGCAGGAGTCCCGGCGGCGGTGGTCCTGGAAGCGTTCGGCGGCGACGGCGCGGACGTGCCGCTGGCGTTGACCTCCCGGGTGCTGGGGGTCGTACAGGCGTGGCTGGCCGGTACCGGGCTGGAGGAGTCGCGGCTGGTCGTCGTGACGCGTGGCGCGGTGCCCGCCGGAGACGGCGCAGTGTCCGACCCGGCCGGAGCGGCCGTGTGGGGTCTGGTGCGCGCCGCTCAGGCGGAGAACCCCGACCGGATCGTCCTGGTCGATACCGACCCGGCCTCCGGGCAGGGAGTGGAATCCGTACTCGGTGCGGTCCTGGCCGGCGGCGAGCCGCAGGTCGCGGTCCGCGGAGCGGCCCTCTCCGCACCCCGGCTCGTCCGGGCCGGCGCCGAGGCCGCGCAGGACGCACCGGCGGTGTTCGGGCCGGTAGGCACGGTCCTGGTCACGGGCGCCGGATCGCTCGGTGCCCTCGTGGCCCGGCACCTCGTGTCGCGGCACGGAGTACGCAATCTGGTCCTGGCCAGCCGGCGCGGTCTGCAGGCCGAGGGCATGGAGGAGCTGGTCGCCGAGCTCGCCGAGCAGGGCGCTGCGGTGTCCGTGGCGGCTTGTGACGTGTCCGACCGTGACGAGGTGCGGGCCTTGCTGGCGTCGGTGCCTGCTGAGCACCGGCTGACCGGTGTGGTCCACACCGCGGGTGTGCTGGACGACGGTGTGATCGGGGCGCAGACCCCGGAGCGGCTCGCGAGGGTGTTCGCGCCGAAGGTGGATGCAGTGCGGCACCTGGACGAGCTGACCCGCGGCCTGGACCTTGACGCGTTCGTCGTGTTCTCGTCCGCCTCGGGTGTCTTCGGATCCGCCGGACAGGGCAACTACGCTGCGGCGAACGCCTTCTTGGACGGATTGACGGCCGGCCGCCGCGCTGCGGGCCTGCCGGGCGTGTCGCTGGCCTGGGGCCTGTGGGCGCAGACCGACGGCATGACCGCCCATCTCAGCAACGTCGACCAGGCGCGTGCGAGCCGCGGTGGGGTGCTGGCGATCACCCCGACCGAGGGTATGGAATTGTTCGACGCCGCGGTGGAGTCAGGGCAGGCACTGCTCGTGCCGGTCAAGCTGGACCTGCGGAGCGCGCGAGCCGACGCGGCGGCCGGCGGCGGGGTTCCGCATCTGCTGCGCGGCCTGGTACGCGCGGGCCGGCAGCAGGCGCGGGCGGCAGCCGCCACGGACGGCGGGCTGGTCCGCCGCCTGGCCGGCCTCACCGGGGCCGAGCAGGAGGCCCTGCTGCTCGATCTGGTGCGTGCCCAGGTCGCGGTCGTGCTCGGGCACGCCGGACCGGAAGGCGTCCGCGCGGAGACGGCGTTCAAGGACGCCGGGTTCGATTCGCTCACCTCGGTGGAACTGCGCAACCGGCTGCGTGAGGCGACCGGTCTGAAGCTGCCCGCCACGCTGGTCTTCGACTACCCCACCCCGCTGGCCATCGCCCGCTACCTGCGCGACGAACTCGGTGACACGGTGGCCGGGACCCCTGCCACGACGGTGGCCGTCGTCGCCGATCCCGACGAACCGATCGCGATCGTCGGCATGGCGTGCCGGCTTCCGGGCGGTGTGGCGGACCCCGAGGGCCTTTGGCGGCTGGTGTCAGAAGGCCGCGAGGGCCTCTCGTCCTTCCCCGAGGACCGTGGCTGGGACCTGGAGGACCTGTTCGACCCGGATCCCGACAACGCGGGTACCTCGTACACCAGCAAGGGCGGATTCCTCGAGGGCGCGGGCCTTTTCGACGCGGGGTTCTTCGGGATCTCGCCGCGTGAGGCGCTGGCGATGGACCCGCAGCAGCGGGTGCTGCTGGAAGCCTCGTGGGAGGCACTGGAGGGCGCCGGTATCGACCCGGTCTCCCTGAAGGGCACCGACGTCGGGGTGTTCTCCGGCGTCTCCAACCAGGGCTACGGAGCGGGCGCGGCCGCGCCGGAGCTGGAAGGCTTCGCGAGCACGGGGTCGGCGGCCAGCGTGGCGTCGGGCCGTGTGTCGTACGTGCTCGGCCTCGAGGGTCCGGCGGTGACGGTGGACACGGCCTGTTCGTCGTCGCTGGTGACGATGCACCTGGCGGCGCAGGCGCTGCGGCAGGGCGAGTGCTCGATGGCGCTCGCCGGCGGTGCGACGGTCATGGCGTCGCCCGGCACCTTCGTCGAGTTCTCCCGACAGCGGGGTCTGGCCGGCGACGGCCGGTGCAAGGCGTACGCGGACGGCGCGGACGGCACGAGTTGGGCCGAGGGTGTCGGCATCGTCGTACTGGAGCGGCTGTCGGTGGCGCGCGAGCGCGGCCACCGGGTGCTCGCCGTACTGCGCGGCAGCGCCGTCAACCAGGACGGTGCGTCCAACGGCCTGACCGCGCCGAACGGTCCCTCGCAGCAGCGGGTGATCCGCAAGGCCCTGGCCAGCGCCGGGCTCACCCCGTCCGACGTGGACATCGTCGAGGGGCACGGCACGGGCACGGCCCTGGGCGACCCGATCGAGGCCCAGGCCCTGCTCGCCACGTACGGCAAGGGCCGCGACCCCGAGCAGCCGCTGTGGCTGGGCTCGGTGAAGTCGAACGTCGGCCATGCGCAGGCTGCCGCGGGTGTCGCGGGTGTCATCAAGATGGTGCAGGCGATGCGCCACGGCATCATGCCCCCCACGCTGCACGTGGACGAGCCCACGAGCCAGGTGGACTGGTCCGCGGGTGCGGTGGAGCTGCTGACGGAGGCGCGGGAGTGGCCGCGCAGCGGCCGGCCGCGCCGGGCGGGTGTGTCCTCGTTCGGCATCAGCGGAACGAACGCGCACCTGATCCTGGAAGAAGCGCCCGAGGCACCGGTGCCGGCTGCCGAAGGGACTCGGCAGGCCCCGGCGCCCACCGGGGCGGTGCCGCTGGTGGTGTCGGCGCGGAGCGCCGGTTCGCTCGCGGGTCAGGCTGAGCGTCTTGCGTCGTTCGTCGAGGGCGCCGGCGGTGTGTCGCTGGCGGATGTGGCCGGGTCGTTGTTGTCGGAGCGTGCGCTGCTGGGTGAGCGTGCGGTGGTCGTGGCCGGCTCGGATCAGGAGGCGCTGGCGGGTCTGCAGGCGCTGGCGCGCGGTGAGAGTGCGCCCGGTGTGGCCCGCGGTAGCGCGGGTGGCTCGGGAGAGCCGGGCAAGGTCGTGTGGGTGTTCCCGGGTCAGGGTTCGCAGCGGGTGGGCATGGGCCGGGATCTGTATGACCGGTATCCGGTGTTCGCGCAGGCGCTGGACGAGGCCTGTGAGCAGTTGGATGCGCGTCTGGCCGGGTGGGTCGATCATCCGGTGAAGGACGTCGTGTTGGGTCGGGTGCCCGGCAGTGCGGAGTTGCTGAACCGGACGGTGTTCACGCAGGCGGGGTTGTTCGCGGTCGAGAGTGCTCTGTTCCGGCTGGTGGAGTCCTGGGGTGTGCGGCCGGATGCGGTGATCGGTCATTCGGTGGGTGAGATCACGGCGGCCTATGCGGCGGGCGTGTTGTCCCTGCAGGATGCGGCGCGGGTGGTTGCGGCGCGGGGCCGGCTGATGCAGGCGCTGCCTGCGGGCGGGGCGATGGTTGCGGTGGCGGCCGGCGAGGAGGAGGTTGCCGGGCTGCTGGGTGTGGGCGTGGAGGTCGCGGCGGTCAACGGCCCGTCCTCGGTGGTGCTCTCCGGCGAGGAGGAAGCGGTCCTCGCGGCGGCTGCTCGGTTGTGGGAGGAGGGGCGCAAGACGAAGCGGCTGGCGGTTTCGCACGCGTTCCATTCCCTGCGGATGGAGCCGATGCTGGACGAGTTCGCCGCTGAACTTGCAGGTGTGGAGTGGCGGGAGCCGGTCATTCCGGTGGTGTCGAACGTGACGGGGCGGCTGGCCGGGCCCGGTGAGCTCGCCGACCCGCAGTACTGGGCCGGACACGTGCGCCGGCCGGTGCGGTTCGCCGAGGGCATTGCGGCTGCGGTGGAGTTCGGCGGCACGCTGTTCGTGGAGCTCGGTCCGGGTGCGGCCCTGGCCGGTCTGGTGGCGGAGACGGCCTCCGCCGCGGACGCCGAGGTGGCCTGCGTCGCCGCGCTGCGTGACGGGCGTCCGGAGGAGCAGACCCTGCTGACGTCGGTGGCGGAGCTGTTCGTCCGCGGAATCCCCGTCGACTGGGCGGGCATGGTGCCCGCCGGGTCCGTACGCGTGGACCTGCCGACGTACGCGTTCGACCACCGGCACTACTGGCTCAAGCCCGCGGCGACGGCCACCGACGCGGCATCGCTGGGCCAGGCGGCGGCCGATCACCCGCTGCTCGGTGCAGTGGTGCAGGTGCCGCAGTCCGACGGGCTCATCTTCACCTCGCGGCTGTCCCTGCGGTCTCATGCCTGGCTGGCCGACCACAGGGTCGGTGGTGTGGTGCTCGTCCCGGGTACCGGGCTGGTGGAGCTCGCGGTGCGGGCCGGCGACGAGGCAGGCTGCGGCGTCCTGGAGGAACTCGTCATCGAGGCACCGCTGGTGGTGCCCGAGCACGGCGGAGTACGGGTCCAGGTCGCGGTCGGCGGACCGAGTGCGAACGGCTCGCGCACGGTGGAGATCTACTCCCAGCGTGAGGACGCCGCCGCTGAGGGGGTGTGGACGCGGCACGCCACCGGCGTGCTCTCGGCCACGGCACAGCCGGGCGGCAGCGGCACCGGGTTCGACTTCGCGGTCTGGCCTCCGGCCGGCGCGCAGCCGGTGGACATAAGCGGCAGCTACGGTCTGCTGGCGCAGGGGGGCTACGGGTACGGCCCTGCGTTCCAGAGCGTGCGGGCGGTGTGGCAGCGTGACGGGGAGGTCTTCGCCGAGGTGGCCCTGCCCGAGGAGCACCGCAAGGAAGCCGGCCGGTTCGGCATCCACCCCGCGTTGCTGGACGCGGCCCTGCACTCGACCATGCTGAACACCGTGGCGGCGGTCACGGCGACCGGTGGCTTCGAAGGTGAGCGGGACGGGCAGGGAATACGGCTGCCGTTCGCATGGAACGGGTTGGAACTGCACGCGGCCGGCGCCTCGGTGCTGCGCGTGCGCGTCGCACATACCGAACGCGACGCGCTGTCGCTGCAGGCCGTGGACGAGGCCGGCGGCCTGGTCGTGACGCTCGACTCGCTGGTGTCCCGGCCGGTGTCCGCCCAGCAGTTGGAGACGGCGGCGGACACCGCAGTCGCCGACTCGCTGTTCCAGGTGGACTGGACCGAGCTGTCATCGGCTCAGGGGGCGGGGCCTTCCCCGTCGTGGGTCGAGGTGACCACCGCGGGCGACGTGGCGACTCTGGCCGACGACGTGCTGTCCGGTGCGGACGCCCCGGCGGTGGCCGTCATGCAGGCCTTCGGCGGCACCACCGAGGGTGTCGCGAGCGAGGACGTGGTGCTGGAGCTGGCCGTCCGGGTGCTGGACGTGTTGCAGTGCTGGCTGGCCGGGGCCGGGCTGGAGGAGTCGCGGCTGGTCGTGGTGACCCGGGGCGCGGTGCCCGCGGGAGAGGGCGTGGTGAGTGACCCGGCCGGATCGGCGGTGTGGGGTCTGGTGCGTGCCGCCCAGGCGGAGAACCCCGACCGGTTCATCCTGATCGACACCGACCCCGACGTCGACCCCGCAGCCCAAGGTGCTGTCGAGCCGGTGCCGGGTGCGGTGCTGGGGGCGGTGCTGGCCTGCGGGGAACCGCAGGTCGCCCGCCGCGGCGGCTCGCTGTCGGTTCCCCGGCTCGTCCGGGCCCGCAGTGAGGTACCCGACGTCCCGGCGGTGTTCCGGCCGCAGGGCACCGTGCTGGTCTCGGGCGCCGGTTCGCTGGGCGCTCTCGTGGCCCGGCATCTGGTCTCGCGGCACGGGGTGCGGAGTCTGGTGCTGGCCAGCCGTCGGGGCCCCGATGCCGAGGGCGTGCAGGAACTGGTCGCCGAGCTCGCCGAGCAGGGTGCCGCGGTGTCGGTGGTGGCCTGTGACGTGTCCGACCGCGGCCAGGTGCAGGCCCTGCTGGCGTCGGTGCCCGCCGAGCACCCCCTGACCGGTGTCGTGCACACGGCGGGCGTGTCGGACGCCGGCGTGATCGGGCTGCTGACCCCGGAGCGGCTGGCAGCGGTGTTCGCGCCGAAGGTCGATGCGGTGCGGCATCTGGATGAGCTGACCCGCGGCCTGGACCTCGACGCGTTCATCGTCTACTCCTCCGTCTCGTCCCTCTTCATGGGCGCCGGCAGCGGCGGCTACGCGGCGGCGAACGCCTTCCTGGACGGACTGATGGCCGACCGCCGGGCGGCGGGCCTGCCCGGACTGTCGCTGGCCTGGGGCGTGTGGGAGCAGGCCACCGGCATGGCGGAACACATCGACGACCTCACCAGGAACCGGATGAACCGGCGCGGGGGAGTCCTGCCGATGACGGCCGCGGAGGGCATGGAGCTGTTCGATGCCGCTCTGGAGTCCGGGCAGGCGATGCTCGTGCCGGTCAGGCTGGACCTGCGGGGGCTGCGTTCCGGCGCGGCGGGCGACGGGGTGCCGCACCTGCTGCGCGGCCTGGTACGGGCACGTCGGCAACTGGCGCATGTGGTGGGCACCGGCGACGATCACCGTCAGCTGACCGCCCGGCTGGCCGGACTGCCCGCTGCCGAGCAGACGAAGGTGCTGCTCGACCTGGTGCGGGCTCAGGTGGGTGCTGTCCTGGGCTTCAGCGGGACGTACCAGATCGACGCGGACCAGGGGCTCTTCGAGATCGGCTTCGACTCGCTCACGGCGATCGAGCTCCGCAACCGGCTCCGCAACATCACCGAAGTGAAAATCTCTCCCGACATCGTCTTCGACCACCCGACGCCCGGAATGCTTTCCGCTCATCTGCACGAGCTGATATGCGGCGAACAGGGCGCGGCCCAGGTGGCGATCTCCGTATGAAAGAGTGTGATGGCGTGTTCGACGTGAGTGGTTATCTCGAGCGGATCGGCTGCGGCGGAGAAACCGCCGTGGACATCGAGACTCTGCGAAAGCTGCACAAGAGCCACCTGATGGCGATTCCGTACAACGGCACCGCCTACGACGTCAATGACGGAGTGCACCTCGTCGACCTCGACGAGGACGCCATGTTCGAGACGAGCATTCTCCAGGGGCGGGGCGGTACCTGTTACCACCTGAACCGGCTGTTCTTCCGGCTTCTGCGCGAGCTGGGCTACGAGGTGACGCTGCTGGCGGCCAGCACCGGCGAGGGCTGGGACAACTTCGCCGTCAAGGTCGAGCACATGTTCATCCGTGTCGCCCTGGACGGTGACGAATGGCTCGTGGACGTCGGCTATCCGGGCCCCTCCTACATCGAGCCGTTGCTGGTCTCCGACGCGGTGCAGTCCCAGTACGGGTCCCAGTACCGGCTGGTCGAGCGCGAGTCCGAGATCGCCCTCCAACGCCGGGGGGCGGTCACCCGGTGGGGCGTCGTCTACACGTTCACGATGCAGTCCCGGCAGTGGAGCGACTGGAAGGAACTGGAGGACCGCCTCCGGGAGATCCTGTCGGATGAGAACCGGCCAGACAGCCGGGAAATCCTGTGCGGCCGGACCTTCGAGAACGGTCAGGTCGTCATGAAGAAGCGACGTCATCTGACGGTCCGCGACGGTCGTGAGCAGGTGCGCACGATCACCGACGACGCCGAGCTCCGGACACTGGTCTCCGGAATCCTCTCCGGCGCACTGGACTGAGCCTGCACTCCGCCGCCGGGCCCGTACCGCAATTCCTCCCGGGTGACACAAGAACGAGTGGGAATCAGAAGTGGGAATCAGAAGTGGGAAAATGATGGATGAAAACACGGCTGATGCGGCTTCCGTTCCTCTGCGCCTCAGAGATCATGCGTACGACGTGGTCATCGGCCCGGGAGTGCGTACGTCGCTCGCCGACGTGATCCGACGGCTGGGCGCCGGGCGGGCCGTCGTCGTGTCGGCCCGCCCGGCGGAATGGGTGCCGGACACCGGTGTCGAGACCCTGCTGCTGCCGGCCCGGGACGGCGAGCAGGACAAGACCCTCGCCACGGTGGAGGCGCTGTGCGGTGAGTTCGTGCGGTTCGGGCTCACCCGGTCCGACGTCGTCGTCTCGTGCGGCGGCGGTACGACCACCGACGTGGTCGGGCTGGCGGCCGCGCTCTACCACCGGGGCGTGCCCGTGGTCCACCTGCCCACCACGCTGCTCGCCCAGGTGGACGCCAGCGTCGGCGGG
Organism: Streptomyces sp. R33; assembly: GCF_041200175.1. NCBI lineage: Bacteria > Bacillati > Actinomycetota > Actinomycetes > Kitasatosporales > Streptomycetaceae > Streptomyces > Streptomyces sp. R33. The sequence continues at coordinate 2,625,767 of NZ_CP165727.1, read as the reverse complement.
AAGACGGCGGTGAACCTGCCGGCCGGCAAGAACCTGGTCGGCGCGTACTGGCAGCCCAGTGCGGTGCTCTGCGACACGGAGTACCTGTCGACCCTGCCGCGGCGCGAGCTGCTCAACGGTCTCGGCGAGATCGCCCGCTGCCACTTCATCGGCGCGGCCGACCTGCGCGGGCTGTCGCTGGAGGAGCAGATCACCGCCAGCGTCAGCCTCAAGGCCCGCATCGTGGAGACCGACGAGCGGGACACCGGACCACGACACACGCTCAACTACGGCCACACGCTGGGCCATGCGCTGGAGAAGGCGACCGACTTCGCGCTGCGGCACGGCGAGGGGGTGGCTATCGGAACGGTCTTCGCGGGGCGGCTCGCCGGCGCCCTGGGCCGTATCGACCAGGCGCGGGTGGAGGAGCACCAGGACGTCGTCCGGTACTACGGTCTCCCCACCGCCCTGCCCGTCGAGGCCGAACCCGCGGCCCTCATCGATCTGATGCGACACGACAAGAAGGCGATGAACGGACTCTCGTTCGTCCTCGACGGCCCGAACGGCGCGGAACTGGTAAGCGACGTACCGCACGAGGTGGTCGCGCGCGTCCTGGACCGGATGCCCCGAGCACGCCTGGCCGATCTGGTCGGCGGCGCCGCGCTCGAAGCCTCCACGACCGATGCGGCTCAGAAATGACACGTGCAACTCAGTGGCCGGCCGATCTCGACGGATCGGCCGGCACCGCCCGGCCGGCGGACCGCCGGCTGTTCGACGAGCTGGACGCGGCGCTCGCCAGGCCGGCCGCGCAGCAGCCGGTCTGGGGAGACCCGGAGCAGGCGAGGGACGCGGTGGCACTGCTGAGCCGCGCCGAGCCGATCGTGACGCCGGCCGAGACGGCACGGCTGCGCAGCCGGCTCGCCGCGGTCGCGCGCGGCGAGGCGTTCCTGCTCCAGGGCGGTGACTGCGCCGAAACGTTCGCGGCGAACACCGAAGCCCATGTGCGCGCCAATCTGTGGACGCTCGTGGACATGGCCTCCGTGCTCGCCCGCCGCACCGGACTGCCCGTCGTCAAGGTCGCCCGTATGGCCGGCCAGTACGCCAAGCCCCGATCCCAGGCCGTCGACGCACTGGGGCTGCCCGTCTACCGCGGCGACATGGTCAACTCGGTCGAGCCCACGCTCGCGGCCCGGACACCCGATCCCCACCGGATGCTGCGGGCCCACGCCGAGGCCGCGCGCACCATGGCCCTGGTCCGCACCTTCGGCGACAACGGCGACGGGAACGGCGACAGCGACATCTACGTCAGTCACGAGGCACTCCTGCTCGACTACGAGCGGTCCTTGCTCCGCGTGGACACCAGCGGGCCCGAGCCCCGGCTGGCCAGTGGGCTGGGGCACTTCCTGTGGATCGGCGAGCGCACCCGCCGGCTCGACGGCGCGCACATCGCGTTCGCGGAACTGCTGTCCAACCCCATCGGACTCAAGATCGGTCCGGGCACGAGCCCGGAGACGGCCGCCGCGTACGTGCGGCGACTCGACCCGCACCGTGAACCCGGACGGCTGACGCTGGTCAGCCGCATGGGACACCGGCAGGTCCGGGACGTCCTGCCGCCGATCGTCGCGGAGGTCGCCGCCTCCGGCCACCAGGTGATCTGGCAGTGCGATCCGATGCACGGCAATACGTACACGTCGGCGAACGGATACAAGACGCGCAATCTCCGGCACATAGCCGACGAGATGGCCGGCTTCTTCGAAGTCCACCGGCGGCTGGGCACCCACCCCGGCGGAATTCACATCGAAGCGACGGGCGACGACGTCACGGAATGCATCGGCGGTGCCTCCGGAACGACCGAAGCCGACCTGCCCGCCCGCTACCACACGGCCTGTGATCCCCGCCTCAACGCGGAGCAGTCGATGGAACTCGCATTCTCCGTCCCGGAGATGACGGCGGCCGGTGTCACCGACTTCGAGGCGGTGCTGCGATGACCGCCCGAACTCCCGCTACGCCGACGATCAAAGGCACCACCCGGCTGTACGCCGTGCTGGGGGATCCCATCGCCCAGGTCCAGGCGCCCGGGTTGATGAATCCGCTCTTCGCGCGCCTGCGGAGGGACGCGGTGCTCGTTCCGGTGCACGCCCGGCCGGAGCACCTCGAGCAGATCGTGCGCGGGCTGCAGCGCGTGGAGAACCTCGACGGCATGTTCGTCACGGTGCCCCACAAGGTCGCCGTCCGCCGGCTGGCCGACCGCTGTGGCCCGACCGTGGACATCGTCGGCAGCGCGAACGTGCTGCGGCGGGAGGCCGACGGCAGCTGGCTCGCGGAGAACTTCGACGGATCGGGCTTCGTGGCCGGTCTCGTCGGGGCCGGGCACGATCCCCACGGCAGACGGGTCGCGCTCGTCGGGGCGGGCGGTGCCGGCAGCGCCGTCGCCGCGGCGCTGCTGACGGCCGGTGTCGACCGGCTGTCCGTGTACGACACGGACACCGCGAAGCTCGGCGCGCTCGTCACCCGCCTCGGCGCGCACTGGCCGGGCCGGGTCCGCGCCTTGACCGGACCGCAGCTGGGCGACATCGGCATCGGCATCGCAGTGAACGCCACGCCGCTCGGCATGCGTGCGGACGATCCCCTTCCGTTCCCCCTGGACTCCCTGCCGCCCGGCTGCGTGGTGGCCGACATCGTCATGAAACCCCGTGAGACGCGGCTCCTGCGTGAAGCAGCCGCACTGGGCCACCCCATTCACCACGGTATTCACATGCTCGAGGGGCAACTGAATTCCTATCGAGTTTTCTTCGATTTGCGCTGAGGCCCCGGTAAAACCACCGAATCTGGGGGTGCATGATGACAGGCATTCCTCTACGTTGGACCTGTAATTCCGCTTTTTCTTACCGCACATGACGCTGCACGGGGCGGAGTGTGCGCCTCTTCCGCGATCTCGACGGCGAGTGCTCGTGTGCGCGCGTCCTCTTCTCGTAGCATGCTGCTCCGCCCGCTTCGCACCTCGCGTCGAGTCAGATCCATTCCTTGGAGAAACATGAACGTGCGACAGGCGCCGGAATTCCCCCAGTGGCCCCAGTATGACGAGAGTGAGCGGGAAGGGCTCATCCGGGCACTCGAGCAGGGCCAGTGGTGGCGGATGGGCGGAAGCGAAGTCGATTCCTTCGAGCAGGAGTTCGCCGAGCACCACGGCGCCGCCCACGCCCTCGCGGTCACGAACGGAACCCACGCACTCGAACTCGCCCTCCAGGTCATGGGCGTCGGCCCGGGCTCCGAAGTCATCGTCCCGGCCTTCACCTTCATCTCGTCCTCCCAGGCGGCGCAGCGCCTCGGCGCGGTCGCCGTCCCGGTGGACGTCGACGAGCACACGTACAACATCGACGTGGATGCGGCCGCCGCCGCCGTGACCCCGCGGACCCGGGCGATCATGCCGGTGCACATGGCCGGCTTCCTCGCGGACATGGACGCACTCGCCAAGCTCTCCGCCAACACGGGCGTCCCGCTGCTCCAGGACGCCGCGCACGCGCACGGCGCCCGGTGGCAGGGCAAGCGCGTCGGCGAGCTCGGCTCGGTCGCCGCGTTCAGCTTCCAGAACGGCAAGCTGATGACCGCCGGTGAGGGCGGCGCCGTGCTGTTCCCGGACACGGAGATGTACGAGACCGCCTTCCTGCGGCACAGCTGCGGGCGGCCCCGGACCGACCGCCGGTACATGCACGCGATCGCCGGCTCCAACCTGCGGCTCAACGAGTTCTCCGCGTCGGTGCTCCGGGCCCAGCTGCGCCGCCTGGACGGCCAGATCGCCACGCGTCATGAGCGCTGGGCCCTGCTGTCCCGCCTGCTCGAGTCGATCGACGGGGTGGTCCCGCAGCGCGCCGACGAGCGCACCGACGTCCCCTCGCACTACATGGCGATGTTCCGGGTGCCCGGCATCGGCGAGGACGACCGCAACGCCCTGGTCGACAGGCTCGTGGAGGCCGGCCTGCCGGCGTTCGCCGGGTTCCGCGCGATCTACCGCACCGACGCCTTCTGGGAGCTCGGCGCACCGGACACGACCCCGGAGGAGCTCGCCGAGCGCTGCCCCAACTCCGAGGCCATCAGCCAGGACTGCATCTGGCTGCACCACCGCACGCTGCTCGCCTCCGAGGAAGACATGCACCTCACGGCCGCGATCATCGCCGACGCTGTGAGCACGGTATGAGCGTCCGGGTCGCCATCGTCGGGCTCGGCTGGGCGGGCCGGGAGCTGTGGCTCCCCCTGCTGAGCGAGCACGCCGACTTCGAAGTGGTGGCCGTCACCGACACCGAACCGGCGGCGCGCGAGGCGTTCGGCGTGGTGCCGGGCATTCCCGTGTACGCGACGCTGGACGCGCTCACCCCCCGGTCGATCGACCTCGCCGTCGTCGCGGTGCCCAACTACCTGCACGCCGAAGTGGCCGCGACCCTGCTCGGCAAGGGCATCTCCGTCTTCCTGGAGAAGCCGGTGTGCCTGACCTCCGACGAGGCCGACACCCTGGCGGCCGCCGAACGCAACGGCGGCGCCATGCTGCTGGCGGGCAGCGCCGCGCCCTACCGCAGCGACGTGGGAGCCCTGGCGCGCCTGGTGCCGGACCTCGGCCACATCCGGCACGTCGACCTGTCGTGGGTCCGCGCGCGCGGCATCCCCAAGGCCGGCGGTTGGTTCACCCAGCGCAGCAAGGCCGGCGGCGGTGTGCTGTTCGACCTCGGCTGGCACCTGCTCGACACGCTCGCCTCCCTGCTCGGTCCGGCCCGCTTCGCCGAGGTCGTCGGCGTGACGGCGAACGACTTCGTCAACGTCGGTTCCTGGAGCGCGGCATGGCGCCACGACCAGCCCGTCACCGACGCCGACGGCGACGTCGAGGACACCGCCCGCGGCTTCCTCGTCCGCGAGGACGGAGTGTCCGTCGCCCTGCACGCCAGCTGGGCGTCGCACGAGGCGCGGGACGTGTCCCGGATCCAGGTGGTGGGCAGCGAGGGGACCGCCGACCTGCGGTGCACCTTCGGCTTCAGCCCCAACCGCAACCCCCAGTCGGTGCTGACGCTGACCCGTGAAGGCGTCACCATGCCGGTCCCGGTGCCGGACGAGCCCATCGGCAACGAGTACCGGCGACAGCTGGACGGCCTCGCCGCGGTACTGGGGGACCCGGGCAACCGGGGCAGGGCCATCGGTGAGGCCCGTACGACGGTCGGAGTCATCGAGGACTTCTACGCGTCGGCCCGCTCCGCCCGCGCCCGCACCACCGTGCCCGCCTACCGGTAGAAGGCGCGGATTCCAGTGGAACCACGAGTTCCAAGTGAACGACCAGACGTACGGGATGGCATCACGTGACAATTTCAATGACAGGGATACCGGCAACGGTGGCGGAGGCGCCCCGGTCGGCCAGGCGCGCCGTGATCTTCGATCTGGACGGCGTCATCGTCGACAGCTTCGCGGTGATGGAAGAGGCCTTCGCCATCGCGTACAAGGAGGTCGTCGGAGAGGGCCGGGCTCCGTTCGAGGAGTACCGGCGCCACCAGGGACGCTACTTCCCCGACATCATGCGGATCATGGGCCTCCCGCTGGAGATGGAGGAGCCCTTCGTCCGCGAGAGCTACCGGCTCGCCCACCAGGTGCCGGTCTTCGAGGGCATGGCGGAGCTGCTGCTGACCCTGCGGACGCGCGGGTACAAGCTCGCGGTGGCCACCGGCAAGAGCGGGCCGCGGGCGCGGTCCCTGCTCGAACAGCTGGGCCTGCTCGCCTTCTTCGACCACGTGATCGGCTCGGACGAGGTCGCCCACCCGAAGCCCGCCCCGGACATCGTCTTGCGCGCTCTCGAGCTGCTGGGACTGCCGGCCGAGACGGCGATCATGATCGGCGACGCACCGACCGACATCGTCAGCGCCCACGGCGCCGGTGTGGCCTCGGCGGCCGCACTGTGGGCCGAGGTGGACGACGAGGACGCACTGCTGGGCGCTCAGCCGGGCGCCGTCCTGCACTGCCCGGCCGAACTGCTCGCGCTGTGCCCGTCCGTGCCCCGGGCCTGAGGGTCGTCGAAGGGCATGGAGAAGGCACATCACCTCGGTGTCGACATCGGGGGCACCAAGGTCGCCTTCCGGGTGGAGGCCGGCGCGGAGTGCGTGGACGAATCCGCCTTCCGGTGGGGCCCGCGGCACAGCGCTGACCGGGACCTCGCCCTGCTCGCCCACCACGTGGAGCAACTGCGGGCGCGGCTCCCGGTACCGCTGCGCGCGGTGGGCGTCGCGATGCCCGGCACCGTCGACCCGGCCGGGCGGGTCACCGCCTGGCCCAGCCGGCCGGAGTGGAACGGGCTCCACCTGGACGCGTCGCTGCGCGCGCTGTTCCCCGGAGCCGCCGTCGCCCGGGCGGACGACGGCGACCTCGGTGCGCTCGCGGAGGCCCGGGAATCGGGCTGCGACGACCTGCTCTACGTCGGGGTGGGCACCGGCATCGGCGGCGGTCTCGTCCTGCAGGGGGCGCCGTGCCCCGGGCTCGGCCGCGGCTCCTTCGAGCTCGGACACGTGATCGTCGCGATGGGCGGTGCGCAGTGCGTCTGCGGCCGCCGGGGATGCCTCCAGGCGATCGCCTCCGGACCGGCCACCCTGGCCCGCGCGGCCGTTCTGCGGGGCGAGCCCGTCCCCTTCGGGGAACTGCGGCGGGCGCTGCGCGAAGGGGCGCCGTGGGCGGTGACCGCGGTCGAGGAGACCTCCCGGGCCCTGGCCGCCGCGGTGTCCGGCGTCCAGGAACTGGTCCATCCCCGACTCGCCCTGATCGGCGGCGGCTTCGCGGCCGGCCTCCCCGAGCTCGTCGGGCTGGTCTCCGGTCACCTCGCCGAGCTGGCCCGCCCCGGCCAACCCCCGCTGCCGGTGGAGCCGGCAGCGCTGGGGGGCCTCTCCTCGTTGCGCGGCGCGGTGGCGCTCGCCCGCCTGGCCGTGCCCTGACCGCGTACGACCGTCAGCCGGCCCGGTGCCCCGCACCGGCCGGCACCGCGGCGCACAACCGGCCCCGCAGGTCGTCGACCAGTGCTGCGGTGCCGTCCGGGCCGCTCGCGGCACCGAAGACGTGGTAGTCCGGACGGACGAGCAGCGAAGTCGCCCCGAACCGGGCCAGATACGGCCCGTAGACCCCGTCCGCATCCACCACACCAATCACATCGGCCGGGCCGTGCTCCTCGGATGCCTGTCCGGGCGGCAGCAGCCGCACCACGTGGGCCCCCAGACCGGCGAGGAAGGAAAGCCGCTCCTCGTCGAGCAGGGCGTGCGGATCGCCGGTGGTCAGCAGGACGAAACCACGGCCGACCACCTCGTCGAACAGCCCGGTGGAGCCCCGGCGCGCCACGCGGCCCTGCGGTACGACGGCACCCGCGGGCGCCTCGGCCGCCCCGGCCCCCGGCCGCCGGTGCAGCAGCCCGCCCGAGAGCGCCTTCGCCGGCTCCGGCCGGCCCGCCGGCTTGCCGCGCCGGTTGGCGAGCACCGTGGCATCCCGCTCGGCGGCGGCCGCCGGGTCCGTCACACAGATCACCCGGCCCAGCTGGACCGATGCCAAGATCGCCTCCTTGGCCTGTGCGCGGCGCTCCTGCGTGTAGCTGTCCAGTACGGACTCGTCCGCGACGCCGCGGAGCGTCAGGTCCAGCTTCCACGCCAGGTTGACGACGTCCCGGATGCCGGAGCACATGCCCTGCCCGGCGAAGGGCGGCATGAGATGGGCCGCGTCGCCGGCCAGCAGGACACGGCCCACGCGCCACTGGTCGGCCCAACGGGCCTGGAAGATGTACGTGGTGCTGCGCAGCAGGGTGGCCGTGTCGGGGGTGACGCCGAACGGCGCCAGCAGCCGCCAGGCCGTCTCGTCCCGGTTGAGCTCGGCGGTGCTCTCGCCCGGCAGGCGCATGAACTCCCAGCGCCGGCGCCCGGGGCCGCTGGCCACCACGGTCGTGGGCCTGGCCGGATCACAGATCTGCACGTTGGTGGGGGTGAACTCGCGCGGCTGGCGCAGTTCGACGTCGCACAGCAGCCACTCGTAGGAGAACCCGAGGTCCGTCACGGAGACGTCGAGGTGGTCGCGCACGAAGCTGTTGGCTCCGTCGCACCCCACGACCCACCGCGCGGAGAGGACGCGGGTCGCGTCGTCGTCGGTGGTCGCCGTCACCTCCACGTGTTCCCCGCCGTCGTTGATCTTCACGACCTCGTGCCCGCGCAGCACCGTGATGCCGGGAAGTGCCGCCGCCCTGGCGGCGATCAGCTCCTCCAGGGCCGGCTGGTGCATCGTGTTGGCGTCCGGCCAGCCGTACGGTCCGGCCGTCGTGAACTCGATGTCCAGCAGCGCCGCGCCGGAGGGGGTCTGCCACTGGTAGCCGTTGGCCGGCTCCGTGACCCGGCCCAGGTCCAGGCCGATCCCGGTGGCCGCCAGGAGCCGCGCGGTCTCCCCGTCGAAGCTGGTCGCCCGGGGAAGCCGGTACGGCCGGGCGCGGCGCTCGAGCACGGTCACCCGCCAGCCGCGCTGGGCGAGCAGCACCGAGAGCGTGGCACCGATCGGCCCGTTGCCCACGATGACGACGTCCGTGTCCGTCGGATTCGAGTACGTATCGTGCGTTCGCATGGTTGGCATCGTGCCCCTACTCGCATGCTGTGGGCAGATCAGCGCGCGCTTCGAAAAACGGCGTCAAGGAGGACTTCACAGGTCCGCGCTGTTTGAAGGGCTGAATTCCGCCACGCCGGAAAATTGCCAGAATAGTATTCCGGTGTTCGAGGTGTGTCAAGGATCGGAAAACCCTATCAGGTTGAGGGATGTGTTGTCGGTCATTACTGCCGTAACGTGCCGAAGAAGCGGGCCGGTTGAAGCGGACGGCGCAGTTCGAAATCCGGTCGTGCCGGTTCCGTTCAACCCCGAACGACAAATGCCCGTCGCGCGTGCCCACCTGATATCGGTGGGTCGGCACACCATTTCTCCGATACGGAAGTGAGCGACTTTATGACCGCCACCGCCGAGACCCAGGCCGACCCGGTCGAGCTCCTCTCGCCGGAACTGACAGCCGATCCGTTCGCCGGGTACGCGCGGCTGCGCGAGCAGGCTCCGATCCTGACCGGCACGATGATGGGCGGGCCGCCGATGTGGCTGGTCACCCGCTACGCCGACGTCCGCCGGGTGCTGTCCGATCCGCTGTTCCTCAACAACCCGGCCTCGGTGCCGGGAGGCCCGGACGTCCGGACCACGATCATGAAGCGGCTCAACATCCCGTCCGACCTGGTCGACTACCTCGCCGACAAGATCGTCGAAGTCGACGGCGCCGACCACCGCCGGTTGCGCAAGCTGGTCTCCCGGGCGTTCACCGCGCGGCGCGTGTCCGCGCTGCGCCCGCGGGTCGAGGAGATCACCGAGGCGCTCCTCGACCGGTTGGCCGAGGCCGCACGCGACGGTGCGCCGGTCGAACTCATGGAGTCCTTCTGCTACCCGCTGCCGATCACGGTGATCTGCGAGCTGGTCGGCATCGACGAGGCCGATCGTCCCCAGTGGCACGAGTGGGCGGGCATGCTCTCCGCGCCCATGGCGCACGTCGAGAGCCTCCCGACCGTCTTCCGCGAGTGCGTCGACCACGTGCTGGACCTGATCGCACGCCGGCGTGCCGAGCCGCGCGACGACCTGATCACCGCACTCGTACAGGCCCAGGAGGACGACGGCGACCGCCTCTCCGACCGGGAGATGGTCACGCTGGTCTTCACCCTGGTGATCTCCGGCCACGAGACGACGACCTCCTTGCTCGGCAATGCGGTGCTCGCCCTGCTCGGACACCCGGACCAGCTCGCCCTGCTGCGCGCCGACCCGTCCCTGTGGCCGCAGGCGGTACACGAGCTGATGCGACTGGGGCCCGTCCAGTTCGGGCAGCCCCGCTACCCGTCGCAGGGGGTCGAGCTGGGCGGCGTCACGATCCCCGCGGGGGCGCCGGTCATCCCGCTGCTCCTCGCCGCGAACACCGACCCGCGCCAATTCGACGACCCCCAGCGGCTGGACGTGAGCCGGGAGACCGAACGCACCGAGAGCCACCTCGGTTTCGGGCAGGGGCTGCACTACTGCCTCGGTGCCGTACTGGCCCGCCAGGAGGCCGAGGTGGCGCTGCACGCGCTGTTCACCCGGTTCCCCGACCTGGCCCTGGCGGTCGGGCGGGAGCAGATCCCGTGGGCGCTGCGACCCGGGTTCACCCGGGTCGACCGGCTTCCGCTGCAGCTGGCCTGAGCCCCGCCCGCGCCGGGTCGACCCGGCGCGGGCGGGATCCGCGCCGGGTCCGGCCGGCCGCGGCCGCAGACCCCGACGCGCAGGCCCGCCCGCGTTCACCGGCTCATGCGACCTTCGTCGCGCACAGGATGCCGTGCGCGATCAGGGCTCCGGGTGTCTTGGTGAGGTCCTGGGCCACCGTCTTCGTGACCTCGAACCCGCACTCCTCCACCCAGCTCCGGTAGGTCGACAGCTTCTGCGGCCCTCCCTTGCCCATGGCGCCGGAGAGGAAGTAGGCGGGGAAGAGGTCGACGCCGGCGCTGCTGGTGTCCTTGACGTCGTCGGGGTACACCGGCACCAGGATGTTGACCTGTCCGCCGACTTCCAGCGCCTCGCTGACGCTGGTGAGGATCCTGACCACGTCCTCCTTGTCGAACATGTCCAGGAAGTGCTTGATCAGGACGACGTCGAAGCCCTTGGGAACGCTTGCGAAGACGTCACCGCCGATGAACGAGCAGTGCTTCTCGACGCCGTGGGCGCGGAAGGTCTCGAGGCATTCCTCTTCCTTCTCGGGCAGGTCGAACGTCGTCACGCGAAGCCCGGGCGAAGCCTTCAGCCGATAGGTCATGATCGCTCCGAGACCGGTGTTCCCGGCGAGATCGAGCACCTTCGAGCCGGCCGGTATGCGGAGGTTGCGGAAGAACCAGGGATCCACGTGGGCGGTGACATCGTCCATCATGGTGGCCCAGGATTCGCGCAGGTCCTTGTGCTCGCCCACGGCCTCGTACAGATTTCCCTTGAACCCGTAGAACTTGTCCAGGCCGACGACCGTGCCGGTCTGAACGCTCTCGGTCAGGTAGAACATCTGCCTGAGCATGACGACCTTGATCATGTCCATCACGGTGAGCAGTCGCCCGAGGTCGGCCTCTGCGATGTCCGCGAGAGCGTCGAGGGAGTAGCCGCCGGAAGCCTCGTCGTACGAGAGGAAACCCTCCTTGACCGGCAGGTGGAGGAGCTGTTCCACGGCCCCCGCCGTGGCGCCGACGGCCTCGCCGATCCGGTCCGTGGTCATGCCGGGCTCTTTCCGGAGCGCATCGATGATGCCGAGCTCGAAACAGGACAGCAGGGTCATGAACCGTGCCGGTCCCAGCATGTATTCGCGGAACCGCATGAACGTGTCTTCTGGAGTCATTGCACTCATTCCTTCGGGCCGGGCGAGCGCTCCACGATTCAGGACGGCACCGGCCGCGCTCCCGCTCGCGGGCGAAGCTCCGGAACCGGGCGGTGCGTTCGCCGAGAATTTCCTTTCAGGGTAGGTAATGCACCCCTGGCCGGACATCCCTTGACCTGGTAGCCCGCCATGCAACCCGAGGCGTTGCGCATTGCCCTATCAGATCGAGGGATGCCCGGCCCGTCATGTCTGCCCTAGGGTCTGGAAGGATCATGCAAGTCGCGGGATCGGCACCGGTCCCGACCAATTCAAAATGGGTCCGCCGATTTCACTCGGGGCGCTCGCTGGAGGATCACGTGACCGAACAGAACCTTGAGAACTTCTCGCTGGAACACCTCAACCTGGAAGCCGTTTACCAGGGATACAAGGGAGACGCTCCGGTCGGAATCCTCGCGCCGTGGGACATCGCCGATGCCCAGCCGGCCGTGATCGCGGCCGAGGACGCGGGCCAGGTCAGCGGCGACGTGATCGACGTCGGCTGCGGGCTCGGCGACAACGCCATCTTCCTCGCCTCGCGCGGCTACCGGGTCACCGGCATCGACGGGGCGCCGACCGCCATCCAGGAGGCGAAGAAGCGCGCCCGCGCCAAGGGACTCGACGTCGATTTCGCCGTTGCCGACGCGACCAGCCTGGACGGTTACGAGAACCGTTTCGACACGGTCATCGACAGCGGGCTCTACCACTGCCTGACCGAGGACAACCAGCGCCGCTACATGGACGCGCTGTACCGCGCCACCAAGCCCGGCGCGCGGCTGCACCTGCTCTGCTTCGCCGAGGAACTGCCCGCGGTCTTCCCTGTCGCGCAGCGCGTCAGCGAGAAGAACCTCCGTGAGATCGTCGGCAAGCAGTGGAACATCACCGTGCTGCGCCCGGTCCTGTACCAGACCTCGCTCACCCCCGAGAGCATTCGGCAGCTGATCAGCCTGGCGGCCTCCGAGACGGAGGACGTCAGCGAATCGCTGGCCCGCTTCGACCCGGCGCTCGCCTCGAATCCCATCGATTCGGTCGAACTCGACGATCAGGGACGGATCAAGGCTCCCGTCTGGCAGCTCGCCGCGGAACGCATCGGTTAGCGGTAACCGGCCGCCGACGCTGCCGATTTCGTACAGCAGGCGAAGTGTTTCGCCATCCGGCAGAGTGGGCCAGGTTTCACCTGGTCCACTCATCGGCGTTATCAGATATTCCACGCGGGCCTCAGTGCGGACGTCCGGCCGGATTCGGGGCGGCTATCAGGTCGAGGGATGCCCAGCCCGCCAAGCCCACCCTAGGATCTGGAAGATGTCGAAAACAGTGGAGCAATTCGAGAAATGGGTCCGGCGGCGCCCCCCGGCGCCGGACAGTAAAGTCCGCCTCATATGCCTGCCGCACGCAGGCGGATCGGCGAGCTTCTACTTTCCCGTGTCCAAGGCGCTCGCGCCCGCGGTGGACGTGCTGGCCATCCAGTACCCGGGGCGGCAGGACCGACGCCACGAGCCGAACATCCCCAGCATCCCCGACCTGGCGGACCAGATCTTCGCGGCCGTGCGCCATCTCGACGATCTGCCCCTGGCGTTGTTCGGGCACAGCATGGGCGCCGTTCTCGCCTACGAGCTCGCGCTGCGCATGCAGGACGCCGGCCTCCCCTCGCCCGTGCGCTTCTTCGCGTCCGGCCGGCGGGCACCCTCCCGCCACCGCGACGACATGGTCCACCTGGGGTCGGACGCACAGATGGTGGCCGAACTCCGCAAGTTGAGCGGAACCGACTCGGCCATGCTGACCGACCCGGAACTGCTGGAAATGATCATGCCGGCCATCCGCAGCGACTACCGTGCCGTCGAGACGTACCAGTACGAGCCGGGACGCAAGCTGGACTGCCCGGTGACGGTGCTCACCGGAGACAACGACCCCCGGGTCTCGATCGACGAAGCGGCGTCCTGGGAAGCGCACACCACCGGGCCGATGGAGCTCCGGGTGTTCCCTGGAGGCCACTTCTTCCTCACCGGCCAGAGCGCAGACGTGATCGCACTGCTGACGGAGAGGCTGCTCCGCCAGAGCGTCCTGCCGGCATCCTCGGGCGTCCGAGGGGCCGTCGCCCTCGATCGCAGGGCTTGACCGGCACTCGACGAGTGCCAGGAGGAGAGAAGCATGACTTCCAGTTCGCCGCAGCACGCGGCCGCCGCCCCCGCGCGGACGGCTGCGTGCGCGAAGCAGGCGGATGGGTCCCTCCCGGCACCCGTCGTGTGCACCGAACGGGACGCGGGATGACCGGGAAAGCCGCCGGTACGGGCGGGGGACGGTTGCTGGCCATCAGCGACCTCCACCTCAACCACGCCGAGAACCGCGCCCTGGTCGAGCGGATGACACCGGACTCGGAGGACGACTGGCTGCTGGTCGCCGGGGACGTGGGCGAGAACGTGGCCGACATCCGCTGGTGCCTGGAAACCCTCGCGAGCCGCTTCCGCAAGGTCGTCTGGGTCCCCGGCAACCACGAACTGTGGACCCACCCGAGCGACTCCCTCACCCTGCGCGGTGTCGCCCGCTACGAGCACCTGGTCGAGCTGTGCCGCGAACTGGGCGTCACGACGCCCGAGGACCCCTACCCGATCTGGGAGGGGCCCGACGGCCCCGTGGCCGTGGCACCGCTTTTCCTGCTGTACGACTACTCCTTCCTGCCGGCCGGCTGCACCACCAAGGAGGAGGGACTGGCCTACGCGCACAGCACCGGCGTCATCTGCAACGACGAGTACGTCCTGCACCCCGACCCCTACCCGAGCCGCGAGGCCTGGTGCCGGGCCCGGGTCGCCGAGACCGAGCGCAGGCTCGCCGAACTCCCCGACGGCCTGCCCACCGTCCTCGTCAACCACTACCCGCTCGACCGGCACCCGACGGACGTCCTCTGGTACCCGGAGTTCGCCATGTGGTGCGGGACCGGACTGACGGCCGACTGGCACCGCAGGTTCAACGTGGCCGCCATGGTCTACGGCCATCTCCACATCCCGCGGACCACGTACCACGAGGGCGTCCGCTTCGAAGAGGTGTCCGTGGGATATCCCCGCGAGTGGCGCAAGCGCCCGGGCGCGCCGGGGAGGCTGCGCCGGATACTGCCCGTGGAGGCCGGGTGACCGGGTGACCGCGTGACCTGGTGACCGCGCCGGACGTCAGCCGACCTGTGCGAGCTCGGGAGCCGCACTGGAGATACGGCTCCACGTCCGCGTCAGTTCCACCCGGGAGGCCACGTTCATCTTGCGGAAGATCTTCTTCAGGTGGAACGCCACGGTATGACCCGAGATGAACAGGTGCTCGCCGACCTGGGAGTTGGTGAATCCCTGGCTCACCAGCTCGGCCACCGCGGCCTCGGTGACGGTGAGGGAGCCGGCGCTCACACCGTCCTGGCCGGCGTACTGCGGATAGCGGCCGCGTCGCACACCGAGCGAGCGGAGCTTGCTCACGACCCTGCGGGCATCCCGCGGGGCCGCGGAACGCGCATACCCGTCCACCGCCCGTTCGAGGATCTCGACGGCCCTGTCCCGCTCCTGGTCCAGCTCGGAGAGGAGGGTCCCGGCATCCTCGTAGGCGGACGCGCCGGCCCACAGGTCCAGATGTGCTTCGGCCGCAGCGATGACCCGTTCGGGGTCCTCCTCCAGCAGCCCGTCGGCGTGCACCGCCGCCGCCTCTATCGATCGGAGCCCGCGGTTGCGCGCGGCGAGCCCGGCAGCCTCGGAGGCCACCCGCTCGGCGAGGGATTCGTCGCCCAGCTTCCGCGCGGTCCGGACGAGCCAGGCGGCAGCGGCCGGCTGGGAGGCCAGGAGCTCCAGGATGAGCTGGTCGTCCGTGATGATGCCCGCGATGAGATGAGCGGCACTCTTCGCGCCACCCTGTACCTCCAGGAACTGGGCCGCGGCCCAGGCGCACTGACTGGGCCTGTCGACCGTCCGGCCGAGAAGGGCGTCCTGCCGCAGCTGATCGACGAAGTCCAGGCTGACGCTCATGTTGCCCTGGCGCAGAGCGCTCAGTGCCAGCATGGTGTGCGCATCGGGGAGCAGGGAGTTGAGGTCGGCCTGCTGCGCCCTGTGCACACCCCTGCCCGCCAGATCGGCAGCGGAGTCGACATCCCCCCGGGTGAACGCGAGTTCCGCCGCACAGATCAGCGAAGCCGCCACCAGTCCGCCGGTTTCCTCGGCGCGGGCCGTCAGTTCCTCCACGCCGGCGAGCACACGTGCCCCGGAGGCGAGTTCACGGACCCGGACGAGCAGAACGGAATACCAGACCATGGCCGGCCCCACGCAATTGTCCGCGCATGCGGGGTTGGTGCGGGCGGCCACGGCCGCCAGGCGAATCGCCTCGACGAGTTCGCCGCGCGACCAGGCGGAAAACGAGAGCTCGGACAATCTGACCGTCTCGCAGGAGTCGCTCTCGCAGGTGCGCATGACGGAAAAAACCGGGGGCGTCTGCAGGCGAATCAGAGAGTCGAGCATCACATCTCCTGTCATCGGATCATCAGTCGCGCCGCTTCGTCCGAGTGGTGGCGGTGGACGTGCCAGTCATGATTCAGCACCGGGCTACGGGGGGCCGGAGTGCTCCAGCCGGGCTCAAGTGCAGATCAAGACAGCTGCCGGAAGGGAGAAGTTCGGTTCACGGGGCGCGCGCAGCCCCGGTGAACGGAGGCTGCCGCCCACCACGGGCTCTCGCGTCCTGCGCGGCCCGGAGCGTCCTCGGACCGGGCGCGCCCGGCATCGAGCCGGTCCCCAGCGGTCCTCGTGCCGCGGCCCCCGCCGGGACTATCAATTCTGATGATGGCGGCCCGCGAAGGGCGCCGACAGTATGGGAGTCGTTCCGGAGCCCTCCGGTGCAGTGAACGGCGTGGAAATGAATGGCGAGGTGTCCCCTTGAGTGTCGTTCTTCTCTTGAACGGTCCCAACCTGGGCATCCTGGGGCGGCGCGAGCCGGAGATATACGGCACGGACACGCTCGCCGACATCGAAGCGGCGGTCGCCCGGGAAGTGAGCGTCAAGGGGTGGGAGGTCCGCTCCGTCCAGCACGACTCGGAGGGCGACCTCGTCAGCGCCCTTCACCGGCATTCCGGCAGCACGGTCGGAGCGATCGTCAATCCCGGTGCCCTGATGATCGCCGGATGGAGTCTGCGTGACGCGCTGGCGAGCTATTCACCCCCGTGGATCGAGGTGCACCTCAGCAACGTGTGGGCCCGCGAACAGTTCCGGCACGAGTCGGTGATCGCCCCTCTGGCGAGCGGTGTCGTGGTCGGCCTGGGCGCTTACGGCTATCGCCTCGCCGCCCAGGCGCTGATGCACCTGTCCGAGGCGAAGCCCTCGTAGCCCGTACGACGAGGGCCGCCGGTCAGTGGCCGTTGCCGGGACGCGACTCCAGGAGGGTGAACACCGCGCCCTCCGGATCGGTGACCGTGGCCACCCTGCCGGCCAGCCCCTCGCGGGGCGGCTGGACGACGCGCCCGCCGAGCCGGTGGACCCGGGCCGCGGCCGTGTCGGTGTCCTCGACCTCGAAGTACGTCATCCAGTGCGGGCCCCGGTCGTGCGGGAGCGAGCGCCCGACCCCGTGCACGGCGGCGACCGGACGCCCGTCCAGCAGCAGCGTCACGTAGTCGAAGTCCGCGGAGGCCGTGCCGTGCGTCTCGGCCTCGTGGCCGAAGACGTGCTCGTAGAACTTGCCGACGGTCGACGTGTCCTGCGTGACCAGTTCGTTCCAGACCGGCGTGCCGGGGACCCCGGGCTGCCGGGTCCCGATCTGCTCCTCGGCCTGCCAGAGGCCGAAGATCGCCCCCAGCGGGTCGGAGCAGATCGCCAGGCGCCCCGCGGCGCCCGCGTCCAGCGGGCCCACCGCCACCGTGCCGCCGCAGGAGCGGATCGTCTCGGCCGTGGAGTCCGCGTCGTCGGTGGCGAAGTACGTCGTCCAGGCCACCGGAAGATGCCGGTCCGGCGGCATCTCCCCGATGCCGGCCACCTCCTGGCCGTCGAGCAGCGCGCGGACGTACGGGCCGAACGGCTGGGGGCCGGGCTCGTACTCCCAGCCGAACAGGTCGGTGTAGAAGGCCTCGGTGGTCCCGAGGCCGTGCACCATCAGACTCGACCAGCACGGTGTGCCGGGCGGGCGCCGCGTTGCTTCCGGTGCCTCGGTCATGTCAGCCGTCTCCTCCGTCGTCGCTCATCCCGGACCAGATGCTTCCACTCCGGCGGGTCCGGCGCGCCCCGACCGGCCGGGTTTCGCCGGAGCGGGGAGAGATGACCGGATCAGTGCGGCCTGTCGATGTCGGGCTTGTTACACGGGCTGCGGAGCGGGGAGGAAGATGGGCCGTATGACTGCGAACTCCGCGACTTCCGCGATCCTCTCCGCGTCCGAACTGAGGGACGAGCT
The DNA here is from genome assembly GCF_041200175.1 of Streptomyces sp. R33. NCBI lineage: Bacteria > Bacillati > Actinomycetota > Actinomycetes > Kitasatosporales > Streptomycetaceae > Streptomyces > Streptomyces sp. R33. The sequence goes on along the minus strand of NZ_CP165727.1, from coordinate 2,607,973 downwards.
GGCCGGTTCCCGGCCCCCGGTGCTGCTGGACATCCGCTGGCAGCTGGGCGGCCCGAACCTGCGGTCCGAGTACGAGGCCGGACACCTGCCGGGTGCGGTGTACGTGGACCTCGACCGCGAACTGGCAGGTCCGCCGGGGGCGGGCGGCCGGCACCCGCTGCCGCAGCCGGAGGAGTTCGCGGCGGTGATGCGCAGGGCCGGGGTCTCGGCGGACGTGCCGGTGGTCGTGTACGACGGGGGCCAGGGGTGGGCCGCCGCCCGGGCCTGGTGGCTGCTGCGCTGGACGGGTCACACGGACGTGCGGGTACTGGACGGGGGACTGGCCGCATGGACGGCGGCGGGCGGGCCCGTGACGGCTGACGCGGTGACCGTCGAGGAGGGCGATTTCAAGCCAAACCCGGGGGCGGTGGGGCTGCTGGACGCGGACGCCGCGGCGGCGCTCGCGCGGAGCGGGATCCTGCTGGACGCGCGGGCGGGGGAGCGGTACCGGGGCGAGGTCGAGCCGATCGACCGGGTCGGCGGGCATATTCCGGGAGCGGTGTCGGCGCCGACGACGGAGAACGTGGGCGCGGACGGGCGGTTCCTGGCGGCGGATGCGCTGCGCGCCAGGTTCGCCGGGCTGGGTGTCTCCGGCGAGGCGCCGGTCGGGGTGTACTGCGGTTCGGGGGTCTCGGGGGCGCACGAGGTACTGGCGCTCGAGGTGGCGGGCGTGCCGGCCGCCCTGTACGCAGGCAGCTGGTCGGAATGGTCCACGGACCCGACCCGCCCGGTGGCCACGGGCCCGGCCCCGCAGTAGCCTCCGGCCCCGCCGGCGTTTGAGCCGCGGGGTCCGGGGCGGAGCGGTGCCCCGGGAGGCCGGGCGCAGCCCCGGGCCGCTCGCGCGGCCGGGGCGGCTACTCCTGTTTCTTGCGGCGCGTGCCGAAGACGATCTCGTCCCAGCTCGGGACCGCCGCTCGGCGGCCCGGGCGGACGCCGTCGGCCTCCGCCTGGCGGTCCGTGGTGCCCGTCAGGCGGTCCCGGTGGCCCGCCACGGTCCGCGGCATCAGGACGTCCGCGTACGCGGCGCCGGCACCGGCACTCGCCGAAGCCGCCGGGGGCTCCTCCGCCTCCGGTTCCTCCGACGGCGGCTCGGTGCGTTCCGGGACCACCAGGTCGCCGCGGAAGCTCGGCACCGCCTCCAGCAGGCTCGTCAGCGTGTCCCGCTCCTCCTCCGGCTCCGGGGCCGGGGTGACGGGTCGTTCCAGCTGGCGGTCGAGCGCGCGGTCCAGCGGCCGGTCGCGCGGCAGCCGCGCGATCCTCGGCACGAACGGAAAGCTCGGCTCCGGCGTCGCCGGAAGGTCGTCCGCCTCGCCGATCAGGGAGCGGGCCTCGTCGTCCACGGCCACCACCAGCCGGCGCGGCGGGTCGTACGTCCAGCTGGCCGAATGCGGTTCGCCCGCGACCCGGTAGACCAGCAGGACCTCCCAGGTGCCGTCGTCACGGCGCCAGGAGTCCCACTGCACGGACTCCTTCTCGGCGCCGCGCAGCGTGAGCCGCTCCTGCACGGCCTCGCCGAGCTGGGGTCCGGTGTTCTCGCCGGGGCGGCGTACGGGGGTCTTGCGGGCCCGCTCCGCCATGAACGCGCGCTCGGCCAGCACCGGGCCCTCGAAGCGGCGTACGCGGTCGACGGGGATGCCGGCGAGTTGAGCGACCTCCTCAGCGGAGGCACCGGCCCGTATGCGGGCCTGGATGTCACGGGGGCGGAGGTGGCTCTCCACCTCGATCTCGATCTGGTTCAGGCGTGCGCGGTCGTTGCGCACGGCAGCGCGCAGCCGCTCGTCGATCGGAAGCGTGTACTCCGTGCTGTCCGCAGCCTTGAGCACCAGTCGTGTGCCGTCATTTGAGACGGCCACGACACGCAGTTCGGGCATGGGGACCTCCCGGGTGGTGCCTGCCGACGTCACGTGCGTCGCTGCTTCCGCTAGTCGAGTGTGGCCTGCCCGGGTGCAGCCTGCCACAACCTTGCCGAGTTCAACCGGCGTGTCGGGCATGCGCCCTTGATCGCCGTTATGGCACGGTTACCTGTTGGGCACACACAGTGACCGAACGGTTACTGTGCGCAGCAGGAACCCGTGCAATGCCGCGGGATCACCGGTCTCGAGTGCCGTTTCTCCATCAGTCGGCCCCCTCTCCCGAGTCCGGACATCCGTAAGGAAGGACGGCCCCAGGGCTCGCCACAGTACTCCATTCGGGCCACCTGGGTGGACCGCCGCGCCGCCGAACTTGTCGTGGGCGGTGGGAGTTGGGCTGCCCTGAATCGGGCCGGACCTGCGGCCGCGCCCGTTTTCGGGTGTCTTGCTTCACAGAATCCCCAGAAACGGAACTATCCCTTTCGCCCGGCGGTCAGTAACTGCTGAGAGCGGTGAAGCGCGAGAGGTCGCGAGAGGCAGCACACGCAGGGGATGAGGATGGGTCGGAAGGCCGCGCCGGCAGCCGGACCGGGGTCCGGGACGCAGGGGACGCAGGGGACGGAGGGGACGGACGGGACGGAAAAGAAGAGGCTCGATCTGAGCGTGGCCCAGATCGCGGGTTCCTCCCTCGCCACCGTCGCGGCGGCCCTGCTCGCCTCGCAGCTCGGCGTCTACGGGACCATCCTCGGCGCCGGCGTGGTGAGCGTGGTCGCCACCGCCGGCGGCCCCGTCATCCAGCACCTCTTCAAGCGCACCGGCGACCAGCTGCGCGAGAGCGCCCGTCCCAGGGCCCGTCAGGTCCCGCTGCCCCATGGGGAGGAGGCGGCCGGCGGCACCCTGCTGCTCCGTGCGGTCCCTCCCTCCGAGGAGTTCGGCGAGGCCACCGTGCACGGCACCCGCGTACGGGGCTGGAAGCGCACGGCGGTGGCCTCGGGCGCGGCCTTCGCCCTCGCGCTCGGCGGCCTCGGCGCGTACGAGGCCTTCTCCGGTACGGCGATCAGCCAGGGCGGCGGAACCATCTGGTCCGGCGGCACGCACAAGGTGAACGACGGCGGGCCCGCCGGCCCCGGGAAGGAACCCGGCACCGGCGGGAAGGGCGGCGGATCCTCCGGGTCCGGGACCTCCCCGAGCCCTTCGGCTCCGCACGGCGGCCGCGGCCCGGGCGAGAGCCCCGGCCCCGGGCCGTCGGCCCCGGACCCCTCGGGCTCCCCGGGCCCGGACTCCGGGCGCCCGACGCCGAGTCCGAGCCCGCCGATGCCGAGCCCGAAGCCCACCCCGACCCCGACGCCCACACCCACGGAAAGCCCCACACCCCATGAGCGCTGAGCGTGGGCAGGGGCCCGGCCGGGGCTACTCGCCCAGCACCCGCCGCAGGTAGTCGTTGCCGAACAGCCGCTCCGGGTCCAGCCGGTCCCGCAGCGCGGTGAACTCGCCGAAGCGCGGGTAGACGCGGGCGAAGTACTCCGCGTCCCGCGTGTGCACCTTGCCCCAGTGCGGCCGTCCGCCGTGCGCCGTGAAGATCCGCTCGGCGGCCGTGAAGTAGGCCTGGTACGGGGTGCCCTTGTACATGTGCACCGCGATGTACGCGGTCTCCCGCCCCGAGGCCGTCGACAGCGCGATGTCGTCCGCCGGGGCCGTGCGCACCTCCACCGGGAAGCTGATCCGCAGCCCGGAGCGGTCGACCGTCGCCTTGAGCTCCCGCAGCGCCTCGACGACCTGCTCGCGCGGAAGGGCGTACTCCATCTCCACGAAGCGCACCCGGCGCGGGCTGGTGAACACCTTGTACGGGATGTCCGTGTAGGTGCGCGCGGACAGGGCGCGGCTCGCGATCCGGGCGATGGAGGGGATGGTCGCCGGGACCGCGCGGCCCAGCGAGTTGACGGCCTGGAAGAGGCCGTTGGACAGCAGTTCGTCCTCGACCCAGGCGCTCACCGCTCCGGGCGGGGCGGCGGGGCCCTGGCTGCGGTTGTTGCGCTTGGTGTTGCAGTTGCCGGTGTGCGGGAACCAGTAGAACTCGAAGTGTTCGTTCTCCGCGAAGTGCTGCTCGAACTCTGCGGTCACCCGGTCGAAGCCCATGGGCTCCTCACGGGCAGTCAGGAAGAAGATCGGCTCCACGGCGAACGTGATCGCCGTGACGACGCCGAGGGCTCCGATGCCGATCCGGGCGGCCGCGAAGACCTCCGGATTCTCCTTCTCGGAGCAGGTGAGCAGGCGGCCGTCCGCCGTGACCAGCTCCAGACCGCGGATCTGGGCGGCGATGGAGGCGGAGTCCCGGCCGGTGCCGTGGGTGCCGGTGCTGGTGGCGCCGGAGACCGTCTGCTCCATGATGTCGCCCATGTTCGTGAGCGACAGGCCCTCCCGGGCCAGGGCCTGGTTGAGGTCCTTGAGCACCGTGCCCGCGGCCACCGTCACGGTGCCGGCGGTCCGGTCGATCTCCCGGATCCCGGCCAGCGCCTGCGGGCGTACGAGCAACCCGTCGGTGGCGGCGGCCGCGGTGAAGGAGTGGCCGGTGCCGACCGCCTTCACCTTCATCCCGTCCTCGGCGGCCCGGCGGACCGCCTCCTGAAGCTCCCCGACCGAGGCCGGGGTCACCACCCGGGCGGGTGCGGCCGTGACGTTGCCCGCCCAGTTACGCCACGCGCCCGCTGTCGCCGGCCCGTTCTTCCCTGCTGCTGTCGCCGTCCCCATCGCTAGAGGGCTCCTCCCCTTGCGCCGGCCTCGTCAGCCGGCGGTAACCCGCGAACGCCACCGCCGCCGCGGCGGTCCCCGCCGAGACCGAGACGACGAACCCGCGCTGAGCCCCGGCCGCGTCGATGACCAGACCGGTCACGGAGGAGCCGACCGCGATACCGACGGCGAGGCCGGTGGTGATCCACGTCATGCCCTCGGTGAGCTTCGCGCGTGGTACGTGCGCCTCGATCAGGGCCATCGTGGTGATCATCGTGGGAGCGATGGCGAGGCCCGAGACGAAGAGCGCCACGGCCAGAAACGGAAGGTTCCCGGCCAGTAGGAGGGGGATCATACTCACGGCCATCGCACAGATGCCCAGTACCCACCGGCGTTCGGTCCGGCCCTTGAGATGGAGCAGGCCGAAGACGATGCCGGCCAGACAGGATCCGGCCGCCCAGATGGCCAGGATGAAACTGGCGGCGGACTTGTGGCCCTGCTCCTCGGCGAAGGCCAGGGTGGACACGTCGATGGACCCGAAGATCGCACCCGTCGCCACGAACGTGGCCGTCAGCACCTGCAGGCCGGGGGAGCGCAGTGCGGAGGTCCGGTCGCCGTCCTGGCTGCGGGGGTGCGGCGGCGGCTCCGTGGAGCGCTGCGCCGTGAGCAGCCAGACGCCGACGAGCAGGCAGCCTGCCGCGATCACCGGCCCGGCCTCCGGGAACCAGGTCGTGGACAGCCCGATCGCCAGGATCGGTCCGAAGATGAAGCAGACCTCGTCCACCACGGACTCGAAGGAGTACGCGGTGTGCAGCTCGCGCGGGGCGTCGTGGTAGAGCACCGTCCAGCGGGCGCGGATCATCGAGCCGACGCTCGGCACGCAGCCCGCGACGGCCGCGAAGACGAAGAGGGTCCAGTCGGGGAGGCCGTTCGCCGCGGCCAGCACCAGGGCGATGACGGAGGCGACGGAGATCAGGGTCGCGGGGCGCAGCACCCGCCGCTGCCCGTACTGGTCCACCAGCCGGGACACCTGCGGGCCGATGAACGCCGCGGCCAGGGCCAGGGTGCCGGTGAGGGCACTGGCCATCGCATACCGCCCCGTGATCTCGGAGATCATCGTGAGGATGCCGACGCCCACCATGGAGATCGGCAGCCGGCCTATGAGGCCGGCGGCGCTGAAGGCCTTGGTGCCGGGCGCTGCGAAGATCGCGCGGTAGGGACTGGGCAAGGTCTCTCCGTAAGGGACGTCATTGGCCCATACAGGTTACGACCGCCGACAGGGCACCCGCACGGGGAAGAATCGAACATTGGAACTTAGGGTTACCTTACCTATGTCGAGGTGTGGGACGCGTGGCCGGGCCGGTTCCCCGGCGCGGACGCCGGGTGGCAGGATTCGAACCATGTCAGACCAGCTCCGCGCCGCCGCCCCGCCATCGGCCGAAGGCCCCGCCGGCCCCTACGACGCCCTCCTGCTGCTCTCCTTCGGCGGCCCCGAGGGGCCCGACGACGTCGTGCCGTTCCTGGAGAACGTCACGCGCGGGCGCGGCATCCCGCGCGAGCGGCTCAAGGAGGTCGGGCAGCACTACTTCGGCTTCGGCGGGGTCAGCCCGATCAACGCGCAGAACCGCGAGCTGCTGGACGCGCTGCGCAAGGACTTCGCCGAGCACGGACTGGACCTGCCCGTGTACTGGGGCAACCGGAACTGGGCCCCGTACCTCACCGACGTGATGCGGGAGATGGCCGCCGACGGGCGCCGCCGGATCGCGGTGCTCGCGACCAGCGCGTACGCCTCGTACTCGGGCTGCCGCCAGTACCGCGAGAACCTCGCGGACGCGCTGGCGGCACTGGCCGGGGAGGGCGTCGCCGAGCTGCCGAAGGTCGACAAGCTGCGGCACTACTTCAACCACCCCGGCTTCGTGCAGCCGATGATCGACGGGGTGCTCGCCGCGCTGGAGTCGCTGCCGCAGGAGGTGCGCGCCGGCGCGCACCTGGCCTTCACCACGCACTCGATCCCCACCGCGGCCGCGGACACCTCCGGCCCCGTCGAGGAGCACACCGCCGACGGCGAGGGCGGGGCCTACGTCAGGCAGCACCTGGACGTGGCGCAGGTGATCGCGGCCGCGGTGCGGGCCGAGACGGGCACGGAGCTGCCCTGGGAGCTCGTCTACCAGTCGCGCAGCGGCGCCCCGCACGTCCCGTGGCTGGAGCCGGACATCTGCGACCACCTGGAGGCCCTGCACGGCGCCGGGGCGCCCGCGGTGGTGATGGTGCCGATCGGGTTCGTCTCGGACCACATGGAGGTCCTGTACGACCTCGACACGGAGGCCACGGCGAAGGCGGCGGAGCTCGGGCTCCCGGTCGCCCGGTCGGCCACGGTCGGAGCCGACCCGCGGTTCGCGGCGGCGGTACGGGAACTGGTGCTGGAGCGCGCCGCGGCGGAGCGGGGCGAGCCGGTGGAGCGGTGCGCGCTCGGGCTGCTCGGGCCCAGCCACGATCTGTGCGCGGTGGGCTGCTGCCCGGCGCGCGGCCCCCGGCCGGCGGCCGCGGGCGTCGACAGCCCGTACGCCTGGGAAGGGCGAGCGTGATCTCCGAACAGCTGAAGGCCGAACTGCTGGACGTGGGCCTGGACGCCGCCCGGCAGGCCGGGGAGCTGCTGCGCGACGGCCGGCCGGCCGATCTCGCGGTGGCGGCGACGAAGAGCAGCCCGATCGACGTGGTGACCGAGATGGACATCGCGGCGGAGAAGCTGATCACCGGCATCCTCGCGCGGCGCCGGCCCGAGGACGGGCTGCTGGGCGAGGAGGGCGCGGACAGCCCCGGGACGAGCGGGGTGCGGTGGGTCGTGGACCCGCTGGACGGCACCGTCAACTACCTGTACGGGCTGCCGAGCTGGAGCGTGTCGATCGCCGCCGAGTACGAGGGCAGGACCGTCGTCGGGGTCGTGGCGGCCCCGATGCGGGGCGAGACGTACCACGCGGTGCTCGGCGGCGGGGCCTGGCTGGGGAAGGTCCGGCTGGCCTGCCGGGCGGCCGCTCCGCTGGACCAGGCGCTGGTCGCGACCGGGTTCGCGTACCTCCAGGCGCGCAAGGAGCAGCAGGCGGACGTCGCGCAGCGGGTGATCCCGAGGGTGCGGGACATCCGGCGGGGCGGATCGGCGGCGCTGGACCTCAGCGACGTGGCCGCAGGGCGGCTGGACGCCTACTACGAGCGGGGGCTCAACCCCTGGGACCTGGCCGCGGGCGAGCTGATCGCCCGGGAGGCCGGGGCGCTCACGGGCGGGCGGCCCGGCCGGCCGGCCTCGGGGGAGCTGGCGCTCGCCGCCACCCCGGCGGTCTTCGCCTCGCTGCAGCCGCTGCTGGAAGAGGCCGGGGCCTGGCACGACTGAAGGGCCGCGTCACGACTCGAGGGCCGGGCATGAGGGAACCCCGGCTGCCGCGTGCGGTCGCCGGGGTTCGGGTCGGACTGGTGGGGTCAGGGAGGTACGTCAGCAGACGGAGACGGGGACCCCGTGCTCCGCGGCGAGGCGCTGGAGATCTTCCAGTTCCGCCTGCTCCACTTCCACGAGGAAGTCGTCGCCCGTCTCACGGGCCTGCTTGAGGTCCGACTGCGTGGCCCGGATGCGCTGCAGGAGACCCGCGGTGAATGCGTCCATGGTGGGTTCGCCCCCTCTTCGTGGGTCGGCGGCGGCACGTGGCAGTCCGCCGTCAGGGAGTGGTTGGGGTGTGCTGACGTCCTCCCCGGCACCCTGGGCCCAGAAACCTCGAGAGACGAGGGAATCCACACTTCCGGCCCGCGCAGGCCCCCGAGCGACGCCTTACAGCCGGTTTACGGCCGAAACGTGCAGGATGGACGACGCAATACACGTGTGCCCTCAGGGCTCGATGGAAGGAAACGACGTGCGCGTACTCGTCGTCGAGGACGAGCAGCTGCTCGCCGATGCGGTGGCCACCGGGCTGCGCCGGGAGGCCATGGCCGTGGACGTCGTGTACGACGGCGCCGCGGCCCTGGAGCGCGTCGGGGTGAACGACTACGACGTGGTCGTGCTCGACCGGGACCTTCCGCTCGTGCACGGTGACGACGTCTGCCGGAAGATCGTCGAGCTCGGCATGCCCACCCGCGTGCTGATGCTGACGGCGTCCGGAGACGTGAGCGACCGGGTGGAGGGCCTGGAGCTGGGCGCGGACGACTACCTGCCCAAGCCCTTCGCGTTCAGCGAGCTGACCGCCCGCGTGCGCGCCCTGGGGCGGCGCACCACCGTGGCCCTGCCCCCCGTACTGGAGCGGGCCGGCATCAAGCTGGACCCGAACCGGCGGGAGGTGTTCCGTGAGGGCAGGGAGGTACAGCTGGCGCCCAAGGAGTTCGCGGTGCTGGAGGTCCTCATGCGGAGCGAGGGGACCGTCGTCTCCGCCGAGCAGCTGCTGGAGAAGGCATGGGACGAGAACACCGACCCCTTCACGAACGTGGTGCGGGTGACGGTCATGACCCTGCGGCGCAAGCTCGGGGAGCCGCCGGTCATCGTGACCGTGCCTGGCTCCGGATACCGGATCTGACGCGGGTGGCGGCGACCCCGGCACCACCGACGGTGCCGCCGAGACCGACCTGGGACCCCGGCCAGCCCGAGGGTCCCTTCCCTTGGCTGCGACCGACCATCCGCATACGCCTCACGCTGCTGTACGGCGGGATGTTCCTGATCGCGGGCATCCTGCTGCTGTCGATCATCTACCTGCTGGCGGCGCAGGCGCTGCGCGAGGGCAACGGACTGCCGTTCAAGATCGTGGGCGGTACGGACATCCAGGTCACCAGCACCTGCCCCGGCGTGGTCGGCAAGGGCCAGATGTACGACCAGTTCAACGCCGCGATCAACACCTGCATCCTGGAGCAGCGCAGGCACGCCCTGGACGACCTGCTCAGCCGGTCGCTGATGGCCCTGCTCGGCCTCAGCATCATCGCGTTCGCCTTCGGCTACGCCATGGCCGGCCGGGTGCTCCAGCCGCTCGGCAAGATCACCCGGACCGCCCGCCGGGTGGTCGGCTCCGACCTGACCCGGCGGATCGAGCTGGACGGGCCGGACGACGAGCTCAAGGAGCTCGCCGACACCTTCGACGAGATGCTCGACCGGCTGGAGCGGGCCTTCACTGCCCAGCAGCGGTTCGTCGCGAACGCCTCGCACGAGCTGCGCACCCCGCTGGCGATCAACCGGACGCTGCTGGAGGTGCACCTGTCGGATCCGGGTGCGCCGGTGGAGCTCCAGCAGCTGGGCAAGACGCTGCTGGCCACCAACGAGCGCAGCGAGCAGCTCGTCGAGGGCCTCTTGCTGCTCGCGCGCAGCGACAACCAGATAGTCGAGCGCAAGCCCGTGGACATGGCCGAGGTCGCCTCGCGCGCCATCGACCAGGCGCGCGGGGAGGCGGCGGCGAAGGGCGTGGAGATCCGCGGCGAGCGGGCGCTCGCGGTGGTCCAGGGCAACGGCGTCCTGCTGGAGCGGATCGCGCTCAACCTGGTGCAGAACGCCGTCCGGTACAACGTGCCGGAGGACGGCTGGGTCGAGGTCACCACGGAGTGCCAGCACGGTCAGGCGGTCCTCCTCGTGTCGAACACGGGTCCCGTCGTTCCCGCGTACGAGGTGGACAACCTCTTCGAGCCCTTCAGACGGCTGCGTACGGAGCGCACGGGCAGTGACAAGGGTGTGGGGCTCGGTCTGTCGATCGCGCGCTCTGTGGCGCGCGCACACGGCGGGCGGATCTCGGCGACGCCCCGCGAGGGCGGTGGCCTCGTGATGCGTGTCACTTTGCCCCTCTGAGCTCCTCGCCGCTTGTTCGCTGTTGGCTGAATGACCGGAGGGTGGGGAGGGTGGCGGCTGTGTGATCGATCACATTGTCGAGTGTTGGGTCATGTGCGTTCAGTGACCCGGGAAGAGGCCGGAAAGCCCGGGAAGTCCGGGTTTCCCGCCCCTCGAACGGCGGGAAATACACGGGGTGGCGTTTGTGCAAGACGGCCCCCGGACCGTGTACGGTCCCGGTCGTCATCCCAGCCAATCGCTCCTTCAGGTGTGCGGCTGGGTGTCGATTGAGTAACAGACCTTGATGTGAGGCAAAATCTCCGCCTCAGGTCGGGCACAAGTCCGGCCTCTCGCGCGTTACGTGCGCTGAGACACCGCTAAATCCCAGAGGGGGAGAGCGAAAAATGGCAACGGACTACGACACCCCACGCAAGACCGACGACGACGTCGACAACGACAGCATTGAAGAGCTGAAGGCCCGGCGCAACGAGAAGTCGTCCTCGAGCGTCGACGTCGACGACTTCGACGCGGCGGAGGGCATGGAGCTCCCCGGCGCGGACCTCTCCAACGAGGAACTGGCCGTCCGTGTTCTGCCCAAGCAGGCCGATGAGTTCACCTGCATGAGCTGCTTCCTGGTGCACCACCGCAGCCAGCTGGCACGAGAGAAGAACGGTCAGCCGATCTGCCGCGACTGCGACTGAGAGGCGTCGGCCGTGACCGGCTCGACACCGTTCCGGAAGCGGCGCTTCCGGAAAGCTGGTGATCCGGCGGAGACGCAGGCGGGAGCCACGGGCCCGGAAACGGGCCCAGGAGCCCCCGGCGTAGCCGACGTGTCCTCCGGCACCGCCGCGGCGGTGCCGTCGGCCACAGAGTCCGACGAGGCGGCCCGGCGCAGGTCCGGGGCTCGTCGGCTGCAAGCGGTCAAGAGCGTCAAGAGTGGTGTGCGCAAGGGCGGCGAACATGCCAGGGCCGCCGTCCTGCACATCGCGGACCGCATCATCGAGAACGCACCGCGCGTTCCGGTTCGGGACCTCGCGACCCTGCGCGCGCAGTTCCCGGGCCTCGGTCCCGATCAGCTTGCCGACAAGCTGATCGCGGGCGCCTCGTACGGCACCTCCACCGTGGGCGCGGGCATCGGAGCCGCGGCCATGCTGCCGGTTCCGCCCGCGATGCCGGCCGAACTGGCCGCCGAGGTCACCGGCGTCGCGATGATCGAGCTGAAGCTCATCGCGGAGCTACACGAGGTGTACGGCCTGCGGGCCCCCGGCAACCTCAAGGACCGCAGCCTCGCCTACCTGACCTCGTGGACGGAGGAGCGCGGGGTGGACCTGACGAAGCCGACGACGCTGAACATCGCGCTCGGCGGTCAGATGAAGCGCGAACTGCGCCAACAGATCCTGAAGCGGACGTTCCGCAACCTGCCGAATCTGATGCCGTTCATGGTGGGCGCCGCCGTCGGGGCGGTCATGAACCGCCGGGACACCCGCAAACTCGCCGAGAAGGTCCGTGCCGACCTGCGGAGCCGAGCCGTGGCGTGGGACTCGCTGCCGCAGCTCCCGCCCCTTGAGCAGCCCTCCGAGCCCCTTCCCGAGGTCGCCAGGGCCGTGCTCGAAGGGCCTGCCGGCGACCCGCCCCCGATCTGACCCGCGGCCCGGCCGCGGGTCCGGCGCCCGGCCCCCCGTCCGGTCAGCCCTTGGCCGACCGGATCGCCGAGGCCAGGGCCTGCGGCTCCCGGGTGGAGACGTACGCGTACGGGGTCGGGTCCTCGGGATCGGTGATCGGGATGCGCACCGCCGTCGGGACGTAGCTGCGCAGCAGCATGAAGGCGCGCGTGTCCGCCTTGTACGTGCGCCAGGCGCGCGCCTCCTCCGGCTCCAGCACCTCGGGCTCGCCCAGGGCCGCCACCGGGATCCGGGCCTCGCCGGCCGCCAGCGCACCGTTCACCACGCGCACGCGCGCGGAGCCGTACGAACTCACCACCATCCCGGCCAGCGCCGTGCCCCCGACCAGCCCGGCCAGCAGCGGCAGCGTGCCAAGCGGCAGCAGCATCAACGCGCACGCGAGACCGATGAGTACGGCGATGGCCCACCACGAGCGGGGGGCGGTCAGACGTTCGTCGTGGTGCGCGGGGGAGAGCTGCATGGCACCAAGCCTGCCACGAGGCGACCCACGGGTAGCGGCGCGGGTAAGGTCAGCGGCTGTGAGTGGACGAAACACAACGCTGACGCCCCCGGCCGATGCCGCCGCGCCGGTCCGGCACCCCGACGCCCCGGCACCCGGCGAGCTGCTCGGTGCGCACTACGAGCACTGCTTCGGCTGTGGCGAGGGCCAGCCCCACGGACTCCACCTGGAGGCCCGAGCGGGTGAGGGCGTGCGCGTCACCGCCGAGTTCACCGTCAAGCCCGCCCATCAGGGCGCACCCGGCCTCGCCCACGGCGGCGTCCTCGCCACCGCGCTCGACGAGACGCTGGGCTCCCTGAACTGGCTGCTGCGCGTCATCGCGGTGACGGGACGGCTGGAGACGGACTTCGTACGGCCGGTGCCCGTGGACACCGTGCTGTACCTGGAGGCCGAGGTGACCGCCGTCGCCGGGCGCAAGATCTACTCCACCGCGGTCGGCCGGATAGGCGGGCCCGAGGGCCCGGTCGCCGTGCGCGCAGAAGCGCTCTTCATCGAGGTGAAGGTCGACCACTTCATCGACAACGGTCGGCCCGAGGAGATCCGGGCGGCGATGTCCGACCCGGACCAGGTCAGGCGCGCACGCGCCTTCGAGGTGAACCCCTGATGTCTGACAACAACCGCGCCCCCGTCGACGTGCTGATCCGCCGCGTCGACCCCGAGGTGCCCCTGCCCGCCTACGGCCACCCCGGCGACGCCGGCTGCGACCTGGTGACCACAGAGGCGGCCGTGCTGGAGCCCGGCGAGCGCACCGTACTGCCCACGGGCGTGTCCATCGCCCTGCCCGACGGGTACGCGGCGTTCGTGCACCCGCGCTCGGGCCTGGCCGCCCGCTGCGGGCTCGCGCTCGTGAATGCCCCGGGGACGGTGGATGCCGGGTACCGTGGGGAGATCAAGGTGATCGTGGTCAATCTCGACCCGCGCGAGAGCGTCCGGTTCGAGCGCTTCGACCGCATTGCCCAGCTGGTTGTCCAGAGGGTCGAGAAGGTGCGCTTCCACGAGGTGGCGGAACTTCCCGGCTCGGCCCGGGCCGAGGGGGGTTTCGGCTCCACCGGCGGTCATGCGGCCGTGGCCGGATCCGGCGCTGGTCAGCAGGGTGGGAATGGCTACGCTTCGGTCGTATCCGACCGGGAAGGACAGTGACGTGTTCGGACGTCGCAAGAAGAACGACTCCGCCAGGGACGGCGGCGCGACCGAGCAGGTCGTGGACGGCGTGGCTGCCGATGAACAGGACGGCGGCGAGGAGCAGGACTCCGCGCCCCGCAGGGTGAATCTGCCGCCCGCCCCGCGGCCCGACGGCCCCTGGGACGTCTCCGAGGTGCCCGGTGCGCCGGAGGAGGGTCGCGTCGACCTGGGCGGCATTCTCGTACCGGGTGTCGAGGGCATGGAGCTGCGCGTCGAGGTCGCCGGTGACGCGATCGTCGCCGCGACGGTCGTCCTCGGCGACAGCGCCGTACAGCTGCAGGCCTTCGCGGCGCCCAAGAAGGAAGGCATCTGGGGCGAGGTCCGCGAGGAGATCGCCACGGGCATCACCCAGCAGGGCGGCATCATCGACGAGGTCGAGGGTCCGCTGGGCTGGGAGCTGCGCGCCCAGGTGCCCGTACCCATGCCCGACGGCCAGACCGGCGCCCAGCTGGTCCGCTTCGTCGGCGTCGACGGCCCGCGCTGGTTCCTGCGGGGCGTCATCTCCGGCCAGGGCGCGGTGCGCCCCGAGTCGGCGGGCCTGCTCGAGCAGATCTTCCGGGAGACCGTCATCGTGCGCGGCGACGGCCCGATGGCTCCGCGCGACCCGATCGTGCTGAAGCTGCCGAACGACGCCCAGATGGTGCCGGACGGCGTGCAGACCGAGGACCAGGAGGGCTCCCGCTTCTCCGGCGGCATGGGCCAGCTGGAGCAGGGTCCGACGATCACCGAGGTCCGCTGACCCGGCGGATCCCCGGCTGACTCCCGGGCGCGCCTCTCGGCGACTGTTTCAGGCCGCGGGCCGTACTCCTTCGGGGGTACGGCCCGCTGTCGTACCCGCGGGTGTCAGGGGTCCGTCAAGGATGGGCGGACGGCCGGGAAAAGTGCGTGATCGGCGGAAACGTCCCGGAGAATGGGCGCATGGGACGCGGCAAGCTACGGATCTACCTCGGCGCGGCACCCGGTGTGGGCAAGACGTACGCGATGCTCTCCGAGGGCCACCGCCGGGTGGAGCGGGGCGGCGACTGCGTCGTCGGCTTCGTCGAGCACCACGGGCGGCCGCGCACCGAGGTGATGCTGCACGGGCTGGAACAGGTGCCGCGCCGGGAGCTCACGTACCGGGGCGCCGCCTTCACCGAGATGGACGTGGACGCCGTACTGGCGCGCCGGCCCGCCGTCGCGCTCGTGGACGAGCTCGCGCACACCAACGTGCCCGGCTCGCGCAACGCCAAGCGCTGGCAGGACGTCGAGGAGCTGCTGCAGGCGGGCATCGACGTCGTGTCCACCGTGAACATCCAGCACCTGGAGTCGCTCGGCGACGTGGTGGAGTCCATCACCGGCGTGCGGCAGCGGGAGACCGTGCCCGACGAGGTGGTGCGGCGGGCCGACCAGATCGAGCTCGTCGACATGTCCCCGCAGGCGCTGCGCCGGCGGATGGCGCACGGGAACGTCTACCGGTCCGACAAGGTCGACGCGGCCCTGTCGAACTACTTCCGGCCCGGCAACCTCACCGCCCTGCGCGAGCTGGCGCTGCTGTGGGTGGCCGACCGGGCCGACGAGTACCTCCAGCAGTACCGGGGCGAGCACGACATCCGCTCCACCTGGCAGGCCCGCGAGCGGATCGTCGTCGGGCTCACGGGCGGGCCCGAGGGCCGTACGCTCATCCGCCGCGCCTCCCGGATGGCCGCCAAGGGCTCCGGCAGCGAGATCCTGGCCGTCTACGTCGCCCGCAGCGACGGGCTGACCGCGGCCTCGCCGAAGGAGCTCGCGGTCCAGCGGACGCTGGTCGAGGATCTTGGCGGAACGTTTCACCATGTGATCGGCGACGACATCCCCGACGCGCTGCTCGAATTCGCCCGCGGGGTCAACGCCACCCAGATCGTGCTCGGCTCCAGCCGCCGCAAGGCCTGGCAGTACGTCTTCGGGCCGGGCGTCGGCGCCACCGTGGCCCGCGACTCGGGGCCCGACCTCGACGTGCACATCGTCACGCACGAGGAGGTCGCCCGGGGCCGCGGCCTGCCCGTGGTCCGCTCGGCGGCCCGGCTCGGACGGCCCCGGATCATCGCCGGCTGGGTCGTCGGGATGTTCTTCCCCGCCCTGCTGGCCGTGCTGCTCACGCACGTGAACGCCGACCCGGGCCTGGCCAACGAGATGCTGCTGTTCCTCTCGCTGACCGTGGCCGCCGCGCTGCTGGGCGGGCTCTGGCCGGCGCTGGCCTCGGCGGCCTTCGGCTCGCTGCTGCTGAACTACTTCTTCGCCCCGCCCGTGCACCGGTTCACCATCTCCGACCCGAAGAACATCGTGGGCATCGCCGTCTTCTTCGGGGTGGCCGTCTCCGTGGCCTCGGTGGTGGACCTGGCCGCCCGGCGCACCCACCAGGCCGCCCGGCTGCGCGCCGAGTCCGAGATCCTCTCCTTCCTGGCCGGCAGCGTCCTGCGCGGTGAGACCACGCTGGACGCGCTGCTGGAGCGGGTGCGCGAGACCTTCGCCATGGAGTCCGTGGCCCTGCTGGAGCGCGCGAGCGACGTCGATCCCTGGCAGCCGGCCGGCAGCGTCGGCCCGAGCCCGGTCGGCCGCCCCGAGGACGCCGATGTCGACATGCCCATCGGGGACCACATGGCGCTGGCCCTGTCCGGCCGGGTGCTGCCCGCCGAGGACCGCCGCGTGCTCGGTGCGTTCGCCGCGCAGGCCGCCGTGGTCCTGGACCGGCAGCGGCTGGTCGGGGAGGCCGAGGAGGCCCGCCGGCTGGCGGAGGGCAACCGGATCCGGACCGCGCTGCTGGCCGCCGTCAGCCATGACCTCCGTACGCCGCTGGCCTCCATCAAGGCCTCGGTGTCGTCCCTGCGCTCCGACGACGTGGACTGGTCCGAGGAGGACCGGGCCGAGCTCCTCGAAGGCATCGAGGACGGCGCCGACCGGCTCGACCACCTGGTGGGCAATCTGCTCGACATGTCCCGGCTCCAGACCGGCACCGTGACCCCGCTGATCCGGGAGATCGACCTCGACGAGGTGGTCCCGATGGCACTGGGCGGCGTACCGGAGGACAGCGTGCTGCTGGACGTCCCGGAGACGCTGCCGATGGTGGCGGTGGACCCGGGGCTGCTGGAGCGCACCGTGGCCAACGTGGTGGAGAACGCCGTCAAGTACAGCCCGGCCGGGGAGCCCGTGGTGGTCGCCGCCAGCTTCCTCGGCGACCGGGTCGAGGTGCGCGTCGTGGACCGCGGGCCCGGCGTGCCCGACGAGGCCAAGGACCGGATCTTCGCCCCCTTCCAGCGGCACGGGGACGCCCCGCGGGGCGCCGGGGTGGGCCTCGGCCTCGCGGTGGCCCGGGGCTTCGCCGAGGCCATGGACGGCACCCTGGCGGCCGAGGACACCCCCGGCGGCGGACTCACGATGGTGCTCACGCTGCGGGCCGTGACGCGCGACAGTGGGCAGGCGGACGGCGCGGCGGACGGCGAACGACGCGCCACCGTGCCGGAGACGGCCGGCCACCTGCCCGACGACCCCGACACCCCCGGCGCCGCCGACGGCACCGACCTCATGGATCTCGACCCGATACGACAGAAAGCAGGACCTCGATGACCCGGGTGCTCGTGGTGGACGACGAGCCGCAGATCGTCCGAGCCCTCGTGATCAATCTGAAGGCACGCAAGTACGAGGTCGACGCCGCCGCGGACGGGGCCGGAGCCCTGGAGCTCGCGGCCGCCCGCCACCCCGACGTGGTCGTCCTCGACCTGGGCCTGCCCGACATGGACGGCGTCGAGGTGATCAAGGGCCTGCGCGGCTGGACCAGGGTGCCGATCCTGGTCCTCTCCGCCCGGCACAGCTCCGACGAGAAGGTCGAGGCCCTCGACGCCGGGGCCGACGACTACGTCACCAAGCCCTTCGGCATGGACGAGCTGCTCGCACGGCTGCGCGCCGCCGTCCGCCGGGCCGAGCCGTCCGCGGGCGCCGGCGAGGAGGAGGTGATCGTGGAGACCGACGGATTCACGGTGGACCTGGCCGCGAAGAAGGCCGTGCGCGCGGGGCGCGACGTACGGCTCACGCCCACCGAATGGCACCTGCTGGAGGTGCTCGTCCGCAACGGCGGCAAGCTCGTCAGCCAGAAGCAGCTCCTCCAGGAGGTCTGGGGGCCCTCGTACGGCACGGAGACGAACTACCTGCGCGTCTACATGGCGCAGCTGCGGCGCAAACTCGAGGCGGACCCCTCGCACCCGCGGCACTTCATCACGGAGCCGGGCATGGGATACCGCTTCGAGAGGTAGCGGGGGCGCCGGTACGCTTCCTGTATGAGTGCTGAACCGCGTCCCGATAAGTCCGCCAAGCCGGTCAGGCCGGCGGGCCGGTTCCGGCGGATGATAGAGCGGCTGTCCACCTCGCAGGAGGAGCTGCATTCGGCGGAGCTGCAAGAGGACGCAGAAGCCGCGGGGTGCACGCGGATCTGCGACTCCCACGACCGCCAGATAGTCAAGGTGACGGGAACCCTGCGTACCGTCACCCTTCGGCCGCGCGCGGGGGTGCCCGCGCTGGAGGCGGAGCTCTTCGACGGCTCGGCCGGGCTGGACGTGGTCTGGCTCGGGCGTCGCTCGATCGTGGGAATCGAACCCGGCCGGCGCATGATCGCCTCCGGGCGGATCTCGATGAGCCACGGCCGCCGGGTCCTCTTCAACCCGAAGTACGAACTCCGACCGCTCGGACAGGAGCACTGACCGGTGACGTCATTCGACAAACCGACCACCCCGGACCCCGAGGGCGGGCCGTCCCCCGATCCGGCCCCCGACCAGGCGGCCGTGACCCAGGCGGCGCTCTTCGACGCCTTCGGCGGAGTCCGGGGCACCGTGGAGACGATGCTCCCCGGGCTGCTCTTCGTGATGATCTACACGGTCAACAAGGACGTGAAGATGTCCGCGATCGCGGCGGGCGCGGTCGCGGTCCTGCTCGTGATCGTGCGGCTGCTGCGCAAGGACACCGTGAAGCACGCCTTCAGCGGGGTCTTCGGCGTGGGGGTCGGCGTGGCCTTCGCCCTGTTCACCGGTACCGCCAAGGGCTTCTACCTGCCCGGCATGATCTACGGCGCCGGGCTGGGCGTGGCCTTCACGGTGTCCGCGCTCGTGGGGTTCCCGCTGCTGGGCGTGATCCTGGGCCCGGTGTTCAAGGAGAACCTGTCCTGGCGCACCCGCAACCCCGGGCGCAAGAAGGCGTACACGAAGGCCAGTCTGGCCTGGGGCATCATCTTCCTCGCCAAGTACGCGATCCTCTTCCCGCTGTACTGGTGGGGCGACGCGACGCAGCTGGGCTGGGTGCTCATCGCGCTGAAGCTGCCCCCGATGGTGCTCGCGGTGTACTTCACGTGGGTGTTCCTGGCGAAGGCACCGCCGCCGATCGACGTGATCGCGGAGTGGGAGGCCAAGGACGCTGCCGCAGAGGCCGCCAAGGCCGCTGCCGCCCGGGAACACGGGGCCTGACCGCGCGCCCCGTCCGCTGACGGGTTCCTCCCACCGTGACGTGAAAGGGGCGGGCCGGCCATCCGATGGCCGGCCCGCCCCTTCGTCGTGTCGGGTGCCGTCAGTGACGGGCCTGGAGGAGGTCCTCCAGCTGTTCCTCGCGGGCCTGGGCGGCCACGAAGAGCAGCTCGTCGCCCGGCTCGAGCGTCTCCTCCGCGTGCGGGGTCAGGACCCGGTTGCCGCGGATGATCGTGACCAGCGAGGTGTCCTCGGGCCAGGTGATCTCGCTGATCTGGGTCCCGGCGACCGAGGAGTCGGCGGGCAGGGTCAGCTCGACGAGGTTGGCGTCGCCGTGGCTGAAGCGGAGCAGCCGCACCAGGTCGCCGACGCTGACGGCCTCCTCCACCAGGGCCGACATCAGACGCGGCGTGGAGACCGCGACGTCGACGCCCCAGGACTCGTTGAAGAGCCACTCGTTCTTCGGGTTGTTCACGCGCGCCACGACCCGGGGGACCCCGTACTCGGTCTTGGCCAGGAGGGAGACGACCAGGTTGACCTTGTCGTCGCCCGTGGCGGCGATGACCACGTTGCAGCGCTGCAGCGCGGCCTCGTCGAGCGAGGTGATCTCGCAGGCGTCGGCCAGCAGCCACTCGGCCTGCGGCACCCGCTCCACGGAGATGGCGGTCGGCGCCTTGTCGACGAGCAGCACCTCGTGCCCGTTCTCCAGCAGCTCGCCCGCGATGGAACGGCCCACCGCGCCGGCTCCGGCGATCGCGACCCTCATGCGTGTGCCTCCTCGGGGCCTTCTGCGAAGGCCGCCTCGACCTTGTCGATCTCGTCCGTACGCATCATCACGTGGACGAGGTCGCCCTCCTGCAGCACCGTCTGGGACGTCGGCAGCATGGCCTCGCCCAGTCGGGTGAGGAAGGCCACGCGGACACCGGTCTCGTCCTGCAGCTTGCTGACCTTGTGCCCGATCCAGGCGGCGGAGGTGTGCACCTCGGCGAGCTGGACCCCGCCGCTCGGGTCGCGCCACAACGGCTCGGCCCCGGACGGCAGCAGCCGGCGCAGCATCTGGTCGGCGGTCCACCGCACGGTGGCCACGGTCGGGATGCCCAGGCGCTGGTAGACCTCGGCGCGCTTCGGGTCGTAGATGCGGGCGGCGACGTTCTCGACACCGAACATCTCGCGCGCCACGCGGGCGGCGATGATGTTGGAATTGTCACCACTGCTGACGGCTGCGAAAGCGCCCGCCTCCTCGATCCCGGCCTCGCGGAGCGTGTCCTGGTCGAAGCCGACCCCGGTGACGCGGCGGCCGCCGAATCCGGCTCCCAGCCGGCGGAATGCGGTGGGGTCCTGGTCGACGACCGCGACCGTATGCCCCTGCTGTTCCAAGGTCTGCGCGAGGGCGGAGCCCACCCGTCCGCAGCCCATAATGACGATGTGCACGGCCGTCCTTCCGGCTGTCAGCGCTCGCTGGTTTCCAGCCTCATTGCATGCTCTGGCTTAACAGGGTCTCAGACCATGGCCCAAGCTACACACGGGCGGTCCCCGTTGTGACCTTTGCGGTCCAGACGGCGACTCATTGCCCTGGAATACCGGCGGGGGGTTCGTCAGCCGGATTTCGAACGCATACGATCCTCTGCGTGTCCAAACTGACCGACGTGCCCAAACGGATCCTGATCGGCCGGGCGCTACGCAGCGACCGCCTCGGGGAAACGCTCCTCCCCAAGAGGATCGCCCTCCCTGTCTTCGCTTCCGACCCGCTCTCCTCAGTGGCATATGCCCCCGGAGAGGTCCTGCTGGTCCTGTCGATCGCGGGTGTGTCGGCGTACCACTTCAGCCCCTGGATCGCCGCCGCGGTCGTCGTGCTGATGTTCACCGTGGTCGCCTCGTACCGCCAGAACGTCCACGCGTACCCGAGCGGCGGCGGCGACTACGAGGTCGCCAACACCAACCTCGGGCCCAAGGCCGGACTCACGGTGGCGAGCGCCCTGCTCGTCGACTACGTCCTGACCGTCGCCGTGTCGATCTCCTCCGGAGTCGAGAACCTCGGCTCCGCCGTGGATTTCGTCATCGAGCACAAGGTGCTCTCCGCGGTGATCATGATTCTTCTGCTCACGCTGATGAATCTGCGCGGCGTGAAGGAATCCGGAAAACTCTTCGCGATCCCGACGTACGTGTTCGTCGGCGCCGTCTTCGTGATGATCGCCTGGGGCGCCTGGCGCGGCCTCGTCACCGGCGACACCATGCAGGCCCCGACGGCCCACCTGGAGATCAAGGCCGAGCACCAGGGGCTGGCCGGCTTCGCGCTGGTCTTCCTGCTGCTGCGGGCCTTCTCCTCCGGATGTGCCGCCCTGACCGGCGTCGAGGCGATCAGCAACGGCGTCCCCGCCTTCCGCAAGCCCAAGAGCAAGAACGCCGCCTCCACCCTCGCCCTGATGGGCGCCCTGGCGGTCACCATGTTCTGCGGGATCATCGGCCTGGCCATGGCCACCGACGTGAAGATGGCCGAGTCGCCCGCGACCAACCTGCTGGACAACGGCGTCCCCGTCGGCCCCGAGTTCGTCCAGCACCCGGTGATCTCCCAGGTGGCCGAGGCCGTCTTCGGCAACGGCAGCTTCCTGTTCGTCGTGCTGGCGACCGCCACCGCGCTCGTCCTGTTCCTGGCCGCCAACACCGCGTACAACGGCTTCCCGCTGCTCGGCTCGATCCTCGCGCAGGACCGCTACCTGCCGCGCCAGCTGCACACCCGCGGCGACCGGCTCGCGTTCTCCAACGGCATCGTGCTGCTCGCGGGCGCGGCCATCCTGCTCGTGTGGATCTACGACGCCGACTCCACCAAGCTGATCCAGCTCTACATCGTCGGCGTGTTCGTCTCCTTCACGCTGAGCCAGATCGGCATGGTCCGGCACTGGAACCGCCACCTGCGCACCGAGAAGGACCAGGCCTCGCGGCGCCGGATGCACCGCTCCCGGGCGATCAACACCTTCGGCGCGATCTTCACGGGCCTGGTGCTGGTCGTGGTCCTGGCCACCAAGTTCACGCACGGCGCCTGGGTCGCCCTGCTGGGCATGGTGATCTTCTACGGCACGATGACCGCGATCCGGAAGCACTACGACCGGGTCGCCGCCGAGATCGCCGCCGCCGAGGGCCCCAGCGACGACAGCGTGCGGCCCTCGCGGGTCCACTCGATCGTGCTGGTCTCCAAGGTGCACAAGCCCACGCTGCGCGCCCTGGCCTTCGCCAAGCTGACCCGCTCGGACACCCTGGAAGCGCTCAGCATCAGCGTGGACGCGGCCGAGACGAAGGCGCTGAAGGAGGAGTGGGAGCGGCGCGGGATCAACGTACCGCTGAAGATCCTCGACTCCCCGTACCGCGAGATCACCCGCCCGGTGATCGAGTACGTCAAGGGCCTGCGCAGCGAGAACCCGCGCGACGCCGTCAGCGTCTACATCCCGGAGTACGTCGTCGGCCGCTGGTACGAGCACCTGCTGCACAACCAGAGCGCGCTGCGGCTCAAGGGCCGCCTGCTGTTCACCCCCGGCGTGATGGTCACCTCGGTGCCGTACCAGCTGGAGTCCTCGGAGCTGGCGAAGAAGCGGGCGAAGAAGCGGCAGGAGTGGAACGCCCCGGGCGCGGTGCGCCGCGGACCGGTGGACACCCCGCGCCCGAAGGACCGCGCGGGCAAGTAGCGCCGTTGTCGGTGTGGCGAACGGCCGGACGAGATCCACGTAAACTGGTGGGTCGGTCGTCCGGCCGTTCCCATTTATGTTTTGGAGTCTCCCCACCATGACCGAGCAGAACGAGAAGCAGTCCTTGGTCGGGGAGGAGTACGAGGTCGAGGTCGGCCCCGTCGCGCACGGCGGCATCTGCATCGCCCGGACCTCCGACGGACGGGTCCTGTTCGTCCGGCACACCCTCCCGGGAGAGAAGGTGATCGCCAAGGTCACCGAGGGCGAGACGGACTCCCGCTTCCTGCGCGCCGACGCGATCACCGTCCTCGAGGCCTCCAAGGACCGCGTCGAGGCCCCGTGCCCGTACGCCGGCCCCGGCAAGTGCGGCGGCTGCGACTGGCAGCACGCCAAGCCGGGCGCCCAGCGCCGGCTCAAGGGCGAGGTCGTCGCCGAGCAGCTGCAGCGGCTCGCCGGCCTGACCCCGGAGGAGGCCGGCTGGGACGGCACGGTCATGCCGGCCGAGGGCGACAAGCTCCCGGCGGGCCAGGTCCCGCAGTGGCGCACCCGCGTCCAGTACGCCATCGACGAGACCGGCCGCGCGGGCCTGCGCAAGCACCGCTCGCACGACATCGAGCCGGTCGACCACTGCATGATCGCGGCGCCGGGCGTCAGCGAACTCGGCATCGAGAAGCAGGACTGGCCCCAGATGGCCACCGTCGAGGCGATCGCCGCGACCGGCTCCCAGGACCGCCAGGTCGTCCTCACCCCGCGCCCGGGCGGCCGCCTCCCGCTGGTCGAGCTGGACAAGCCGGTGTCGGTCCTCCGGGTCGAGGAGAAGGACGGCGGGGTCCACCGCGTCCACGGCCGCCCCTTCGTCCGCGAGCGCGCGGACGGCCGTACGTACCGCGTCGGCATGGGCGGCTTCTGGCAGGTCCACCCGCAGGCCGCGGACACCCTGATCAAGGCCGTCATGCAGGGCCTGATGCCGCGCAAGGGCGAGATGGCCCTCGACCTCTACTGCGGCGTCGGCATCTTCGCGGGCGCCCTCGCCGAACGCCTGGGCGAGACGGGCGCGGTGCTCGGCATCGAGTCCACGAAGCGCGCGGTCGAGGACGCCCGGCACAACCTGGCGGACTTCCCCCGCGTCCGCATCGAGCAGGGCAAGGTCGAGACGGTCCTCCCGAAGACCGGCATCACGGAGTGCGACCTGGTCGTCCTGGACCCGCCCCGCGCGGGCGCGGGCAAGCAGACGGTCCGCCACATCGCCGGCCTCTCGCCCCGCCGCATCGCGTACGTGGCCTGCGACCCGGCGGCCCTGGCCCGAGACCTGGCGTACTTCAAGGAGGCCGGCTACAAGCCCCGCACCCTCCGCGTCTTCGACCTCTTCCCGATGACCCACCACATGGAGTGCGTGGCCATCCTGGAGCCCATCCGCGACGACGTCTGAGGGCCTGAAGCCCCGTCACGCCGGCCCGGGCGCGTTCACGGACGCTGCCGGGCCGGTGGTCTGTTCGCGGGGCTTGGGCCGAGGGTTGCGGTACGTGGCTTCAGTCGGTCGGGAGGGACGTCATTCTGCTCTTCTCGCGGACGTGCAGGCGGGTGCCCGACGGGTCCGGTGTGAGGGTGGTCGCCTTGGTCTCGTAGCGCCAGACCGGGAGGTGCGTGCGGAGGTCCACGGCTCGGACGCCCAGGGTGTCCAAGAGGTAGACGTGGTTCGGCGTGGCCACCGGGGCCACGTCGCGGTTGGGGGTGGACTCCCCTGCGGCGGACTTCTTCGGGGTGGGTTCGCGCCAGCGTTCCGCTCCGGTGCGGGCGTCCAGGGCGACGAGGCCGTGGGTGCCCTCGACGGCGTAGACCACGCCGTCCCGGACCGTCGGGATGCCGTAGCGGCGTTTGCCCGCGACCGGTCCCACGTCGCGGCCCTCGCCGAAGGACCAGGCGGGTTTGCCGTCCGAGAGGCGGAGGGCCTGGACCGTGGCCGCGCCGAGGTAGACGTGGTCGTCGTCCGTGGCCGGCTGGTCGGGGGTCGCGCCCGGCGCCGCCAGGGTCGCGGACCAGCGTTCGGTGCCGTTCGCCGCGTCGTGGAGGGAGACCCGCAGGTCGTCGCCGAGTTCGGCCCGCTGCCACAGCAGTACCCCGCCGCGTACTGCCTTGAGCCGCAGGACAGCCGGGTACTCGAGCTTGATCTGGTGCGGGGTGGGGCCCGCCGCCGGCCGGCGCCACAGCTCCTTGCCGGAGGTCAGGCTCGCGGCCACCACCCACCACTCCTCGCCCCCCGCGGCCTTCGCGTGCAGGAAGACCGTGTCCCCGCTCGCGCCCAGGATCTGGGTCAAGCGGTGGGCGCCGTCGAACGCGGGCAGGCGAACGCGGGGCGGCGCCTCCTTGCCGCGTTCCACGTACTCCATGGGCAGGACGGAGACCGCGACCGCCTTGTCGGGTGCGGTGTCCGGGTCCCGCCTCCCGAGCCCGTACAGGACCTTGCCGTCGGTGCCGACCCGCCAGCGGTCCGCGTAGCCGAGGAACTCCGTCTTGTCGCTGCCGGTCCGCGCGTCGAAGGCCCCGACCGTGGTGCCCGCGACCGCGACCAGGGCGTCGCCCACGCACAGGGGCTCGGGGAGGACCGGGGGGATCACCGCGTCGACCCACCACAGAGGGTCGGGCGGCGGCTGCAGGGCGGGCTTTTTTTTCGCCGCGGTGTCCGGGCGGCTGCTGCGCCAGGCCCACCAGCCGCCGCCCGCAGCAAGTACGGTCCCGGCGACCGCCGCGCCGCCGCCCAGCGTCAGGAGCCGGCGCCGCGACAAGCCGGTCCGGGCCGCAGCGGCGGTCTCCGGCTCCTCGGCGGGCGCCGCGAGCCGGGCCGGCGGCGGCTGCCACACCGCCGCGGCCCGCCGGGCGATGTCCGCGAGGACCGGCTGCGGCAGCCCGTCGGCGAAGACGGCCGGCTCGCCGGGGGAGAGGAGCTCCGCCAGCTCGCCGGTGCCCGGCCGCAGTGCCGGGTCCTTGCTCAGGCAGCGGGCCAGCAGCGGGGCCAGTACGGCCGGTACGCCGCCGAGGTCGGCCTCCGCGTACCGCACCCGGTAGAGGAGGTCCGCGGCCTGGCCGCCGCCGAACGGGCCGTGCCCCGTGGCCGCGAAGACCAGGACGCCCGCCAGCGCGAACACATCGCCGGCCGGGGTGTGTTCGAGGCCTCCGGCCTGCTCCGGCGACATGAAGGCGGGGGTGCCGGCCGCGGCCCCGGTACTGGTCAGCCGTTCGTCGCCGAGGGCGCGCGCGATGCCGAAGTCGATGACCTTGGGCCCGGCGGCGGTGACCATGATGTTGGAGGGCTTGAGGTCGCGGTGCACGACGTCCGAGCGGTGCAACTGGCCCAGGGCCCGGGCGAGATCGGCGCCCAGCGACCGGACCGACGCCTCGGGCAGCGGACCGCCGAGGCGCACCGCCTCGTCGAGCTGCGGGCCGATCACGTACTCGGTCGCCAGCCACGGCGTCGGCGCCAGCGGGTCGGCGCCGAACACGCGCGCCCCGTACCGGTCGCCGATGACCCGCGCCGCGTCCGACTCCAGCCGGAACCGGGTGCGGAAGGAGGTGTCGGCGGCGATCCGGGTGTGCACGGTCTTGAGCGCGACCGTACGCCCGCCCGCCGACCGGGCCAGGTAGACCGTGCCCATGCCGCCGCTGCCGAGCCGGGCCAGCAGCCGGTGGCCACCGAGGTGCACCGGGTCGTCGTGCGTGAGCGGTGCGAGCGGGGACGGGAGGGGAGGCATCGGGGTCAGTGCACTTTCTGCGGTGATGCGGACGAGATGAACTGCTCGTGTGCCGTGGGGAGTTCGGCGGCCAGCAGCCACGCGGACTGGGCGGCGAGGGCGGCGACGACGCGGCCCGGCAGTACGACTGGCGGAGCGGCGCCGTCGAGGGCCGTGGCGGGCCCGGCGGAGGGCGGCAGCCGCGGGTCCGGGACCCTCGAGGGGGCGGCCAGGCCGCGCAGCAGCTCCCCGGCCGACCCGGGCCGGTCCGCGGGGTCACGCGCCAGGCACGCCCCCACCACCCCGCGCAGCCCGGGCGGCAGTTCACCCTGCTCGGGCACCGTGTGGCCGGTCGACGCATAGGCCAGTACGGACCCCAGGGCGAAGAGGTCCCCGAGCGGCCCGGGCGCTGCGCCCGAGGCCTCTTCCGGAGCCAGACAGCCCGGGTCGATTCCCGGCAGCCCCGCCCGGTGCACGCCGTCGGGAGCGGCGGCCCGCACGGCGCCGAAACACGACAGCACCGGCCCGCCGGCGGTGACCAGCACGGCGGCCGGCGACAGCCCCGCGTGCGCCGCCCCGCGGGCGTGCGCGGCGGCGAGCCCTTCCGCGAGGGCGGCACCGAGCCCGCGCACGACCTCCTCGGGCAGCGGACCGCCGTAGGCGGCGAGCACCGCCGGCAGCGGCAGCATCGGCTCGTACGGGGTCGCGTACCAAGGGAAGCCGGCCGTGCCGCCCACCTCGGCGACGTCGAGGAACCGCGGCAGCCGCAGCCGCCGGGCGCCCTCGGCCTCGACCGCCCACCGGGAGGGATCGGCCCCGGCCCGCGGTACGCCGACGAGGACGGTGCGCTCCCCGTCGGCGCTGCGCGCGAGGTACCGGCGTTCGGGGACGGAGCGCTCGGCGGATTCCGGATCGAGCCGCGCCAGGGTCGTGAACGGCCCGATCTGCGCGGGGTCGTCCTGCCGTAGGCGTTCCATGTGCGCGGTCTCCCGGTTCGGTTGCTCGGCCCATGCCCGTGGCCCGTGGCCCGAGGCCAGTGGCCCGTGGCTCGAGCCCGCGGCCCGAGCCCCCCGAGCCTAGGCGATCGTCAGTCCACGACCGGCAGGGCGGTCAGCTTCCAGCTGTTGACGGTGAACAGGCGGTTCCCGGCTCCGGCCATCGCCCAGACCCCGCGCGACTCGGGCGACCAGGTCCAGAACCGCTTGCCGTTGAAGGCGGAGTACGCCGAGACGCCCTGCCCCTCGCCCTCCACGGCGAAGACCGTACGAGCCTGCACCACGAGGGGGATGTGCGGCAGGGGGCCGTGGACGGCGCTGCCGTTCGGGGTGGGCACCCCGGTCGCGAGCCGCGCCTGGGTCATCGCCGTACCGTCCATGGCCCACAGGGACTCGCCGTACCGGACCGGCGGCCCCCAGCCGCCGCTGTCCTCCTTCGGGGGCTCCTTCGCGTCGGTCGGGTCCCACAGCTCGGTGCCCGTCCGGATGTTCAGCCCCTTCAGGGTCCGGCCGCCGAGGTACACCGCATCCCCCACGACGAGCGGCTGAACGGCGGACCGCGCCTGACTGACGACCTCCCAGACGGTGGCGCCCGTCGCGGTGTCGACGGCGAAGACGGTGCCGTACGCGCCGCAGACCACGAGCCGGTCCGGGCCGGCCGCGGCCCGTGCGCCGGGTGCGGCCTTCGAGCCGGGCGACCGCAGGGCGGTCTGCTCCAGCGCCACGGTCCAGCGGACCTTGCGGGTGCTGGTGTCCACGGCGCGCAGCCGCCCGTCCCGGGTCACCAGGTACACGGCCGACGCGTCCGCGGCCAGGATGCGGTGGGTGTCGGCGGCCACCGTCCACAGCCGCTTGCTGGTGGAGGCTTCGAAGCAGAGCAGCCCCCCGCCGGGACCGCCGGTGACGAACCGGTTGCCGGGCAGGGCGACCAGGCCGGCCGCGGGGACGGTGCCGGGCAGCCGCCACTTCTCCTTGCCGTCGGCCGTCAGCCGGGCCGCCAGCCCGCCCTCCTTCGCGGCGAAGACGACCACGTCGAGCAGCGGGAGCGGGGTGGTGACCACACCGTCCACCGCCTGCGCCGCCACCGGCAGCGGCCCCCACAGCGGGTCCGGAGGCGTGCCGGACTGCGTGGAGAGCGGGGAAAGGGGCTGCGCGTTGCGGGCCGTGCCGGGCGGGGGGAGGGACTCGCCGCGCATCAGCCACCAGGCGCCCGTCGCACCGCCGGTGGCGGCCAGGGCCCCGCCGGCCGCGAGGGAGGCGCGAAGGACCCGTCTGCGGGAGGGGCCGGTTCCGGGCTCCTGGCCGATCACCGTGGCGGCCTGCCGCTCGGCCTCGTTCCCGCGGCGCGCGATGTCCTGGGCGAGCGGCCCCTTGCGCCAGACGCGGTCCGCTCCGCGCGGCGGTGCGAAGGCGCCCGCGATCTGCTCGGGGGTCGGGCGCAGCGCGGGGTCCTTGGCGAGGCAGGGTGCTATGAGCCGGCGCAACTCATCCGGCACACCGTCGAGTCGAGCCTCGCCGTGAACCACCTCGTACTGCACGGCGGCCACGTGCGTCCCGTCGAAGGCGCGCTGCCCGGTCGCCGCGTACGCGAGCACCGCGCCCAGCGAGAAGACGTCCGCGGCGGGGCCCACGCGCCGGCCGAGCACCTGCTCGGGGGCGCCGTAGCCGGGGGTGGCCGGGACCTGGCCGGTGGTGGTGAGCGTCAGCCCGTGCTCGGGTCGGGCGATGCCGAAGTCGATGACGCGCGGCCCGTCCGACGTGAGCACGATGTTGGCCGGCTTCAGGTCGCGGTGGACCAGTCCCGCGGCGTGGATCTCGCCCAGGGTGGCGGCGAGCGAGGCGGCGAGCGCGCGGACCCCGTCGGCGCCGAACGGCCCGTGCCGGCGGACGGCGTCGTCGAGGGTGGGCCCGGTCAGGAACTCGGTGGCGATCCAGGGCCGGTTGCCGTCCTCGCTCATCGCGTTCAGGACGCGGGCCACGCCGGAGCTGGTGACGGCCTGCGCGGTGTGCGCCTCGCGGACGAACCGCTGGGCGAGGTTGGGGTCGTGCGCGAGCTCCGGCAGCAGCACCTTGACCGCCGCGGTCCGGCCGCCGTCGTCCCGCCCGAAGTAGACCTTGCCCATGCCGCCGGCGCCGAGGACGCCGAGGAGTCGGTACGGGCCCAGCCGGACCGGGTCGCCTGCGCCGAGAGGTTCCATGGGGTGCTGCTTCCTTCGCTCGGTCCGGTAGGTCTGGGGGTCGACGTCAGCGCTCGACGTCAGCGCTCGACGTCAGCGCTCGACGGGCAGGCCCATCGGTTCCTTGATGCGTTTCATGATGATCTGCGAGTTGACCTCGGTGATGCCGGAGAGGGCCGTCAGTTTTTCGATCCAGAGGCGTTCGTACGCGCGCAGGTCCGCGACCGCGATGCGCAGGAGGCAGCCGGGGCTGCCGAAGAGGCGGTACGCCTCGATGACGTCGGGGATGTCCTGGAGGGCCGCCTCGAAGGCCTCGACGGCGGCGCGGTCGCGGCGTACCTCGACCGAGACGAGCACCTCGAAGCCGCGGTCGACCGCCTCGGGGGAGATCACGGCACGGTAGCCCTGGATCACCCCGTCCTGCTCGAGCTGGCGTACCCGGCGCATACAGGGGGAAGGGGTCAGGCCGACGCGCGCGGCGAGCTCCTGGTTGCTGAGGCGGCCGTCAGCCTGGAGCTCGCGCAAGATATCCCGGTCAATCGAGTCCATTGCGCAATTATCACCTACTCCCTCAGCCGGGGTCGGCCTGAAGAGGCAATCGCATTGCGCGTAGATGTCCGTATCATTGCTGCTTTCAGCACATGTGTACGAGAGACACGCGAGAGAAGGGCGGCCGCGGCCATGGGACGGATCGTCGTCATCAGCACCGGCGGGACCATAGCCAGCCGCTGGCAGGGCTCAGGCTTCGCGGCCGATGCCGACGGCAGCGAGGTCATGGCCACCGCTCCGCTGCCCGAGGACATCACCGTCGAGGTGGTGGACCTGTTCAGCGTGAACAGCCCCCGGCTCACCACCGCCCACCAGCTCACCCTGCTGCGCACCGTGCACGAGGTGCTCGCCGACCCGGGCGTGGACGGCATCGTCGTCACGCACGGCACCGACACCCTCGAGGAGTCGGCCTTCCTCGTCGACCTGCACCACCACGACCCGCGCACCGTGGTGTTCACCGGCGCGCAGCGCCCCATGGGCACCGCGGACGGGGACGGCCCGGGCAACCTGTACGACGCGCTGCTCACCGCGGCGAGCACGCGGGGGCTCGGCGTGCTGATCGCCTTCGGGGGCCGGGTCCACGCGGCCCGCGGCACGGTGAAGACCCAGGCGGTGGCGCTGGACGCGTTCGCCGACCCCTCGAAGGAACTGCTCGGGAAGATCGGCTTCGGGAAGGTCACCATGCTGCGCGCCCCGCAGCGCCCGGAGCCGCTGCCGCTGCCCGCGATGCCGGAGCTGCCGCCGCGGGTGGACATGGTGATGCACCACGCCGACGGCGACCCGGTGCTCCTGAACGCGGCGGTCGCGGCGGGAGCGCGGGGCATCGTCCTCGTCGGCACGGGCGCGGGCAACGCCACGCCGGAGATCGTGGCCGCGGTGAAGGACGCCGTGGCGCGGGGCGTGCTGGTGGCGCTGACCACGCGGGTGGCCGCCGGGCCGGTCACGGAGATCTACACGCACGGCGGTGCGGTGGACCTGGTGGCGGCGGGGGCCGTTGCGACGGGGACCTTGCGGGCGCCGCAGGCGCGGATCGCGGTGCTTTCGGCGCTGCTGGCCGCCACGGATCCGGCGGAGCAGGGGCGCATCCTGCAGCGCTGCCTGGCCTCCACGGACCCGGCCACCCTGGTCACCGTCTGACCCTGACGCCGACCGGGTGCCGCTGCGCGGTGTCGTCTCCCCGCGCGGCGGCCGACCGGTCTCGGGGACCGCTCACCCCCGGCCGAACGCCGAGAGGATGCGGTCCGCCGCCGAGGTGGGGGTGACCGTGCCCGCGCGCACCGCAGCCTCCAGGGCCGGGGCCAGGTCGCGGACCGACGGGTCGGCGCGCAGCCGCTCCAGGAGCTCGTCCCGGACCATCGACCAGGTCCACTCCACCTGCTGCGCCGCCCGCTTGGCCGCCAGCCGGCCCCCCGCGTCCAGCAGTCGCCGGTGCTGCTCCAGGCGGTTCCACACCTCGTCCAGACCCGCCGACTCCCGCGCGCTGCACGTCAGCACCGGCGGGGTCCAGGCCGCGTCCGCGGGGTGCATGAGGCGCAGCGCGCCCGACAACTCCCGTGCCGCCGCCTTCGCGTCGCGCTCGTGCGGGCCGTCCGCCTTGTTCACCGCGAGGACGTCCGCCAGCTCCAGGACGCCCTTCTTGATGCCCTGGAGCTGATCCCCCGTACGGGCCAGGGAGAGCAGGAGGAAGGAGTCGACCATGCCGGCGACCGTCGTCTCCGACTGGCCCACGCCGACCGTCTCGACGAGGACCACGTCGTAGCCCGCCGCCTCCATCACGATCATCGACTCGCGGGTGGCCTTCGCCACCCCGCCCAGCGTCCCCGCCGAAGGCGACGGGCGCACGAACGCCGCCGGGTCCACCGACAGGCGCTCCATCCGCGTCTTGTCACCCAGGATCGAGCCGCCCGTGCGGGTCGAGGACGGATCCACGGCCAGGACCGCGACCCGGTGGCCCAGCCCCGTCAGCATCGTGCCGAACGCATCGATGAACGTGGACTTGCCGACGCCCGGCACCCCGCTGATACCGATCCGCCGGGCCCGCCCCGCATGCGGCAGCAGCTCCGTCAACAGCCCCTGCGCGAGGGCCCGGTGAGCGGGCAGGGTGGACTCGACGAGCGTGATCGCGCGCGCGATGAACGCACGCTTCCCGTCGAGCACCCCCTTCGCGTAGGCCTCGATGTCGATCTTCGGAGGCATCGGCCGCGCCTACAGCTCGTGGCCCAGATCCGCGGCCAGCCGCGTCACCAGGTCGTGGGCCGCGTCCGGGATCACGGTGCCGGGCGGGAACACCGCCGCAGCGCCCATCTCGAGCAGGGTCGGCACGTCGGCCGGCGGGATCACCCCGCCCACCACGATCATGATGTCCTCGCGCCCCTCCTCCGCCAACTGCTCGCGCAGCGCCGGTACGAGGGTCAGGTGGCCGGCCGCCAGCGACGACACGCCCACCACGTGGACGTCCGCCTCGACGGCCTGGCGGGCCACCTCCGCCGGGGTCTGGAACAGCGGGCCGACGTCCACGTCGAAGCCCAGGTCGGCGAAGGCGGTCGCGATGACCTTCTGGCCGCGGTCGTGCCCGTCCTGGCCCATCTTGGCGACCAGCACGCGCGGACGGCGGCCCTCCGCCTCCTCGAACCGGTCGACCAGCGCACGCGTGCGCTCCACGTTCGGGGACTCGCCTGCCTCGGTGCGGTACACACCCGAGATCGTACGGATCTGGCTCGCGTGCCGCCCGTACACCTTCTCGAGTGCGTCCGAGATCTCACCCACGGTCGCCTTGGCCCGCGCCGCGTCCACCGCCAGCGCGAGGAGGTTGCCCTCCATGCCCTGCCCGGCGCCCCGCTCGGCCGCGTTCGTCAGCGCCCGCAGTGCGTCCTGCGTGACCGCCTCGTCGCGCTCCTCGCGCAGCCGCCGCAGCTTCTCGATCTGCTGCGTGCGCACCGAGGAGTTGTCGACCTTGAGGACGTCGATCTGCTCGTCGTTCTCCACCCGGTACTTGTTCACGCCGATCACCGGCTGGCGCCCCGAGTCGATCCGCGCCTGCGTACGGGCGGCGGCCTCCTCCACGCGCAGCTTCGGGATGCCCGCGTCGATGGCCTGCGCCATGCCGCCGGCCGCCTCGACCTCCTGGATGTGCTGCCAGGCCCGGCGCGCCAGGTCGTACGTCAGCTTCTCGACGTACGCGCTGCCGCCCCACGGGTCGATCGACCGGCAGGTCCCCGACTCCTGCTGGAGCAGCAGCTGGGTGTTGCGGGCGATGCGCGCCGAGAAGTCCGTCGGCAGCGCGAGCGCCTCGTCGAGGGCGTTGGTGTGCAGCGACTGGGTGTGCCCCTGGGTCGCCGCCATCGCCTCGACGCAGGTACGCGTCACGTTGTTGAAGACGTCCTGCGCGGTCAGGGACCAGCCGGAGGTCTGCGAATGCGTGCGCAGGGAGAGGGACTTCGCGTTCTGCGGGTCGAACTGCTTGACCAGGCGCGCCCACAGCAGGCGTGCGGCGCGCAGCTTCGCGACCTCCATGAAGAAGTTCATGCCGATCGCCCAGAAGAACGACAGGCGCGGCGCGAAGGCGTCCACGTTCAGCCCGACGGCCTGCCCGGCGCGCAGGTACTCCACACCGTCCGCGAGGGTGTACGCGAGCTCCAGGTCGGCCGTGGCCCCGGCCTCCTGGATGTGGTACCCGGAGATCGAGATGGAGTTGTACCGGGGCATCTTCTGCGAGGTGAACGAGAAGATGTCGGAGATGATCCGCATCGAGGGCTTGGGCGGGTAGATGTAGGTGTTGCGGACCATGAACTCTTTGAGGATGTCGTTCTGGATGGTCCCGGCGAGCTTCTCGGGGGAGACGCCCTGCTCCTCCGCCGCCACGATGTAGAGGGCGAGGACCGGCAGCACCGCGCCGTTCATCGTCATCGACACCGTCATCTTGTCCAGCGGGATGCCGTCGAAGAGCTGGCGCATGTCGTAGATCGAGTCGATCGCCACGCCCGCCATGCCGACGTCGCCCGTGACGCGCGGGTGGTCGCTGTCGTAGCCGCGGTGCGTGGGCAGGTCGAAGGCGATCGACAGGCCCTTCTGGCCGGCCGCGAGGTTGCGCCGGTAGAAGGCGTTCGACTCCTCGGCCGTGGAGAAGCCCGCGTACTGGCGGATCGTCCAGGGCTGGTTGACGTACATGGTCGGGTACGGGCCGCGCAGGTACGGGGCCACGCCCGGGTAGGTCCGCAGGAAGTCCAGGCCCTCCAGGTCGCGCCCGGTGTACAGCGGCTTCACGCCGATGCCCTCGGGGGTCTCCCACAGCAGGTCGCCGGCGGCGGACCCGGTGGACTCCTTCAC
This sequence comes from Streptomyces sp. R33, assembly GCF_041200175.1. Taxonomy (NCBI): domain Bacteria; kingdom Bacillati; phylum Actinomycetota; class Actinomycetes; order Kitasatosporales; family Streptomycetaceae; genus Streptomyces; species Streptomyces sp. R33. The sequence goes on along the minus strand of NZ_CP165727.1, from coordinate 2,573,307 downwards.
CGCCGCACGCCACTGCTCCTCGGAGCCGGCAGCGGAGGCGCCGCCGCCCAGCGCGAGCGAGGAGAAATCGGGGATGCTGCTCACAGAGCGACTCCCATCCGGTCGAGTACGGAGGACAGCACGGCGACCGCATCGCAGCCGGCGAAGACGTACTCGTCCACGGCGCCGGCCGAGGTGCCGGGCTTGCCCGCGAGGAACACGGTCGTCGCACCGGCCGCGCGCAGGGCCTCGGCCACCGCCTCGGCCTGCTCCTCGTACAGCGCGTCGCTGGAGCACAGCACGGCCATGCCGTCCGCGCCGCTCGCGGCGTAGGCCTCGGCAGCCGTCGCCGCGTCCACCGACACCGGGTCGTGGACCGCCTCGACGCCGCCCGCCTGGAACAGGTTCGCGGCGAAGGTGGCGCGCGCGGTGTGCGCGGCCGCCGGGCCCAGCGCGGCGAGGAAGATCCGCGGACGGTTCCCGGTCGCGGCCAGGTGTGCGTCGCTGCGGGCGCGCAGCGCCTCGTACGCCTCGTCGCGCCGTACGCGGGGCAGCCCGCCGGTGGGACCCGCCGGGGCGGGCTCGCGGTCGAGGGGCTTCTCCGAGAGCAGCGGGAACTCGCTGACTCCCGTGATGGGTTCGCGGCGCTTGGCGAGCTTCTTGGAGCGCTCGGCCCAGGTCGCGGCGAGCCGCTCGGCGACGAGGCCGGAGCGCAGGGCGGCGGCCAGACCGCCGGCCTTCTCGATCGTCTGGAAGAACTCCCAGGCGGCGTGGGCCAGTTCGTCGGTGAGCTGCTCGACGTAGTACGAGCCGCCGGCCGGGTCGATGACGCGGGCCAGGTGCGACTCCTCCAGCAGGATGGTGGAGGTGTTGCGGGCGATGCGGCGCGCGAAGGCGTCCGGCAGGCCCAGCTCGTGGTCGAAGGGGAGCACGGTGACCGAGTCGGCCCCGCCCACGCCCGCCGCCATGCAGGCGACGGTGGTGCGCAGCATGTTCACCCAGGGGTCGCGGCGGGTCATCATGACCGGCGAGGTGACGGCGTGCTGGCGCTGGGCGCCGGCCTCAGGGGCCCCGCAGGCCTCGGCGATCCGGGCCCACAGACGGCGGGCGGCGCGGAACTTCGCGATGGTGAGGAACTGGTCGGCGGTCGCGGCGTAGCGGAACTCGAGCTGGCCGAGGGCGGCTTGGACATCGAGGGCGCCGGCGGCTCCGGTCTCGCCGTCGGCTTCGGTGAGGGCGCGGAGGTAGGCGACGCCGGTGGCCAGGGACAGCCCCAGCTCCTCGGCCGCGCTGCCGCCGGCCTCGTGGTACGGCAGGGCGTCGACGGCGAGGGCGCGGACGCCGGGCCAGTGTGCGGCCGCCTCACGGGCGAGCCCGACGGCGCCGGCCGGGTCCAGGACCTCACCCGTACGGGCCTCGTGGCCCAGCGGGTCGGCGCCGAGGCTCGCGCGGGCGGCCTCGGGGGTCACACCGCGCTCGGCGTACAGGCGGAGCAAGGCGCGGGCGGCCTCGGCGTATTCGGCTCCGGCGTCCAGGGAGACGGGCGCCAGGTCGAGGTAGACGCCGTCGAGGACGCGGGGGAGCGCGTCGACGGGGAGTCCGCCGGGTCCGCCCAGGGACAGCCAGAGGGAGGTGACCCCGTTCTCGAGGTCGGTGAGAACGGCCTCGTTCACCCGTGCGGCATCGCTGCCGAGGTACCGCTGCCGCACGTCCCAGCCACCGGCGGCACCGCCGGCGGGGCTGCCGCCCCGGACGAACGGTGCGAACCCGGGGAAACCGGTTTCGTCGGCCGTTTCGGGCGCGGTGTACAGCGGGCGGGTGGTGAGCCCGTCCTCGAGCTTTGTGGACAACGCGTCTTCTGCAGCATCGCCGGATACGTCCTTGCCGGACTTGCGTAGAACGCCCTCTACCAGGCGCTGCCACTGCTCATGCGTCGCGTCAGGGAACTCGGCGGCCAAGGAGAGCCCGTCATCAGGCAGGACCGTCATGGCTCGAATGCTAGGGGGGTCACCTTGGGAACCACTATAACGACAGGGTGTGATCTCGCCCTCTCATGTGAGACGGGTCGGGTCACGAAAGAGCGCCCCGAGCGGGCGGGCACCTGCGGGGGCGGGTTCGACCCCGAGGGCGTCCGAACAGGCGGCAAAGGGCGGCGGTGTCGGCGAACGCGTGGCGGTCGCGTTGCGGGGGCATGAAATCCGGCCACGGTTTTCGGCCGTCGCGGGGGGTTCTGCGGCGCGTTTCCGGGACGCCATAGGGCCAGGTCAGGGCCGGTGTGCCGCGGTGGGTGGGAGCTTCTGGCGGGGGCCGTTACGGCGTGCCGGGCGGGGCTTGACCCGTACTCGGGCCGCTGACAGTCTCCGAGCCATGTCCGCGTTCGAGCTTCCCGCCCCGCGGCTCCACACCCCCGGCTCCTGTACCGCGCCGGGTTCGTGTCCGGGCCGCTGTCCGGCCCCGCGCCGCGCTTAAGCGCCGCCCCGGGCCCCGACCGGTGACCGTTCGGCCTTCCGCCGAACCGGCCGTCGGCCACCCGGCCCGGAACCGCCCGGCTCCGCTCCGGCCCCTCCGCCCTCGCGCCGGTGGGCTTCGGCCCTGATCCACGTACGTCCGGTCCGGCCGGCCGCGGCCCACCGGCCTCCGGTCCGTCGGCCCCGGCGACCAGCCTCCCGTCCGCAAGGCCCCGGCCCACCGGCCGGCGGCCCGGTCCGGCCCCCCAGCCCACAGCTGATCCGGCCTCCCGCTCACCGGCTTCAGGTGCCGACCCGGCCCCTGCCTCCGGTCAAGCGGCCCCGGTCAACAGGTTCGTCCGTGCGCCCCGTTCCTCCACTGCGGAAACCAACCCAAGGGAGTTCCCATGAGCACTGCCACCCGTACCCAGCTCACCGTCACCCGGATCGGCGGGCGGATCGGTGCCGAGATCGGGGGTGTGCAGCTCGGCGGGGAGCTCGGTGACGATGTCGTCGCCGAGATCCGTGCCGCGCTCCTCGCCCACAAGGTCGTCTTCTTCCGCGACCAGCACCACCTCGACGAGGCCGGCCACGAAGCCTTCGCCCGGCTCCTCGGCACGCCCGTCGCCCACCCCACCGTGCCCTCCGCCGACGGCCGTTACGCCCTCGGCATCGACTCCCACCACGGCGCCCGCGCCAACCAGTGGCACACCGACGTCACCTTCGTCCCCGCCTACCCCGCCTTCTCCATCCTCCGTGCCGTCACGGTCCCCCCGTACGGCGGCGACACCCTCTGGGCCAACACCGCCACCGCCTACGCGAACCTCCCCGAGCCACTGCGCAGCCTCGCCGACGGCCTGCGCGCCGTGCACACCAACGAGTACGACTACGCAGCCCTCAAGCCCGACGCGCTCCCCGAGGCCCTCGTCCAGTACCGCGAGGTGTTCACGTCCACGAAGTTCCGCACCGAGCACCCCGTCGTCCGCGTCCACCCCGAGACGGGCGAACGCACCCTGCTCCTCGGCAACTTCGTCCAGCGGATCGAGGGTCTGACCGGTCAGGACTCCCGTGCGCTGGTCGACCTCTTCCAGTCGCACATCGAGCGCCCGGAGAACACCGTCCGCCGGCAGTGGCGGGCCGGCGACGTCGCGATCTGGGACAACCGGGCCACCCAGCACTACGGCGTCGACGACTCCGACGACCACGAGCGCACCCTGCGCCGCGTGACGGTCGACGGCGACGTCCCGGTCGGCCCGGACGGGGTCCCGTCCCGCCTGATCAGCCCGGAGACCGTCCCCGACCCGTCCTTCGGCATCCCGTCGGGCGCCTCCGCCACCGCCTGACCCGCCCCGCCCGTACGACACCCCAAGGAGGCCCCGTGCCCACCCTGCTCGCCCTCTCCGGCAGCCCCTCCCCGCACTCCCGTACCGCCGTCGTCGCCGACCACGTGCTGCGCCGGCTGGCCCACGCCGGGTACGACACCGCCCACCTCGCCGTACGGGAGCTCCCCGCCGCCGACCTCCTCTCCGCCCGCCGCGGCGAGCCGGAGATCCGCCGGGCCCTCGAAGCGGTCGCCGCGGCCGACGGGATCATCGTCGCGACCCCGGTCTACAAGGCCTCCTACACCGGCCTGCTCAAGGCCTTCCTCGACCTGCTCCCGCAGGACGGGCTGGCCGGAAAAACGGTTCTGCCGATCGCCACCGGCGGCAGCCTCGCCCATGTCCTGACCCTCGACTACGCCCTGCGCCCGGTACTCGCCGCCCTCGGCGCCCGGCACGTCACCGCCGGCCGGTTCGTCCTGGACTCGTCCGTGGAGCGCGGTACCGGCCCCGACCGGCTGCGGCCCGAGGCCGAGCTGGACCTCTTCCAGGCCGTCGACGAGTTCGCCGGGGCGCTGGACGCCCGGGCCTCCGCAGCCCCCCTCGCCACCACCGCCCCGTAGCGGCCCCGAAACCACCGAATCCCGACAAGGACCCCCTCCATGCCCGCAGCCCTCGCCTCCACCTCCACCTCCCGACGCCAGTTCCTCACCCTGCTCGGCATCTCGGCGGCCGCGGTGAGCTGCGGCACGGCCACCGCCACCGGCGGATCCGCCAAGCAGGTCACGACCCTCAAGTACCAGGGGTCCGTCGGCGCGGTCCTGCTCCCCGAGCTGGCCGCGGACCTCGGCTACCTGGGCGGCCTGACCCTGGACTGGGTCGGCAACACCATCAGCGGCCCCCAGGACATCCAGTCCGCCGCCACCGGCCAGACCCACTTCGGCGGGGCCTTCAACGGCGCGATCGTCAAACTCGCCGCGAGCAAGGCCCAGATCCAGTCCGTCATCTCCTACTACGGCTCCGACAAGGACACCTACCTCGGCTACTACGTCCTGGAGGACAGCCCGATCCGCTCGCCCCGCGACCTGATCGGCAAGAAGGTCGGCATGAACACGCTGGGCGCCCACGCCCAGGCGCTGCTGGAGATCTACCTGGAGCGCAACGGCCTCTCCAAGGCCGAGGCGGCCAAGGTCGAGTCCCTCGTGGTCCCGCCCGTCAACACCGAACAGGCGCTGCGCCAGAAGCAGATCGAGGTCGGCGTGCTCAGCGGAGTCCTGCGCGACAAGGCCCTCGCCTCCGGGGGCATACGCCCGCTGTTCAAGGACTTCGAGCTGCTGGGCGCCTTCAGCGCCGGGTCGTACGTGATGACCCGGCGGTTCATCAAGGAGAACCCCGACACCGTACGGACCTTCACGACCGGTGTCGCCAAGGCCATCGAGTGGTCCCGGAACACCCCGCGCGAGGAGGTCATCGCCCGGATGACCGAGATCGTCAAGAAGCGCGGCCGCAACGAGGACACCTCCACCCTCCAGTACTGGCGCTCGTACGGGGTGGCGGAGACCGGCGGCCGGATCGCCGACAAGGAGTTCCAGCTGTGGATCGACTGGCTCGGTGAGCGCGGCGAGGTCAAGAAGGGCCTGCTGAAGCCCGCCGACCTGTACACGAACGAGTTCAACGACCAGGGGAAGGGCTGAGCACCATGGCGAAGATCGTGTTCGAGTCCGTGACGAAGACCTTCCCGAGGAAGCAGGCCAAGGGCAGGAAGGCCGGGGCCCCCGGGGAGGGGAGTTTCACCGCCCTCGACGGCGTGGACCTGGAGATCGGGGCCGGGGAGTTCGTGGTGGTCGTCGGCCCCAGCGGCTGCGGCAAGTCCACCCTCCTCGACCTGCTGGGGGGCCTGACCCGGCCCACCTCCGGCCGGATCCTCCTCGACGGGGAGCCGGTCACCGGACCCGGCCTGGACCGGGGCATCGTCTTCCAGCAGTACGCGCTGCTGCCCTGGCGCACCGCGCTCGGCAACATCGAGTTCGGGCTGGAGGCGACGGGCGTTCCCCGGCGTGAACGCACGGAGCGGGCCCGGGAGTTCCTGGACCTCGTCGGCCTCACCGGCTTCGAGGACCGCCACCCGCACGAACTGTCCGGCGGCATGCGCCAGCGGGTCGCGATCGCCCGCTCGCTCGCGTACGACCCGGACGTACTGCTCATGGACGAGCCGTTCGCGGCGCTCGACGCGCAGACCCGCGAATCCCTCCAGGACGAGCTGCGCCGCATCTGGCAGCGCACCGGCAAGACCGTCGTGTTCATCACGCACGGCATCGAGGAGGCCGTGTACCTCGGGCAGCGGGTGGCCGTGATGACCTCCCGCCCCGGCCGGATCAAGGAGGCCGTCCCCGTCTCCTTCGGCGACCGGGCCACCGGCGCCGGCGGGGAGGAGCTGCGCTCCAGCCCGGAATTCGCCCGCTACCGCCACGAGATCTGGACCCTGCTCCACGACGAGGTGGCCCGCGCCCAGCAACTGGAGAAGGAGGAGGCCACCGTATGAGCACCGCAGCCGATACGAAGACCACCGCGGCCGAGGCGGAAGCCGTCCGAGCGGGCGGGGTGCCCACCCCGGCGCCTGCGCCCGTACGGGAAGCCGCACCGGTGCGGGAACCCGCCCCCGCGGCCCCCGCCCCGGCTCCGGCCGGCCCGCCCGCCCTGCGCGCCCTCGCCCGGTGGCTGCGCGCGGCGGCACTGCGTTCGGCGGCGATCCTCGCCCTGCTCGCGGTCTGGGAGGCGGCGCCCCGGCTCGGACTGGTGGACTCCACCTTCCTCCCGCCGGTCAGCGAGGTCGCGGTGGCGTGGTGGGAACTGGCGGGCAACGGACAGCTCGCCGAGCACACCCAGGCCAGCCTGGTCCGCTCCTTCGGCGGCTTCGGCATCGCCGTCGTCGTCGCGGTCCCGCTCGGTCTGCTGATCGGCTGGTACCGCCCCGTCGCGGTGCTGCTCGGCCCGCTGCTGGAGGTGTTCCGCAACACAGCGGCCCTCGCGCTGCTGCCCGTGTTCGTCCTGCTGCTCGGCATCGGCGAGACCTCGAAGGTCTCCATCGTCGTCTACGCCTGCGTCTGGCCGATCCTGCTGAACACCATCAGTGCCGTCGGCAACGCCGACCCGACGCTGGTGCGACTGGCCCGGTCCATGGACCTGTCCACGCCGAGGCTGTTCCAGAAGGTGATCCTCCCGGCCTCCGTACCGGCGATCTTCACCGGTATCCGGCTGGCCGGCGCCGTCTCGATCCTGGTCCTCGTGGCCGCCGAGATGATCGGGGCCAAGGCGGGTCTCGGCTATCTGATCAACGCCTCGCAGTTCAACTTCGCGATCCCGCAGATGTACGCGGGCATCGTCACCATCTCCGCCATCGGCGTGGCCTTCAACCAGCTCCTCGTCAGCGTCGAACGCCGCCTCAGCCTCTGGCGCGTCCCCGCCTGACACCCGTCTCTCCCACCCGAGGAACACCATCATGACCGCACCCCGGACCCTCCACCTCAACGCCTTCCTCATGAACGCCGGGCACCACGACGCCGCCTGGCGGCACCCCGGCAGCAGCCCCGAACGGGTCACCGACCTGCGGTACTTCCAGGAGCTGGCGCGGACCGCCGAGCGCGGGCGGCTCGACTCGATCTTCTTCGCCGACGGGCTCGCCCTCTGGGGCAAGGCCCGCTACAACGCCCTCGGCGGGTTCGAGCCGCTCACCCTGCTCTCCGCCATCGCCGCCGTCACCGAGCACATCGGGCTCATCGCCACCGTCTCCACCACCTTCAACGAGCCGTTCCACCTCGCCCGCAAGTTCGCCTCCCTCGACCACATCAGCAACGGCCGTGCCGGCTGGAACATCGTCACCTCCGGCACCGTCGACGAGGCCCGCAACTTCGGCCAGGACGAGCACCTCGAGCACAGCCTCCGCTACGACCGCGCCCGCGAGTTCCTCGAGGTCGCCACCAAGCTCTGGGACAGCTGGGAGGACGACGCGATCGTCCTCGACAAGGAACACGGCATCTACGCCGACACCGACAAGCTCCACCCCGCCGCCCACCGCGGCACGTACTTCGGCGTGGCCGGCCCGCTCAACGTGCCCCGCTCCCCGCAGGGCCACCCGCTCCTCGTGCAGGCCGGGTCCTCCGAGGACGGCAAGGAGTTCGCCGCCCAGTACGCCGAGGCCGTCTTCACCGCCCAGCAGACCCTCGCCGACGGGCAGACCTTCTACAAGGACCTCAAGTCACGCCTCGCCAAGTACGGCCGCACCGGATCCGACCTGCTCGTCCTCCCCGGCATCGCGCCCGTCATCGGCTCCACCGAGGCCGAGGCGAAGGCCCTGGAACAGGAGCTCACCGACCTCCAGGTGCCGGAGTACGGGCTCGCCCAGCTCTCCGGCATGCTCGGTACCGACCTCACCGGCCATCCCCTCGACGGCCCGCTGCCCGAGCTCCCCGAGGAGCGGGACATCAACGGCAACAAGAGCCGCTTCACCCTCGTCGCCGAACTGGCCCGCCGCGACGGCCTCACCCTGCGCGAGCTGATCGCCCGCCTCGGCGCCGGCCGCGGCCACCGCGTCTTCGCCGGCACGCCCGAGCAGATCGCCGACCAGCTGGAGGAGTGGTTCACCCAGGGCGCCGCCGACGGCTTCAACATCATGGCGCCCGTCCTTCCGACCGGGCTGACCGCGTTCGTCGACCACGTCGTGCCGATCCTCCAGGAGCGCGGCCTGTTCCGTACGGAGTACACCGGCACGACCCTGCGCGAGAACTACGGCCTCCCGCGCCCGGCGAACCGGTATGCGGCGGCCGTCTCGTGACCGTGACGGACCTCGCCACCGACGTCCTCGTCGTCGGCGGCGGACCGGCCGCCGCCTGGGCCGCCCTCGGGGCGGCCCGGGCCGGGGTCCGTGTCGTCCTCGCCGACAAGGGCTACTGCGGTACGAGCGGTGCGACGGCCGCCGGCGGCACCGGTGTCTGGTACGTACCCCCCGAACCCGCCGCCCGCGAGGCCGCCATGGCGAGCCGCGAAGGCCTCGGCGGGTACCTCGCCGACCGGCGCTGGATGGCCCGGGTCCTCGACGAGACGTACGCGCGGATGAACGAGCTGGCCACCGACGGCCGGTACCCGTTCCCCACCGGCCCCGACGGGCGGCCGCTCCGGGGCGGCCTCCAGGGCCCCGAGTACATGCGGCGGATGCGCATCCGGATCCGCCGCGCCGGAGTCCGCATCCTCGACCACAGCCCGGTCACCGAGCTCCTCACCGACGCGGACGGCGCGGTCGCGGGGGCCGCCGGCTACCGCCGCCAGGCCCGCGAGCACTACCGCGTCCGGGCCGGGGCGGTCGTGCTCGCCACCGGCGGCTGCGCCTTCCTCAGCGGGGCGCTCGGCACCAACACCAACACCGGCGACGGCACCCTCTTCGCCGCCGAGGCGGGCGCGGAGCTCTCCGGCATGGAGTTCTCCAACGCCTACGGCATCGCCCCCGAGGGCACCTCGGTCACGAAGACCGCGTTCTACTCCTTCGCCACCTTCTACCAGGAGGACGGCAGTGTGCTGGAGGGCGCAGCCAGCCAGGGCGGCCGCTCGGTCATCGCCCGCACGCTCCTCGACGGCGCCAAGGTGTACGCGCGCCTCGACCGCGCCGACGACGCGGCGCGGACCGCGATGCGCCGCGCGCAGCCCAACTTCTTCCTCACCTTCGACCGGCTCGGCATCGACCCGTTCACCGACCGCTTCGCGGTGACGCTGCTGGCCGAGGGCACCGTGCGCGGCACCGGCGGCATCCGGATCACCGGCGACGACTGCGCCACCGGCGTGCCCGGCCTGTACGCCGCAGGGGACGCCGCCACCCGCGAGGAGATCTGCGGGGGTTTCACCGGAGGCGGCAGCCACAACGCGGCCTGGGCGATCTCCTCGGGCAGCTGGGCGGGAGCCGGCGCCGCCGCCCACGCCCGCTCCCTCGGCTCGGGCCGAGCGGCCTGTCGGCCCGTCACCGGAGCGGGCGGAGCGGGGCTGCGCCCGACGGGACGTCCGGCCGCGGCCGCCGGCCACCGGGCGGCCGTGGAACTCGTACAGCAGGAGGTCCTCCCGTACGACAAGAACTACCTGCGCCGCGGTGACCGGCTGGCCGCGTCGCTGCGGGCGCTCGACGCGGGCTGGGCCGAGCTGCGGGCGGGGCTGCACGGAGAGGGCGCGGACCTGGTCAAGGCCCGGCAGGCGGCGGCGATGACGGCGCACGCGCGATGGATGTACGCGGCCGCGCTGGCCCGCCCGGAGACCCGCGGGATGGCCAGGCGCCTCGACCATCCGGACCAGGACCCCCGGCTGCACCACCGGATCCTGGTGGGCGGCCTGGACCGGGTGTGGACCAGGCCGGCCCCGAAGGCCGGGGTGAGGGCGTGATCGAACTGGTCTCGGCGCAGCGCTGCATCGCCTGCGACAAGTGCGTGGAGGTCTGTCCCACCGATGTGTTCGAACGGGGCCCCGAGGGGATTCCGCTGCTCGCGCGCCAGGAGGACTGCCAGACCTGCTTCCTGTGCGAAGCCAACTGCCCGGTGGACGCGCTGTTCGTGGCGCCGCTGACCCGGCCCATGCCGGAGGAGACGGCCGTACGGGACGAGGCGGGGCTGGTGCGCAGGGGGCTGCTCGGCAGCTACCGGCGCGAGATCGGCTGGGGGGAGGGGCGCACGCCCGGGGCGCTGCGGGCGATCGGCCCGCCGCTGGGCCCGACGGCGCCGCCGATCACCTCCTGAACGCGGGTGTGCCCCCGGAGCCCGGTGTTCCGGGGGGCACACCCACGCGTTCCGCCGGGTGCCGGTGCCGGTGCCGGTGCTGGGTGCCGGGGCGTCAGACCGTCAGGACGATCTTGCCGCGCGTGCGGCCCGCCGCGCTGAGTTCCCAGGCCTTCGCCGCCTCGGCGAGCGGCAGCGCGTGCTCCACGTTGACCGTGAGCTTCCCCGCATCGGCCAGTTCCCCGAGGAACGTCAGGTCGGCGGTGTCCGGGCGCACCCACAGCTGGTGCGCACCCTTGGCCGCGGCCTCGTAGTCGGCGATGGAGACCACCCGGCTGCGCTCCTTGACGAGCGACTGGAGGATCTCGACGGCGCCGTCCCCGAAGAAGTCCAGCCCCGCATCGATGCCTTCGGGGGCCAGCGCACGGATCCGGTCCGCCATGCCCTCCCCGTAGAGGACGGGCTCGGCGCCGAGTGAGCGCAGGTAGTCGTGGTTGTGCGCGCCGGCCGTGCCGATGACGCGCAGGCCGAGCGCGACGGCGATCTGCACGCCGAGCGAGCCGGTGCCGCCGGCCGCGGAGTGGACGACGACGGTCTCGCCGGCCTCCAGGCCCACGCGGACGAGGGACTGGTACGCGGTGAGGCCGGCCAGCGGGATGCCCGCGGCCTGCTCGAAGGTCAGCCCGCGCGGCTTGCGGGCCAGCGTCCGGACAGGGGCCGAGACCAGTTCGGCGTAGGTGCCGAGCTCGACCCACTCCTTGCGGACGTACCCGTAGACCTCGTCGCCGACGGCGTGGTCGAAGGTGTCGGGGCCGACCGCCTCGACGACTCCGGCCACGTCCCAGCCGGGTATGACCGGGTGGCGGACCTCGAGGATCGGGTCGAGATATCCGGCGGCGAGCTTCCAGTCCACCGGGTTTACGCCGGCGGCCTTGACCCGGACCAGCACCTCGCCCGGGCCGACCTTGGGCTGCGGTACGTCAACGAGCGTGAGGTTCTCGGAAGTTCCGTATGCGCTGTACGTGATTGCCTTCATGATCGTCCCCAACGGAGGCCCGCAGGGGCGTATTCCTCACGCGGGCAGGATGTTGCGGTGCGAGCTGCGCCGGGCCGCGCTGAACAGGGCCTGGATCTGCACCCCTGACTGCTCGACGTCGTCGAGCGGCGAGGGGAACGGCAGCCGCACGTCGTGGTGTCCGCGCCGCTGCTCCAGGCGCAGGGTGATCCCGTACCGGTCCATGGCGAGCGGCAGTACGCGCGAGACCGCGCCGGCGGGCAGCGGCCGGACCAGTCGCAGCAGGAGGGTGACGAGTTCGGCGTGGTCGTCGAGGAGGTGCGTGAGCATCCCGCCCTCGAACGGCGCGAGGGGGTCGGGGCGGGCCGCGTCGAGCTCTTCGAGGCCGACGTACGCATGGCCCTCCGCGGTCTCGAGGACGGCGCGGCCGAATTCCATGCAGGTGGAGCCGGCGCCTGCGTCCGTGTAGGGCGAGAGCAGCCGGCCGAGGACCGTGACGCGGGCGCGCACCCGGTCCCGTACGGGGGTGGGGGCGATGTCGGTGAACTCCAGCCGGATCGACGGCCGGTGCTCGCCGTCGCCGCCGGGCTCGGCGGGGTGCAGGTGCAGCCGGCCCATCGGGTCGGACCCGTCGAGGTGGCGGACCTCGCTGCGCAGCCCGTCGATGACGACGGTCATGGAGTGGGCGGCGACCAGGATCGAGCGGACCCGCTCGGCGTCGGTGGGCCGGCCGGCGGCCGGGGTGGCGGGGGCAGCACCGGACATGCGCATGCGGAACTCTCCATCGTCCTGGGCGAGTGACTTAGGTTTGCCTAACCTAACCTATTCGCTTTTGTGGGAGTACCCCGCGTCGCTCGTGTCGTTGTTGGGCTGAACGGGTGAAACGCGAGAGGATGGCGGGATGCACATGAAGCGCACGGCCGAGGCGGCCCGGTGAGCAGGTACGACGTCACGGACGAACAGTGGGAGGGGCTCGCGCAGGTGGTCCCCCTGCGCAGTCGCAACGAGTGGCCCTCCCGGGTGGACCACCGCACGATCCCCACGGCGCCGGGAGCTGCCGCGGCGGAGCAGCGGCGCTTCGTCGTGATCCGGGTCCAGATCTTCGCCGACGCCCGGGAGGTGGCCGAGTACCTGATCGCGCAGATCCCGGTGCTGCTCGACCTCACCGGCGCGGACAGCGAAGTGGCCAAGCGGATCCTCGACTTCAGCAGCGGCGTGGTCTTCGGACTGGGCAGCGGGATGCACCGGGTCGACCGGAACGTCTTCCTGCTGGCGCCCGTCGGGACCGAGGTCGAGGGGATCGCGGCCGCCGCCGTCCCCCGATCGTAGGAAGGTCGCCGGGGCGGAACGGTTCGCCGAGCCCACCGGGGGTCCGGCGGGCCGTACCGTCCGGCGCATGGACGCCACCTTGGACGCGGCGGAGGCCTCTGCGCCCGCCGCGTTATCCGACACCCCTGCCGGCCCGCCGGTTCACGATGCTCCACCGGTCGAGGACCCCGTGCCGCCCGGCACCTCGCTGCCCGACGCCGTCTCGCCGTCCGGTCGTGACCTGCCGCCCCGCCCCGCCGAGGTGGCCGCGCGGCCCGTCGTGCACCACCGGCCCGCCGTCACCGAGTTGCGGCTCTCCGCCTTCGGGGCGCACCGCGGGGCCGTCTTCCCGCTCGGGCCCGTGACCTTCCTGACCGGGCCCAGCGGCAGCGGCAAGTCCCAGGTCCTGGCCGCCTACGAGGCCCTGGCCGGGCTCGGAGCCGGCGCCACCCTCGAGGAGGCCTTTCCCGACCCGCGGGCCCGGATCCCCGACCGGGCCCTGCCCGACGGCGAGGGGCGGCGCGGCTTCCGCATCGGCTGCACCGTCGACGGCCCGGCCGGGCCCGTCCGCCTCGACCTCGCCGTCCAGGCCGAGCCCGTACTGCGGATCGTCGGCGAACGGCTCTCGGTGGACGGGCAGATCCTGCTCAGCACCGCCCTGCGCGACCCCGGCCGGCGCTCCGTACAGGCCTCCTGGCTGACGGGCGGGGCCGTCGGCGTCACCCGGGCCCCGCTGCCCGACGACCGGCTCGGCACCGCCCTGCTCCCGCTGCGCGTGGCCGGCGCCACGGCCGGCCAGCGGCAGGTCCTCGCCGCCGCCGAGCAGGTGGTGGTGGCCCTGCGCTCGGTGTTCCCCTGCGACCCGCGGCCCGAGCGGATGCGGGCCCCCGTCCCGCCGGGTGCGGGCAGGCTGCTCGGCGACTGCGCCAACCTGGCCGACGTCCTGCGCCGGACCCGCCACGAGTGCGGCACCCGCCATGCACTGCTGGCCGCGGCGGCGCGGACCGGCTGTTCGGGCCCGGTGGAGGGCCTGGACGTACGGGCTCCCGCGCACGGCCCGGTCACGGCGCTGCTGGACCGCGGCTCCGCCGGGCCCGCCACCGAACTGGGCCGGCTCGGCGCGGGCGAGCTCCGCTTCCTCGCGCTGGCGCTGGTCCTGCTGACCGGCCCGGGAGTGCTGGCCATGGACCCGGCCGCCGAACTGCTCTCCGCCCGGCAGGCCCTGACCGTCCTCGCCGACGGCTTCGACCGCGGCCTGGACCGGCGGCAGAGCGCCGAGCTGCTGCGGCTGGCCCTGCTGTGCTGCGGCCGCGGTCATGTCCGCCTGCTCGCCGCCGTGGGGGAGGAGGCGGCCGCGGCGGCCCGTGTGACCCCGGGGGTCACGGTGGTAGACCTGGGGCCATGAGCGATACCCACGACACAGAGCACTCCGAAGAGCGGCTGCACCAACTGCAGCGGCGGCTGGCCGAGTTCGCCGCGGCGCGCGGCTGGGAGCCGTACCACACGCCCAAGAACCTGGCCGTGGCGCTGAGCGTGGAGGCTTCCGAACTGGTCGAAATCTTCCAGTGGCTGACCCCGGAACAGTCGGCGGAGGTCATGGAGAAGCCGGAAACCGCGCACCGCGTGGCCGATGAGGTGGCCGACGTGCTGGCGTATCTGCTGCAATTCTGTGAGGTTCTCGGGGTGGATGTGCTGGATGCGCTCGCCGCGAAGATCGAGAGGAACGAGCTCCGCTTCCCGGTGACGGGGCCTCCGACATCGAATTGTCACTCTTCGGAGTGATGGCGTCGTCCACAACCATGTTTGTGTCCATAGATTTCCGAATACCCCTGGCTTTACTGGCGCATTGCCCTCACTCTGGGTAGTGGTGAGAACGGTGGATGTCGTGCGGACGGGGGACGGCATATGGATGCGGTACGGCTCATCGCGGCCGGCCGGCACGCGCTGGCACAGAGCGGGGCGGCGATGGACATCGTGGGCGAGGCCTGGCAGGCCCAGGCGCTCGCGCAGGGGATAGGGAGCTGGCTGGCGGTCACCGGGCCGCCGGAGCTGAGATCGGAGGCACGGGGACTGGGTGAAGCAGGGGGCAGAGGCTGCGGGGTGCTCGACAGAGCCGCCCTGCGCGGCGAGGGCAGCGCGCCCGACTATCCGCCGAGAGCGGCGCAGCTGACGGAGGTGGCGGATGTCCGCCAGGCTCTGCTCGGACTGCAGGCGTTGCTCGGCGAAGTGGGGATAGCCCTGGTCGGGGTGGCCTGCGCGACGGACGACGAAGGCCTGTACTGGCAGTGCATAGAGTCCATCGACGCGGCCGACGAATCGAGCGACCGGGTCCGGGCCGTCCTGCGGCGCCTGGCGGTGCGCGAACGGGGATCCGCCTCGGGCGTGGCCTGAGGGGAGCGGGAGAACGGCGGGGCGGCGGAGCGGCGGCGGATCGGGGTCTTGGGCCTCGGGTCCCGCCGCGCGCGACGGGACCCGCACGGTCAGTAAGACCGGTGGGACGGGCGCTCGCTCTCGGGGGCACGGCCGCCCGGGGCCGGAGGCGTGCCGGGGGCGCGGTCCGTGGAGGACTGGAGGTCGGCGTCGAGCTGCGACAGGTCGGCGTTCAGCGCAGCCA
This sequence comes from Streptomyces sp. R33, assembly GCF_041200175.1. Lineage (NCBI taxonomy): Bacteria > Bacillati > Actinomycetota > Actinomycetes > Kitasatosporales > Streptomycetaceae > Streptomyces > Streptomyces sp. R33. The sequence continues at coordinate 2,557,879 of NZ_CP165727.1, read as the reverse complement.
TCAGCTCTTCCATCTGCTGCAGCAGGCCCTTCGGTGCGCCGCCCTGGGCGGCCGTCGCGGGCTCCTGACGTGCGTGGTCGTGTGCTGCCTGTCCGGTCTGTCCGTTCTGTTGGCGGGTCTCCGGCACGGCCTCGTGGGACATGGCGGCCTCCTCGGCCCTGGCCCTTCCACGACGGAAGGGGGCGGTGGGCGCACCGGCGATGGGCCGCCGGCGCGCGGGCCGGGCGGTCCGGCTCCGTCCGAGCCAACGATCCCCGTCCGGGCTGGTCACTGGCCGGACGCGGGGCGGACCACCGGGTTGACGCAGATTCACCCTGCCGGGGTGGGACGGGGCCGCCTGCCGGAGATGGCCCGGGGAGGCAGGATGGGAGGTATGGATCTCCGTATTTTCACCGAACCCCAGCAGGGCGCCAGCTACGACACCCTCCTGACCGTCGCCAAGGCCACCGAGGACCTGGGCTTCGACGCGTTCTTCCGGTCCGACCACTATCTGCGGATGGGCTCGGCGGACGGCCTGCCCGGGCCCACCGATGCCTGGATCACCCTCGCGGGCCTGGCCCGGGAGACGCGGCGGATCCGGCTGGGCACGCTGATGACGGCCGGCACCTTCCGGCTGCCCGGTGTGCTCGCCATCCAGGTGGCCCAGGTCGACCAGATGTCCGGAGGCCGGATCGAACTGGGCCTGGGCGCGGGCTGGTTCGAGGAGGAGCACAAGGCGTACGGCATCCCCTTCCCGGCGGAGCGGATGGCCCGGCTGGAGGAGCAGCTGGCCATCGTCACCGGCCTGTGGGCCACCGAGCCCGGAGCCACGTTCGACTACGCCGGCACCCACTACCGGGTGGAGAAGTCCCCCGCGCTGCCCAAGCCGGCCCAGGCGAAGGTGCCGGTGCTCATCGGCGGCCACGGCGCGAAGCGCACCCCGCGCCTCGCCGCCCGGTACGCGGACGAGTTCAACATGCCGTTCGCGTCGATCGCGGACAGCGAGCGGCAGTTCGGCCGGGTGCGCCGGGCCGCCGAGGAGGCCGGGCGGGGCGCCGACGACCTCGTCTACTCCAATGCCCTCGTGGTGTGCGTCGGCAAGGACGACGCCGAGGTCGCCCGCCGGGCCGCCGCCATCGGCCGGGACGTGGACGAGCTCAAGGCCAACGGCCTGGCCGGCTCCCCGGCCGAGGTCGTGGAGAAGATCGGCGCCTACGCGGCCGTCGGCAGCTCCCGCGTCTACCTCCAACTGCTCGACCTCGACGACCTGGACCACCTGGAGCTGATCTCGGCCCAGGTGCTGTCCCAGCTCGGCTGAGGAGGCGTACGTCCGATGCCCCGCGCGTCCGGCCCGCTCGCCGAAGCCCTGGCCCACAGGGTCGTGCTCCTGGACGGCGGGCTGAGCAACCAGCTCACCGACCAGGGCTGCGACCTGTCCGGTGGCCTCTGGTCGGGCCGGGTGCTCGCCGAGCGGCCGGACCAGGTGCAGACCGCCCACACGGCGTACGCGCGGGCCGGCGCCGAGGTGCTGATCACCGCCAGCTACCAGGTGGGGTACGAGGCCTTCGCCGCCCACGGCCACGACCGGGCCGCGACCACCGCCCTGCTCCACCGCAGCGTCGCACTCGCCGCGCGGGCGGCCGAAGCCGCGGACCACGAGGTCTGGGTCGCCGCCTCGGTCGGCCCGTACGGGGCGGTGCTCGCGGACGGCTCCGAGTACCGCGGGCGGTACGGGCTGAGCGTGCGCGAGCTCGCCGCCTTCCACCGCCCGCGCATCGAGGCGCTGCTCGAGGCGGGCCCCGACGTCCTGGCCCTGGAGACCGTCCCGGACGCCGCCGAGGCCGAAGCCCTCCTCACCGTCCTCGCCGGGACCGGCGCGCCCGCCTGGCTGAGCTACACCGTCGCCGGCGCCCGCACCCGCGCCGGCCAGCCCCTCCCCGAGGCCTTCGCCCTCGCGGCCGGGACCCCGGAGATCATCGCCCTCGGCGTCAACTGCTGCGACCCGGCGGACGTGCTGCCCGCCCTCGAGGCGGCTGCCACCGTCACCGCCACACCGCTCCTGGCCTACCCCAACGACGGCTCCGTCTGGGACGCGCCCACCGCCACCTGGCAAGCCCCCGCCCACCCCACCCCCTGGCCCGTCGAGGCCTGGCGCACGACGGGCGCCCGCCTGATCGGCGGCTGCTGCCGCATCGGCCCGCCCCGCATCGAGGAACTGGCCGCCGAAATCCAGCGGGGCGGGCGCAGTCAGCGGCGCCAGCGATCCTGACCGGGACCCTTGCAGGTATAGACGCTGCCGTTCTTGCCGATGCCGGTCGCCCCGGACGGGGAGCAGAACGCTCCCGGTGTGACGGTGGCCGGATCGGGATCGGCCGGGCGGGGCGGCAGGCGGCGGAGGGGGAAATCCAGTGGCCCCCGCCGTCGGGCGGCAGGCATGCTGAGCTGCATGTTCTTGACGATCTCCACCACTGGCAGTGCTGAGCACCCGGCTACCGATCTGGGCTTTTTGCTGCACAAGCACCCCGGGAAGGTGCAGGCGTTCTCCACCTCCCACGGCACCGCCCACGTCTTCTACCCCGAGGCCACGGATGCGCGGTGCACGGCGGCTCTGCTGCTCGAGGTGGATCCCGTCGCGCTCGTGCGGCGCGGGCAGGGCAAGGGGCGGGGCGGGGCGCCCGACGCCGCGCTCGCGCAGTACGTCAACGACCGGCCGTACGCAGCCTCCTCGCTGCTCGCCGTCGCGCTCAGTTCCGTCTTCCGCAGCGCGCTCAAGGGCCGGTGCACCGCCCGGCCCGAGCTGCCGGATCAGGCCCGTCCACTGCGGATCGAGATCCCGGCACTGCCCGCCCGGGGCGGGGCGGACCTCGTGCACCGGCTGTTCGACCCGCTCGGCTGGGACCTCGTACAGGCCGAACCCGTGCCGCTCGACGAGCAGTTCCCGCAGTGGGGGGACTCCCGGTACGTGCGGCTCGTTCTGGAGGGCGGGCTGCGGCTCGCCGACGCGCTGCGGCAGCTCTACGTCCTGCTGCCCGTGCTCGACGACGCCAAGCACTACTGGGTCGCCCCCGACGAGGTGGACAAGCTGCTGCGCGCCGGAGACGGCTGGCTGGCCGCGCACCCCGAGAACGGGCTCATCATTGCTCGTTACCTCGCCCGGCACAAACGGCTGACCCGCGACGCCCTGGAGCGGCTGGAGCTGCTTCGGCTGGCCGAGGCCGACGGCAGCGAGGTCGAGGAGCTCGACAACGCCGTGGGTGAGATCGAGGAGAAGCCCGTGCCGCTTGCCGTGCAGCGCCGCGAGGCGATCCTCGCCGCGCTGCGCGCCGCCGGCGCGGCCCGGGTCCTCGACCTCGGCTGCGGACAGGGCCAGCTGGTGCAGGCCCTCCTCAAGGACGTGGCCTTCACCGAGATCGTCGGTGTCGACGTGTCCATGCGTGCCCTCGGCATGGCCGCGAAGCGGCTGCGCCTCGAGCAGATGGGGGAGCGCCAGAGCAGCCGTGTGCAGCTGCTGCAGGGCTCGCTCGCCTACACCGACAAGCGGCTGGCCGGGTACGACGCGGCGGTGCTCAGCGAGGTCATCGAGCACCTGGACCTGCCGCGGCTGCCCGCCCTGGAGTACGCGGTGTTCGGCTCGGCCCGCCCCCGCACCGTCCTCGTCACCACCCCGAACGTCGAGTACAACGTCCGCTGGGAGACCCTGCCCGCCGGGCACGTCCGGCACGGCGACCACCGCTTCGAGTGGACCCGCACGGAGTTCCGTACCTGGGCCGGCGAAGTCGCCGAACGGTACGGGTACGCCGCCGAGTTCGTTCCCGTCGGGGACGACGACCCCGAGGTGGGGCCGCCGACCCAGATGGCCGTCTTCACCCAGATCAGCACCGACACCAAGAAGGAGGGTGAGGTCGCATGACCACGACCGGCACGCGCGCACTTCCCGTCACCGACCTGTCCCTCGTCGTCCTGATCGGGGCCACCGGATCCGGCAAGTCCACCTTTGCCCGCAAGCACTTCAAGCCCACGGAGGTCATCTCCTCCGACTACTGCCGGGGACTGGTCTGCGACGACGAGAACGACCAGAGCGCCAGCAAGGACGCCTTCGAGGTCCTGCACTACATCGTCGGCAAGCGGCTCGCCGCGGGCCGCCTCACCGTCGTCGACGCGACCAGTGTGCAGTCCGAGGCCCGCCGCCAGCTCGTCCAGCTCGCCCGCGCGCACGACGTGCTGCCCCTCGCCATCGTCCTCGACATGCCCGAGGAGGTCTGCGCCGAACGCAACGCCGGCCGCCCCGACCGGGCCGGGCTGCCCCGCGCGGTCATCCAGCGGCACCGCCGCGACCTGCGCCGCTCGCTGCGCGGACTGGAGCGCGAGGGCTTCCGCAAGGTGCACGTGCTGCGCACGCCCGAGGAGGCCGACAGCGCGGAAGTGGTGCTGGAGAAGCGGTTCAACGACCTCACCCACCTCACCGGCCCCTTCGACATCATCGGCGACATCCACGGCTGTTCCTCCGAACTGGAGACCCTGCTCGGCAAGCTCGGGTACGAGGACGGCGTCCACCCGGAGGGCCGCACGGCGGTCTTCGTCGGCGACCTCGTCGACCGCGGCCCGGACAGCCCCGGCGTCCTGCGCCGCGTGATGGGCATGGTCGGGTCCGGCAACGCCCTGTGCGTGCCCGGGAACCACGAGAACAAGCTCGGCCGTTACCTCAAGGGCTCCAAGGTCCAGCAGACCCACGGGCTCGCCGAGACGATCGAGCAGCTCAGCCACGAGCCGGAGGAGTTCGTCGCGGAGGTGCGGGAGTTCATCCGCGGCCTCGTCAGCCACTACGTGCTCGACGGCGGCAAGCTGGTGGTCTGCCACGCCGGCCTGCCCGAGAAGTACCACGGCCGCACGTCCGGCCGGGTCCGCTCGCACGCCCTGTACGGGGAGACCACCGGCGAGACCGACGAGTTCGGCCTGCCCGTGCGCTACCCGTGGGCCGAGGACTACCGCGGCAAGGCGGTCGTGGTCTACGGCCACACCCCGGTCCCCAACACCGCCTGGATCAACAACACGATCTGTCTGGACACCGGCGCCGTCTTCGGCGGGAAGATGACCGCCCTGCGCTGGCCCGAGCGCGAACTGGTCGACGTGCCGGCCGAGAAGGTCTGGTACGAGCCGGTCAGGCCGCTCGCCGGCGAGGCGCCCGGCGGTGCCGCGTCCGACGGGTCGCAGGCCGTCCGCCCGCTCGACCTGGGTGACGTCCACGGGCGCCGGATCGTCGAGACCCGGCACCTGGGCAACGTCACCGTGCGCGAGGAGAACGCGGCGGCGGCGCTGGAGGTCATGAGCCGCTTCGCGGTGGACCCGCGGCTGGTCCCGTACCTGCCGCCGACCATGGCGCCCACCGCCACCTCGCAGGAGGACGGCTACCTGGAGCACCCGGCCGAGGCCTTCGCCCAGTACCGCAAGGACGGCATCGCCCAGGTCGTGTGCGAGGAGAAGCACATGGGCTCCCGCGCCACCGTCCTCCTCTGCAAGGACGCCGAGGCGGCACGCGAGCGCTTCGGCGTCGTGGGCCCCACGGGGTCCGTCTACACCCGCACCGGACGGCCCTTCTTCCAGGACCCCGAGGTCACCGAGGAGGTCCTCGCCCGGCTCCGCGGCGCCGTCACCGACGCCGGCCTGTGGGAGGAACTGGCCACCGACTGGCTGCTGCTGGACGGGGAGCTGCTGCCCTGGTCGCTGAAGTCCACCGGCCTGCTGCGCAACCAGTACGCCGCCGTCGGCGCGGCCTCCCGCGCCGTCTTCCCGGACGCCCTCGCCGCCCTGGCCGCGGCCGCCGACCGGGGCGTCGACACCGGCGACCTGCTCGCCCGCCAGCGGGACCGGGCCGCCGACGCCGGGCGGTTCACCGACGCCTACCGGCGCTACTGCTGGACCACCGACGGGCTGGACGGCGTACGGTTCGCGCCCTTCCAGCTGCTGGCGGCGGCCGGGCGCTCGCTGGCCGACGTACCGCACGACGAGCAGCTGTTCTGGCTGGACCGGCTCGTCGCCGCCGACGAGGCGGCCGGTACCGGGCTGTTGCGCCGCACCGGCCGGATCCTGGTCGACACCGCCGACGAGGACTCGGTACGGGCGGGCACCGACTGGTGGCTGGAGCTGACGGCCGCGGGCGGCGAGGGCATGGTCGTCAAGCCGCTCCAGGCGTACGCCCGGGACGGCAAGGGCCGCCTGGTCCAGCCCGGCGTCAAGGTCCGCGGCCGCGAGTACCTGCGGATCATCTACGGGCCGGAGTACACGCGTCCGGAGCAGCTGGAGAAGCTGCGCCAGAGGTTCCTGGGGCACAAGCGCTCGCTGGCCCTGCGCGAGTACGCGCTCGGGCTGGAGGCCCTGGACCGGCTGGCGGGCGGGGAGCCGCTGTGGCGGGTGCACGAGGCGGTCTTCGGGGTGCTCGCCCTCGAATCGGAGCCGGTCGACCCCCGGTTGTGACGCAGAGGCCGTGACACGGAGGCGTAAAGGCGAGGCCCCCGTACGGCCGCGAATTAGGTCGTATGGGGGAACTTTCCCGAAGAACGCCGGGAAAACCACCGGCGGGATCGTTCATCCAGGGCAGCGGAATGTCCGCGACCCTGGAAGGACGGAACGTCACTTATGAAGATGACCGCGCGCGGAAGCATTGCGGCACTCATGACCTGTATGGCCGCGGCAGGCACAGCCAGCCCGGCCGTGGCCGACTCGGTGCCGGTGGCCGTGCCCCTGGACGCCGTGAAGACCACGCTGGGCGTGGACACCCCGCGCGTGGCCACCGCGGTGCCGGTGCCGGTCGTCGGCGCCCCGGAGGCTCCGCGGTACCACAGGGGGGACCTGCTGCCCAGCCCGATCCTCCCGGTGCTGCCGGTCGGCACCGAGCTCGGCAGCACCCTGGTCGGCGCGCCGGTGCCGAACCTCCTCGGCGACCCGAAGACGGACGGCGAGGGCACCCTGGAGTCCCCGGCCACCGACCTGCTCGCCCGCACCCCGGGTGCGGTCGTCGGCGCCCCGCTGACGATGCCGAACGGCGACAACTTCGGGATCCCGGACCTGACCACTCCCAAGCTGGGCCTGACCACCCCGGAGCTGATCGGGACCCCGGCGGCACTCCTCGGTCTGCGCTGATCCCGCGGGGGCTGCCGGGCCCCGCGGGGGCTGCCGGTTCGGCCCGGTCTCCTGAGCGAACGCCCCATCAAAAAGCCGTCCGGTCTGCGAACGTGTACGCCATGGGATTCCATGTCGACTCCGAGACCGGGCGGCTTCGCCGCGTCATCCTCCACCGGCCCGACCTGGAGCTGAAGCGGCTCACACCGACCAACAAGGACGCGCTGCTCTTCGACGACGTGCTGTGGGTGCGCCGGGCCCGCCAGGAGCACGACGGCTTCGCGGACGTACTGCGCGACCGCGGCGTGGAGGTGCACCTCTTCGGCGACCTGCTGTGCGAGGCCCTGGAGATCCCGGAGGCCAGACACCTCGTACTGGACCGGGTGTTCGACGAGAAGGAGTACGGGCCGCTCGCCACCGACCACCTGCGCGCGGTCTTCGACGGGCTGCCGGCGGCCGGGCTGGCCGAGGCGCTGGTCGGCGGGATGACCAAGCGGGAGTACCTGGAGCGGCACGCCGAGCCGGTGTCGGTGCGCTTCCACGCCATGGAACTGGACGACTTCCTGCTGGGGCCGCTGCCCAACCACCTGTTCACCCGGGACACCTCCGCCTGGATCTACGACGGGGTGTCCATCAACGCCATGCGCTGGCCCGCCCGGCAGCGCGAGACGGTGCACTTCGAGGCGATCTACAAGCACCACCCGCTCTTCACCGCCTCGGGGGCCTTCCACTACTGGTCGCAGGGCCAGGCGGACTACCCGTCGACCATCGAGGGCGGGGACGTGCTCGTCATCGGCAACGGCGCGGTCCTGATCGGGATGAGCGAGCGGACGACGCCGCAGGCGGTGGAGATGCTCGCGCGCGGGCTCTTCGCGGCCGGGTCCGCGACCACCATCGTGGCGCTGGACATGCCGAAGCGGCGGGCCTTCATGCACCTGGACACCGTCATGACGATGGTGGACGGAGATACGTTCACCCAGTACGCGGGCCTCGGCATGCTGCGCTCGTACACGATCGAGCCGGGCGCCGGCCTGCAGGAGCTGAAGGTGACCGACCATCCGCCGGAGCACATGCACCGGGCGATCGCGGCTGCGCTCGGGCTGGACTCGATCCGGGTGCTGACCGCGACGCAGGACGTGCACGCGGCGGAGCGCGAGCAGTGGGACGACGGCTGCAACGTGCTGGCCGTCGAGCCGGGGGTGGTGGTGGCGTACGAGCGGAACGTGACGACCAACACGCACCTGCGCAAGGAGGGCATCGAGGTCATCGAGATCCCGGGCAGCGAGCTGGGCCGGGGCCGGGGCGGACCGCGGTGCATGAGCTGCCCGGTGGAGCGGGACCCGGTCTGACCGGGGGAAACGGGAGGGGAACCGGAGGGAGGGGCAACAGGGGAGACGACCCCGGGCGAGCCCGCGGCCTCGCGGACCGGCGCAACCGGAGGCCGGCGGACCGGTGGATGGGGGGCTGTATATCAATGCAGGAGAGCGTATACACTTCCAGCATCCCCTGTCAGCGCGACCCTGGAGTGCCCCGATGGCCACCGACCTCGTCGGCCGCAGTTTCCTCAAGGAGCTCGACTTTTCCGCCGCCGAGTTCCGCGGCCTGATCGAGCTCGCCGCCGACCTCAAGGCGGCCAAGAAGGCCGGGACCGAGCAGCGCCGCCTCCAGGGCAGGAGCATCGCGCTGATCTTCGAGAAGACCTCGACGCGCACCCGCTGCGCGTTCGAGGTCGCCGCCGCCGACCAGGGCGCCCACACCACCTACCTCGACCCCGCCAGCTCCCAGATCGGCCACAAGGAGTCGGTCAAGGACACGGCGCGGGTGCTCGGCCGGATGTTCGACGGCATCGAGTACCGGGGTGACAGCCAGGCGGCCGTCGAGGCGCTCGCCGCGCATTCCGGCGTGCCGGTGTTCAACGGTCTCACCGACGACTGGCACCCCACCCAGATGCTGGCCGACGTGCTCACCATGACCGAGCACTGCGCCAAGCCGCTGGACCGGATCACCTTCGCCTACCTCGGCGACGCCCGCTTCAACATGGGCAACTCGTACCTGGTGACCGGCGCGCTGCTCGGCATGGACGTACGGATCGTCGCGCCGAAGGCCTACTGGCCGGCCGAGTCCGTGGTGTCGGAGGCGCGCCGGCTCGCGGCCGCCAGCGGGGCCCGGATCACCCTGACGGAGAACGTCGCCGAGGGTGTGGCCCAGGCGGACTTCGTCGCCACCGACGTGTGGGTCTCCATGGGCGAGCCCAAGGAGGTCTGGGACGAGCGGATCGGAGCCCTGGCCCCGTACGCCGTCACGATGGACGTGCTGCGCGCGACCGGGAACCCGGACGTGAAGTTCCTGCACTGCCTGCCCGCCTTCCACGACCTGGGCACCAAGGTCGGCCGGGAGATCCACGAGCGGCACGGGCTGGAGTCGCTGGAGGTGACGGACGAGGTGTTCGAATCCGCGCACTCGCTCGTCTTCGACGAGGCCGAGAACCGGCTGCACACCATCAAAGCCGTGCTCGTCGCCACCCTCGCCCGGCCGGTCGGGACGTCGACGACACCCTAGGGGGCTCTTGTCCGCGTGGCACCGCATAGTCATGCGGGCCGGGCCGGCAGGGTGAACCAGACGGCCTTCCGCTCCGCGGCCGGCCGGGACCTTCGGCACGTGTGGGGCGTGCGGGGCGCGGCGCCTTCACTCATGTGTCGCGTTTCTGTGACGGCAGTCACGATGCAGTGATACCGTCGATCGTGTGAGCCCCTTCATCGGTTCCACAGCAGCGACCGAACGGTGGCGCCACCTGCGGGTGACCCGGCAGGACGGCGTGGCCACCGTCACCCTCGACCGCCCCGAGAAGCTCAACGCCCTCACCTTCGGCGCCTACGCCGACCTGCGCGATCTGCTCGCCGAACTCTCCCGCGAGCGGTCCGTGCGCGCCCTCGTGCTCGGCGGCGAGGGCCGCGGGTTCTGCTCCGGCGGGGACGTCGACGAGATCATCGGCGCCACCCTCGCCATGGACACCGCCCAGCTCCTCGACTTCAACCGGATGACCGGCCAGGTGGTGCGGGCCGTCCGCGAATGCCCCTTCCCGGTGATCGCCGCCGTGCACGGGGTCGCCGCCGGCGCCGGAGCCGTCCTCGCCCTGGCCGCCGACTTCCGGATCGCCGACCCGACCGCCCGCTTCGCGTTCCTCTTCACCCGCGTCGGCCTCTCCGGCGGGGACATGGGCGCCGCGTACCTGCTGCCCCGCGTCGTCGGCCTCGGCCACGCCACCCGGCTGCTGATGCTCGGAGAGCCGGTACGCGCGCCGGAGGCCGAGCGCATCGGCCTGCTCAGCGAGGTCACCGAGGAGGGCAAGGCCGGCGTACGGGCCGCCGAACTCGCCGCGCACCTCGCGGCGGGCCCGGCCCTCGCGTACGCACAGACCAAGGCGCTGCTGACCGCCGAGCTCGACATGCCGCTCGCCGCGTCGGTCGAGCTCGACGCCAACACCCAGGCCCTCCTGATGAACGGCCGGGACTACGCCGAGTTCCACGCCGCCTTCACCACGAAGCGGCCCCCGGAGTGGAAGGGCAGGTAGCGCCATGGCTGCGGGCACCATGCGGGTCGGCAGCACCATGCGGGCCGGCGGCCCGCTGCGGGTCGCCGTCGTCGGCGGCGGGCCCGGGGGCCTGTACGCCGCCGCACTGCTGGCCCGCCAGGGCCACACCGTCGAGCTCTGGGAACGCAGTGCCCCCGAGGACACCTTCGGCTTCGGCGTGGTGCTCTCCGACGAGACCCTCGGAGGCATCGAAGCGGCCGACACCGTGGTCTACGCCGCCCTCGGCGCGGAGTTCGTGCGCTGGGACGACATCGACATCGTCCACCGCGGGCGGCTGCTCACCTCCGGCGGCCACGGCTTCGCCGCCATCGGGCGGCGCAGGCTGCTCGAGATCCTGCACGAGCGCTGCGCCGGGCTCGGGGTGAAGCTCCGCTTCCGCACCGGGGCGCCGGCCGCCGCACTGCTGGCGGCCTCGTACGACCTGGTGGTCGCGGCCGACGGGGTGCACAGTGCGACCCGGCAGAGCGGCGCCGCCCACTTCCGGCCGACGCTGACGAGCGGGAGGTGCCGCTACATCTGGCTCGCCGCCGACTTCGCCTTCGACGCGTTCCGCTTCGAGATCGCCGAGACCGAGCACGGCGTCATGCAGCTGCACGCCTACCCGTACTCGGCGGACGCCTCCACCGTGATCGTGGAGATGCACGAGAAGGTGTGGCGGGCCGCCGGCCTCGACCTGTGCGACGAGGACGAATCGGCCGCCCGCTGCGCCAAGATCTTCGGCGAGGCCCTGCGCGGCCGGCCGCTGCACGGAAACCGCTCGGCGTGGACGGAGTTCCGTACGGTCGTCAACGAGCGGTGGTCCCACGGCAACGTGGTCCTGCTCGGCGACGCGGCGCACACCGCGCACTTCTCCATCGGCTCCGGCACCAAGCTGGCGGTGGAGGACGCGCTCGCGCTCGCCGAAGCCGTGGCCGCACAACCGGACGTGCCCGCCGCCCTGGCCGCGTACGAGGCCGCACGGCGCCCCGCGGTGGCCTCGACCCAGCGGGCCGCCGCCGCCAGCATGCGGTGGTTCGAGGAACTCGCCGGGTACGTGGACCAGCCCGCCCGGCAGTTCGCCTTCAACCTGCTCACCCGCAGCCGCCGGGTGACGCACGACAACCTGCGGCTGCGCGACGAGCGGTTCACCCGGGCCGTGGAACGGGACTTCGGCTGCCCGGACGAGGACACCCCTCCGATGTTCACGCCGCTGAAGCTGCGCGGGCTGACCCTGCGCAACCGGGTCGTGGTCTCCCCGATGGACATGTACTCCGCACGGCACGGCGACGGGATCCCCGGGGACTTCCACCTGGTGCACCTGGGCGCGCGGGCCCTCGGCGGAGCCGCGCTGGTGATGACCGAGATGGTCTGCGTGTCCGCCGAGGGCCGGATCACCCCCGGCTGCACCGGCCTGTACACGGCGGAGCAGGCGGCGGCCTGGACCCGGATCGCCGACTTCGTGCACACCTCGGCGCCCGGCACCGCGCTCGGCGTCCAGCTCGGCCATTCGGGCCGCAAGGGCTCGACACGGCTGATGTGGGAGGGCATGGACGACCCCCTCCCGGAGGGCAACTGGCCCGTGGTGGCGGCTTCGGCCCTGCCGTACCGGCCGGGCGTCTCGGCCGTCCCGCGCGAGCTGACGGCGGCGGACCTCGCCTCGATCCGCTCCGATTTCGCGGCCGCCGCGGTACGGGCCGCCGACTGCGGCTTCGACCTGCTGGAACTGCACTGCGCCCACGGCTATCTGCTGTCCGGCTTCCTGTCCCCGCTCACCAACCACCGTACGGACGCCTACGGAGGCCCGCTGGAGAACCGGCTCCGGTTCCCGCTGGAGGTCTTCGACGCGGTCCGCGCGGTGTGGCCCGACGACCGCCCGATGACCGTCCGCATCTCCGCCACCGACTGGGCCCCGGGCGGCACCTCCGCCCAGGACGCGGTGGACATCGCGGCCGCCTTCGCCGCCCACGGCGCCGACGCCATCGACGTGTCGACCGGCCAGGTGGTGGCGGACGAGGCCCCCGAGTTCGGGCGCTCGTACCAGACCCCGTACGCGGACCGGATCCGGGGCGCGGTGGGCGTCCCGGTCATCGCCGTCGGCGCCATCTCCTCCTGGGACGACGTGAACTCCCTGCTGCTGGCGGGCCGCGCCGACCTCTGCGCCGTCGGCCGCCCCCACCTCTACGACCCGCACTGGACCCTGCACGCGGCCGCCGACCAGTCCTACGCCGGCCCGGCGGCCCCCTGGCCCGCCCCCTACCGGGCCGGCAGCCGCAAACCGCCGTCCGGCCGCGGTTGAGGGCGGCTCACGCAGCCGCCCTCAGAGGGCGGCCACCTCGATGCGGTCCTCGACCGGGGTGTACCCCAGGCGCTGGTACACGCCGTTGCTGGTCGGGTTGGCGAGGTCCGTGAAGAGAAGCACCTCCGAGGCGCCGGCCGCGTACGCCGCTTCGCTCACCGCGTACGTGACCCCGGCGGCGTAGCCGCGGCCGCGGAGCTCCGGCGGGGTGTACACGGGGCCGACGCGGGCGGCCCGGCCGATCGGTCGGAAGAACCCGGCCATCGACACCGGCCTCCCGGCGTCCTCCCAGAGCAGCACGCCCCCGTACGAGAGCCGGTCGCGCAGGGAGGCCTCGGAGGGGCCGCCCGGCTCCCCGGTCTCCCGCTTGAAGGCGCCGGCCCAGTCCATCAGCAGCGGCAGATCGGCCTCGGTGGCGGCCCGGGCCCGCCCGGCCGGGGCGGGATCCGGGGCGACGAGTCCGGCGAGCCGGTACAGACGGTGCTCCTCGGTGACCTCGCTCGGCCTCCCCCAGGCCGCGGCCAGCGCCTCCGCGTCGCGGCGGCGGGCGTTCAGCGCCTCGACCCCGGCGAGGAGCGGCTCGGCGGCGAGCGCGGCCCCCAGGCCGCGGACGGCCTCGTCCGGCAGCGCCCCGATCAGCAGCGGGAACGGCGGGGTGCACAGCAGGGCGCCGTCGACGCCCCCGTCGGCGCCGGTCCACCAGCCGAAGAAGGGCTTCGCGGACCCGTAGGCGTCCGGGCCGCGCCGCTCCAGCGCGTCGGTCACGGTCAGCAGCTTGGTGTTGGCGACGGGCTCGCCGGCCACCGCCGGGCCCGCCGCGGCCAGATAGGCCGCCAGGTCATGGGTGAAGGTCCACGTCATGGCCCATGATGGCGCCGGACCGTTTCCCCGCGCACATCAGTTTCTCCCCGGCCTGATCGGCGACGCGCCGCCTAGGGCTCCAGGAACCCCGCCCCGATGTCCCGCAGCCGCGCGTGCAGTTCGGCGAAGACCGCCGCCGCCCGGTCGCCCGGCCAGTCCGCCGGCAGCAGCTCGCGCGGCAGGCCCGGATCTGCGTACGGGAGGCGGCGCCAGGTGTCCAGGGCCAGGAGGTAGCCGCGGTAGGCCTCCTCCGGGGTGGGCGCCGGGCCCGACTGGAGGGCGCGCAGCACCGGCTCGTGCAGGTCGAGGAACTCCTCGTGCTGCTTGGCCAGCGAGGTCAGGTCCCACCACCGGGCCACCGCCTCGGCGGTCGGGGCGAAGCCGAGGTGACCGCCGCGGAACAGCTCCACGTACGCCGTCAGGTGCAGCCGGTCCAGGGTGTGCCCGGTCTCCTCGTACAGGTGGGCCGGCGCGATCCACACCCCCGGCGCCACCGCGCCGAAGCCGAGCCGGGCCAGCCGCGAGCGCAGCAGGTGCCGCTTGTGCCGCTCCTGCTCCGGTACGGAGAACACCGCCAGCAGCCATTCCCCCGGCGGGTGGGCGTCGCGGTCGCCGTAGATCCGCCGGTCGCCGTCGTCCAGCAGCTGCCGCGCCTCCGCGGAGAGCCCGTACCCCGCCGAGCCGTCCGCGGCGCGCGCGGGCAGCAGGAAGCCGCGCCGCTTCAGCCGGGACACCGACGAGCGGACCGACGGGGCGTCCACGCCGGCCGCGCCCAGCAGGCGGACCAGCGCGGACACCGGGACCGGGCCCTCGAAGGCCCGCCCGTAGGCTCCGTAGAACGTGACGATCAGGGATCGCGGGGTGTGCTGCTCGACCACGGGTTCACTCTAGGGGTGTCTTGTGGATCAGGCCGGGTCAGCTCCGTCGCGCAGCAGGAACCGCTGCAGTTTCCCGGTCGCCGTCCGGGGGAGGGCGGGGAGGAAGACGAAGGAGCGGGGACACTTGTGCGGGGCCAGTTCCGCCCGCATGAACGTGCGCAGGGCCTCCTCCGTCACTGCCGCGCCCGACCGCAGGACGGTGTACGCCACCACGATCTGCCCGCGTCGCTCGTCCGGGCGTCCCACCACCGCGGCCTCCACCACGTCCGGGTGGCGCATCAGGGCTTCCTCCACCTCCGGGCCGGCGATGTTGTAGCCCGCCGAGACGATCATGTCGTCGGCGCGGGCGACGTACCGGAAATAACCTTCCGGATCGCGGACGTAGGTGTCCCCGGTCAGGTTCCAGCCGTCCCGGACGTACTCCTCCTGCCGCGGATCCGCCAGGTAGCGGCAGCCCACCGGGCCGCGGACGGCCAGCAGCCCCGGCTCGTTGTCCGCGACCGGGCGGCCGGCGGAGTCCACCACCCGCGCCTGCCAGCCCGGCACCACGCGGCCGGTCGTGCCCGGGCGGATGTCCTCGTCGGCCGCGGAGATGAAGATGTGCAGCAGCTCGGTGGCTCCGATGCCGTTGATGATCCGCAGTCCGGTGCGTTCGTACCAGGCCTGCCAGGTGGCCGCCGGGAGGTTCTCGCCCGCCGAGACGCAGCGGCGCAGCGCGGACAGGTCGTACGCGCCCACGTCGTAGGGGCCCAGGGCGTCCAGCATCGCCCGGTACGCGGTGGGTGCGGTGAACAGCACCGTGACCCGGTGTGCGGCGAGGGCGGGCAGCAGCCGGCGCGGGACGGCCTGGTCGAGCAGCAGCGCGGAGGCGCCGGCGCGCAGCGGGAAGACGACCAGACCGCCGAGGCCGAAGGTGAAGCCGAGCGGCGGGCTCCCCGCGAAGACGTCGTCGGGGCGGGGGCGCAGGACGCCCCGGGAGAAGGTGTCGGCGACGGAGAGCAGATCGCGGTGGAAGTGCATGCAGCCCTTGGGGCGGCCGGTGGTCCCCGAGGTGAAAGCGATCAGGGCCACGTCGTCGGCCGAGGTCTCGACGGCGTGGAACGGCCCCTCGTGGCGGTCGGCCAGGTGCAGCAGGTCGTCCGGGGCCTCGCCGCCGTACGGGGTGATCCGCAGGCCGGGCACCTCCGCCTTGGCCAGGTCGTCCAGGACGCCCACGTGGCACAGCGCGTGCTGCACCCGGGCCATCGCGCAGACCGTGGCAAGCTCCTGCGCCCGCTGCTGGGCCAGGACCGTCACCGCCACCGCGCCCGCCTTCATCACCGCCAGCCAGCAGGCGGCGAGCCACGGACCGGTGGGGCCGCGCAGCAGCACCCGGTTGCCGGGGACCACGCCGAGGTCCGCCGTGAGCACGTGCGCGAGGCGGTCCACGCGCTCGCGCAGTTCCCCGTACGACCACACCTCGCCCGTGCCGCTGCGGAAGGCCGGGCGGTCGGGTCCGAACCGGGCGACGGTGACGTCGAGGAGTTCGGCGCCGCAGTTGAGCCGGTCCGGGTAGGCCAGTTCGGGGAGCTCGAACAGCAGCCGCGGCCAGGCGTGCGGCGGCGGAAGGTGGTCGCGCGCGAAGGTGTCGGCGTGGGCGGAAGGCTTGAGCTCCAAGGCGGGTTCGCCCCCTTGCAACGGCAGCGGGCCCCGGGTGGGGGACCGAAGTGGCGGAGCAGGCCGTGCACGTGCGCTACGAGCGTATCGTGATGGTGACGGCAGTCAACAGGACGCGATAGAAGCGGGGATATTCGGATGACCGGATTCGCGCTCGGGGCGGAACAAGAGGAGTGGTGCGGGCACTTGCGCGCGCTCGCGGCGGACCGGCTGCGGCCGCTCGCCGACAAGGGGGAGCCGGGACGGGTCAACCGCCCGCTGCTCGCGACACTCGGTGAGCTGGGCCTGCTGGAGCGGGTCTTCACCTCGGGGGCGCTGGAGCTGTGCCTGCTCCGCGAATCCCTCGCGTACGGGTGCACGGAGGCGGAGACGGCCCTTGCCCTCCAGGGCCTGGGGGCGCATCCGGTGCTCAGCTCGGGGACACCGGAGCAGCGGGCGCGCTGGCTGCCGCAGGTGCGGGCCGGGCGCGCGGTGGCGGCCTTCGCGCTGAGCGAGCCGGGGGCCGGCTCGGACGCGGCGGCGCTGGCGTTGCAGGCCGTACGGGACGGGGGCGCCGGGAGCGGGCACGGCGGCGACGGCGCGGGCGGCTGGCGGCTCAGCGGCGAGAAGTGCTGGATCTCCAACGCCCCCGAGGCGGACTTCTACACGGTGTTCGCCCGGACCGGCGAGGGACCGGCCGCCAAGGGAGTGACCGCCTTCCTGGTTCCGGCCGACCGCCCCGGCCTGTCGGGAGAGCCCCTGGACATGCTGTCGCCGCATCCGATCGGACGGCTGTCGTTCGACGGCGTCCCGGTCGGCCCGCAGGACCTGCTGGGCGAGCCCGGCCGGGGATTCCGGGTGGCGATGGACACGCTGAACCTGTTCCGGCCGAGCGTGGGCGCCTTCGCCGTCGGCATGGCCCGGGCCGCGCTGGACGCGACCCTGGCCCACACGGCGGTGCGGCCCGCGTTCGGCGGGGTGCTGGGCGACCTCCAGGCGGTGGGCCACCGGGTGGCCGAGATGGCCACCCGCACCGAGGCCGCCCGGCTGCTGGTCTACGCGGCGGCGGGCGCGTACGACGCCGGCTCGCCGGACGTCCCGCGCCGGTCGGCGATGGCGAAACTGCTGGCGACGGAGACGGCCCAGTACGTGGTGGACCACGCGGTCCAGCTGCACGGGGCCGTCGCCCTCCAGCGCGGCCACCTGCTGGAGCACCTGTACCGGGAGGTCCGGGCCCCGCGCATCTACGAGGGCGCGAGCGAGGTCCAGCGCACGATCATCGCGAAGGAGCTCTACCGGTGAGTCTCGAGCGGATCAACCCGGCGGAGCTCTCCCCGCCGACGGGCTTCTCCCACGCCGTGGCGGCGACCGGCTCCCGGCTCGTCTTCCTGGCGGGCCAGACCGCGCTCGACGCCTCGGGCAAGGTGGTCGGGGACACCCTGCCCGAGCAGTTCGAACGCGCTCTGGCCAACCTCCTGGCGGCCCTGGCCGCATCCGGCGGCACTCCGGCCGACCTGGCCCGGGTGACCGTGTACACGGTCGACGTGGACGCGTACCGCACCCATGCGCCCGAACTCGGCGGTGTCTGGCGCCGGCTGGCCGGCCGCGACTACCCGGCCATGGCGGTCATCGGCGTCGTCCGCCTCTGGGACGAGCCCGCCCTGGTCGAACTGGACGGTATTGCCGTACTCGGTACCGCCCCCATCGGGTCGCCGGATCGCTGACCAGGTGCTTTTGACAGCGAGCCAGGGAGGGGTGAGGGTGGAAATGACCTTTTTGTAAGGAAAGTCTCAATCCTCGGAGGTGCATGGTCATGCGCCGTGTCATCACCGCGACGGTCGTGGCAGGGGCCGCGGGCGTCGCGCTCGGCCTGATGCCTGTCGGCGGGGCGTTCGCCGCAGGTCTCCCTCAGACCCAGCAGAACAACACGGGATGGTGCTCCGACGACTGGCGCGGGGACAACTGGCGTGACTGCTGCGACTCCTCCCGCTGGCACCACTGGAACGAGCGGCCCAGCTGGTGCTGGGACAACGACTCCTGGAACGACGGCCGGCACCACAACGCGAACTGGAACTGGAACGACAACTGGAACAACGACCGCTGGAACGACGGCCGCTCCAACCATGACAACCGCAACGACAACGACTGGCGCGGCGGTCACGACAGCGGCTGGAACGACAACGGCTCCGGCCGTGGCGGCGACGGTGGTGGCGGCTACGGCGGTGGCGGCGGAGGCGACGGCGGCGGTGGCGGCGGCCACGACAGCGGTGGTGGGGGCGGCGGCAACGGCGGCGGAGGCGACGGCGGCGGAGGCGGCGGCCACGGTGGTGGCGGCGGTGGGGGCGGCGGAGGCGGTGGTGGTGGCGGCCACTGACCGGACCGCCTGCCACCCCGGCCACTGACACGGCTCACCGGCTCTCCAGCAGAGCCCCCATCCACTCCTCGATCCCCGCGACCGTGCGGGGCAGGGCGCCTGACATCAGTCGGGCGCCCTTCGCCGTGATGACCAGGTCGTCCTCGATGCGCACCCCGATGCCGCGCAGCTCCGGGGGCAGCGTCTCGTCGTCCGGCTGCAGGTACAGGCCCGGCTCGACCGTCAGGACCTGGCCCTCCTCCAGGACCCCGTCCAGGTAGGTCTCCGCGCGCGCCTTCGCGCAGTCGTGCACGTCCAGCCCCAGCATGTGACCGCTGCTGCACAGCGTGTACCGCCGGTGCAGATCGCCCCGCGCGTCCTTCAGGACGCCCCACTCCGCCAGGCCCTCCGCGATCACCTGCATCCCGGCCCGGTGGAAGTCCCGGAAGCTCGCGCCCGGGCGCAGCGCCGCCATGCCCGCGTCCTGCGCCGCCAGCACCAGTTCGTACACCTGACGCTGCACGGGGGAGAAGCGACCCGACAGCGGGAGGGTGCGCGTGATGTCCGCGGTGTAGAGGCTGTCGGTCTCCACGCCCGCGTCCAGGAGCAGCAGTTCGTCCCGGTCGAGCCGGCCGTCGTTGCGGATCCAGTGCAGGACGCACGCGTGCGCGCCCGACGCCGCGATCGTGTCGTACCCGGTGCCGTTCCCCTCCGCCCGGGCGCGCAGACCGAAGACCCCCTCGATCCACCGCTCGCCGCGCGGGTGCGCCAGGGCGCGCGGTAGCGCCCGTACGACGTCCTCGAACCCGGCCGCCGTGTGGTCGACGGCGAGCTGGAGCTGCCCGATCTCCCAGGCGTCCTTGACCAGGCGCAACTCGGAGAGCGCCGCGGCCAGTTCGGTGTCGGTCGCGGCGTTGCGGCCCGCCGGGGAGCCGAGGTCGTCCAGGTGGGCGCAGCGCAGGCCGGTCAGTCGCTCCGCCTCCGCCAGGTCGGGGCGGCGGCCGACCCAGAACTCCCCGTACCGGCGGTCCCGGTAGAACTCCTCGTTGCCGTCCGCGCGCGGGGAGCGGGGGCGCAGGTACAGCACCGGCTCGTGGCCGTGCGGGCCCGAGGGTTCCAGCACCAGGACGTGGCCCACCTGGTCCTCGCCCGTCAGCCCGGTCAGCCAGGCGTACGCGCTGTGCGGGCGGAAGCGGTGGTCGCAGTCGTTGGAGCGGACCTTGAGCTCGCCGGCCGGGACGATCAGCCGCTCGCCCGGGAAGCGCGCCGAGAGCCGGGCGCGCCGGGCCGGGGTGACCTCGTACGCGGAGACCCGCGCGGCATCGGTGAGGGGGGACGCCGCCCAGTCGGCGGCCATGAAACGGGACAACTCCGGTGACACCGGCAGGTCGTGGCTGCCGATGTTGAGGCGGGAGGGGGTGTCGGTCACGGGGGGCTCCCTCAAGAAGATGCGAACTGGTGGGCGCACAGGTCTTGTCAGTGCAATTTCACATTACTATGTTACAGCTCACACCGCGGCACGTTAATCCCCGTCAAACGCCGCGTGACGCAGGGCAGTTCACGCATCTCACGCACCTCATGCACCTCACGCATGTCACGCACCACTTCCCCCACCTCCCCTTCCCAGCAGGAGTCTTTGGTGTCTCAGCACAGAGCTGTGCGTACGTCTCTCCTCTCCGCCGCCGTCGCGGTGACGCTGCTCGCCTCCGCGGGCCAGGCCGTGTCCCAGACCACCGAGCGTCCCGCGCCCGCCGCCCCCGTCGCCGTGCCCGGCACCTTCACCTCCGGCGCGCCCGCCCCGAACCCGTTCGACGAGGTGGACCACCTCGCCTCGCCCAAGGAAGCCGCGCCCGCGACGGCCCAGGCCCCCGGCGGTCTGGCCGCCAACGGCCGCGTTCCCGGGGCCGCCCCGGCCGCCGCCGCTCCGGCGGAGCGCACCGAGCGCACCGAGAAGAGCCGCAAGCTCGCCGCCGCCCAGGCCGCGCCCATCGCGCGGAGCGTCGCCGCGGGCGTCCCCTGCACCCTCGACGGGATCAAGGGCCTGAGCCCCGAGCAGTTCGCCGACTTCCTGGCCGACCCGGCCGTCACCGCCGACGGCTGTCTGCGCGGGCTGATCTGGACCTGGGACGCCCGCCTGGTGCCGGTCATGTCCGACGCGCACGTCCAGGCCGTCTCCCGCCGGATATCCGGCCTGGCCGCCGCTCACGACGGCCGGGGCTCCTCGCACCTGGAGGAGATGTTCACGTACCTGCACGCGGCCGTGTACCACGACTTCTCGCGCGACGAGATCGACCTCACCGACGCCGCGACCGCTGCCGCCATGAGCCGGGCCGTCACCGACTTCGGCAACGCGGCCCGCACCTTCGACGCCACCGCCTCCAACGCCCGGACCCTGCGCGAGGCCCTCTACGCCACCGGCCCCGGCATGCGCCAGACCCAGCTCGGCCTGATCAAGAAGGTCCTGGCCACCATGGACGCCTCGCACCCGGCGACCAGCGGGGACGCGAACTGGGGCGGCGCGGCCCTCGCGGCCCTCACCGTCAACTACCTCGGCGTGTACCCGGGCAACCAGGACGCCGCCTTCCACGCCGCGGCCAAGGCCGACTCCGCCTACCGGGCCGCCTTCAAGGCCTTCGCCGGGTACACCCACCTCAAGGGCACCGCCAACGAGTGGGTGGCCCGCGACGCGCTCGGCGAGTACGGCCGCTTCGGCCAGATCGAGGGCCTCCAGGACCAGATCTCCGCCGACCTCGGCGCCCTCCTGGAGCCGGTCAAGGCCGGGTGGGGCAACGGCAGCGAGCCCTGGGCCAAGCTCGTCTCCTGGCTGAACACGTACAACGCGTGCAAGCAGTACGGGGTGTGCAAGGAGGACATCGAGAGGATGCTCTTCCCGAACACGTACACCTACGACAACGGCGCCATCAAGGTCCGCACGGCCCTCGACCGGGCCACCGTCGACCAGCTCTACTACGCGAGCAAGCAGGTCAAGACGCAGTTCCACCGGGTCATCGGGACCGACCAGCCGCTGGCCGGCGACCCCAACACCACGCTGAACATCGTGCTGTACGCCTCCCGCGCCGACTACGTGACGTACCAGACGATGCTGAACGGCTACGGCACCAACAACGGCGGCATGTACATCGAGAACGGCGCCACCTTCTACACGTACCAGCGCCGCGTCCCGCAGGACTCCTCCCTCACCCTCGAGGAGCTCTTCCGCCACGAGTACACGCACTACCTCAACGGCCGGTTCGCCGTCCCCGGCTTCTTCGGTGAGGGCCCCTGGTACGAGGGCGACCGCACCACCGCCATGGACGAGGGCACCGCCGAGTTCTTCGACGGCGCCACCCGCGACAACGGCATCGCCGTCCGCAAGTCCCTGGTCAAGGGCATCATCAACGACACCGCCGGCGGCGGCCCGCGGATGTCGGTCGAGCAGCTGCTCAACGCCACGTACGACGGCGACGGCTTCCGCTTCTACAACTACGCGGGCACCTTCTTCGAGTTCCTGTGGACGGAGAAGCCCTCGCTGCTGCGCGAGATGTACACCCACCTGCGGGCCAACGACGTCGCCGGGTACGACGCGTGGCGCCACCGCATGGGAGCGGACTCCTACCTCCAGCGCGACTACGACCGCTTCCTGAACGCGCAGATCGCCAAGGTCGACGAGCTCTACGTGCCGAACACGGTCTACACGCCCAACGACAAGCTGCGGGACTCCGCGCTGGCGAACGTGAAGTCGGCCTTCGCGACCGCCACCTACAACACCCCGGACTGCGTGGAGAACGGGGACCCGGGCAAGCGGCGGTTCACCTGTACCGGCCGGATCTCCGCGAACCTGAAGAACTGGCGCAGCGACGACCAGAACTTCAAGGACATGTCGGAGACGGTGGACTACTTCATCCTCGACCGGGCGGGCGCGGCCTCCAACAACCTGGCCGACATGAACTGCTCCTTCAGCCCCGTGGAGGTCTGGACCGACCACAGGGCGGGGACGTCGAGTTACAGCTGCGAGGGCCCGCTGCGCAGCTGATCGGGTGACGGGCCGGTCCCTTCCGCAACGGGGGGGAGGGACCGGCCCGGGGACCCCCGAGCCGCCCTAGGCACCGACTAAAGAATGTGACATATTACTGCCGTGCCCAAGAGACATCCCCTGGACGTCGTGATCATCGGCGCCGGCGTCGTCGGAGCTGCGATCGCGTACTACGCGGCCCGCTCCGGACTTTCCGTGGCCGTCGTCGACCGCGGCCCCGTCGCCGGCGGCACGACCGGAGCCGGGGAAGGCAACCTGCTCGTCTCCGACAAAGGAGCGGGCCCGGAGCTCGACCTGGCCCTGCTGTCGGCCGGCCTGTGGCGCGAACTCGCCGCGGTCCTCCCGCAGGCGATCGAGTACGAGGCCAAGGGCGGGCTCGTCGTCGCCCCGGACGAGGCTTCGCTCGAGGCGCTGCGAGATTTCGCCGAAGGCCAGCGCGCCGCCGGGGTCGAAGCCGTCGAGGTGGGAGCCCACGACCTCCGCGAGCTGGAGCCCCATCTGGCCCCCGGGCCGGCCGGCGGGTTCCTGTACCCGCAGGACGCCCAGGTCCAGCCGGCCCAGGCGGCGGCCAGACTGCTGGCCGCGTCGGGGGCTTCGGTGCACCTCGGCGAGGAGGTGACCGGGATCCTCACGGGGCCCGGCGGAGTCCGCGGGGTCCGCACGCGCGGCGGTGAACTCCTCGCCCCCGCGGTGGTGAACGCGGCCGGGACCTGGGGCGGCCGCATCGCGGAACTGGCCGGGGCGTCCCTCCCGGTGCTTCCGCGCCGCGGGTTCGTCCTGGTGACGGAGCCGCTGCCGAGGGTGGTCCGGCACAAGGTCTACGCCGCGGACTACATCGCCGATGTGGCGAGCGGCTCGGCGGCCCTCCAGTCCTCGGCGGTGGTGGAGGGCACGCCCTCGGGCCCGGTGCTGATCGGGGCGACCCGGGAGCGGGTGGGCTTCGACCGCTCGCTCTCGGTGGAGGCCCTTCGCCTCCTGGCCGCCCAGGCGGCGGCACTGTTCCCCGTCCTGGCGGACGCCCGGGTGCTCCGCACCTACCACGGCTTCCGCCCGTACCTCCCGGACCACCTCCCGGCGATCGGCCCGGACCCCCGGGTCCCGGGACTGTTGCACGCGTGCGGCCACGAGGGCGCGGGCATCGGCCTCGCCCCGGCGACGGGCGTCCTGATCGCCGCGGCCCTGACGGGGGCCGAGCCCCCGCTGCCCCTGGCGCCGTTCCACCCCGCCCGCTTCGACCGGGACCCGGCCCGATGACCGGCCGATCTAGGCCTCGCCGGCGTTCGAGGCGCGGGGTCCTGGGCGGAGCCCCGGGAACCGGGCAGGGGCGGGGCGGGGAGAACGCCCGCGCAGCGGACACCGGCAGCGCCCCCACCACCTGCACCACGCCCAAGGAGAGCCGCCGATGAGCCAGACCCCGCGCACCCTCGTCGGCGGAGCCCCCTCCGCCACCTACGTCCTGCGCTTCGACGGCCGCGAGCTCACCGCCCAGGCGGGCCAGAGCATCGCCGCCGTGCTGTGGGGCGCCGGGATCCTCGCGTGGCGGACCACCCGCGAACGCGGCGCCCCCCGCGGGGCGTTCTGCGGGATCGGCAGCTGCTACGACTGCCTCGTCACCGTCAACGGCCGCCCGAACCAGCGCGCCTGCCTCGTCCCCGCCCGCCCCGGGGACACCGTCACCACCCAGGAGGGAACCGGCCATGCCGAGCTCGGCGTCTGACCCCGCAACGCCGGGCCCCGCGCCCGACCTCGCCGTCGTCGGCGCCGGCCCCGCCGGGCTCGCCGCCGCCGTCAACGCCGCCGGGCTCGGGCTGCGGGTCGTCCTTCTCGACGCGGGGGAGCGGCCCGGCGGGCAGTACTACCGCCACCCCGCGCCGGGGCTCGGGGCGGACCGTCCCGAAGCCCTGCACCACGGATGGTCCGCCTTCGCCGAGCGCGAAGCCGCCCTCCGGGCCCACCGGGCGGCCGGGCGGATCACGTACCTCCCGGCCCACCACGTCTGGACCGTCGTACCGGACGGCCCCGCCTGGACACTGCACGCCGTCGCCGGTCCCGACGAGGCGGCAGCCACCCTGCACGCCCGGGCCGTACTCCTCGCCACCGGGTCATACGAGCGGCAACTCCCCTTCCCCGGCTGGACCCTGCCCGGAGTGGTCGGGGCCGGCGGGGCGCAGGCCATGCTCAAGAGCGGGCTCGTACTGCCGGGCCGGCGCGTCGTCGTCGCCGGGAGCGGGCCGCTGCTGCTCGCCGTCGCCGGATCGCTCGCCGCCGCCGGGGCCCGGGTGCCGGCCGTCGTCGAAGCCGCCGCGTACGGCGGGTACGCCGGCCACGTCCCCGCCCTGCTGCGCAACCCCGGCAAACTCGCCGAGGCCGCCACGTACGGCAGCGCCCTGCTCCACCGCCACATCCGCCTCCTCACCCGGCACGCCGTGACCGAGGCCCACGGCGCAGACCGCGTCGAGGCCGTCACCGTGGCCCGCCTGGACCGGGACTGGCGGCCCGTGCCCGGCACCGCCCGCCGGATCCCCTGCGACGCCCTCGCCGTCGGCCACGGGCTCGTCCCCCAGCTGGAGCTGGCGACCGGCCTCGGCTGCGCCACCCGCCGCAGCGCCGACGGCACCGCCGCGCTGGCGCTGGACGCCGGGCAGCGGACCTCCGTCCCCGGCATCTGGTCCGCCGGCGAGACCGGCGGCATCGGCGGCGCCCAACTGGCCCTGCTCGAAGGGGAGATCGCCGCCCATGCCATCGCCGGACGGCCCGTCCCCGCCGCCCTGGCCCGCCGCCGGGCCCGCCTGCGCGCCTTCGCCGACGCGATGGGCGCCGCCCACCGCCCGGGCACCGGCTGGACCGAGTGGCTGCGCGACGACACCGACGCGTGCCGCTGCGAGGAGGTCCCGGCCGGCCGGATCCGCGAGGCAGTGGCCGACCTCGGCGCACGGGACGCCCGGACGGTCAAGCTCCTCACCCGGGCCGGAATGGGCTGGTGCCAGGGCCGGATGTGCGGGCCGGCCGTCGCCGCCCTGGCGGGGGAGGACCCCGCCCCCGACCGGCGGCCGCTGTCCTGCCCGGTCCCGCTGCGCCACCTCGCCGAACTGCCTCCGGCGGACGGCTGATCGGGCGGCCCGGGCCCTTGTGGCCGCCTCACACCCACTAGTAAAATGTCACACACCACTCTAGGGAGCTCTCACATGACCGACGCGCACACCACCGCGCCCACCACCGGGACGGACACCCGCACCCGCCCCTGGCACGGCATCATGGTCGCCACCGCGCTGCCCCTGCGCGAGGACCTCACCGTCGACTACGACGCCTACGCCGAGCACGTCGCCTGGCTCATCGCCAACGGCTGCGACGGCGTGGTCCCCAACGGCTCCCTCGGGGAGTACCAGACCCTCACCGACGACGAGCGGGCGCGCGTCGTCCGTACGGCCGTCGAGGCGGCCGGCGACGGCGCCCGCGTCATGCCCGGCGTCGCCGCGTACGGCAGCGCCGAGGCCCGCCGCTGGGCCGACCAGGCCGCCGAGGCCGGGGCGGGCTCCGTACTCCTGCTGCCCCCCAACGCCTTCCGGGCCGACGAGGCGACCGTACGCGCCCACTACGCCGACGTCGCCCGCTCAGGGCTGCCCGTCGTCGCGTACAACAACCCCATCGACACCAAGGTGGACCTGACCCCCGCCCTGCTCGCCCGCCTGCACGGCGACGGCAGCATCGTCGCGGTCAAGGAGTTCAGCGGGGACGTCCGCCGTGCCTACGAGATCGCCGAACTCGCCCCCGGCCTCGACCTGCTCATCGGCGCCGACGACGTCCTCCTCGAACTCGCCCTCGCCGGCGCGGTCGGCTGGATCGCCGGCTACCCCAACGCCCTGCCGCGCTCCTGCGCCGAGCTCTACCGGGCCGCCGTCGCCGGAGACGTCGCCACCGCCCTGCCCCTGTACAAGTCCCTGCACTCCCTGCTGCGCTGGGACTCCAAGACCGAGTTCGTCCAGGCCATCAAGCTCTCCATGGACCTGGCCGGACGCCCCGGCGGCGCCACCCGCCCGCCGCGCTTCCCCCTCACCGGGGAGACCGAGGCCGCCGTCCGCGCCGCCACCGAGAAGGCCCTCGCCGAGGGTCTCAACTAGTCACAAGGGGAGCGGAATGCGTACGCGCCACATCTACCACGCGGTGGACTCGCACACCGAGGGCATGCCGACCCGGGTGATCACCGGCGGTGTCGGGGTGATCCCCGGCGCCACCATGGCCGAGAAGCGGCTCCACTTCATCGAGCACACGGACCACGTCCGGACACTGCTCATGTACGAGCCGCGCGGGCACTCCGCGATGAGCGGCGCCATCCTCCAGCCCCCCACCCGGCCCGACGCCGACTTCGGCGTGCTCTACATCGAGGTGTCGGGCCTGCTCCCCATGTGCGGGCACGGGACCATCGGGGTCGCCACCGTCCTGGTCGAGACGGGCATGGTGGAGGTCGTCGAGCCGGTCACCACCGTCCGGCTCGACACCCCGGCCGGGCTGGTCAGTGTGGACGTCCGCGTCGAGGACGGGGCGGCCACCGCCGTCACCCTCACCAACGTCCCGTCCTTCTGCGTCGGGCTCGACCTGAAGGCCGAGGTCCCCGGCTTCGGCACCGTCACCTACGACCTCGCCTACGGCGGGAACTTCTACGCCTTCGTCGAGCTCGACTCCCTCGGGCTCCCCTTCGACCGGGACCACAAGGACGAGCTGCTCGCCGCCGGCCTCGCGGTCATGGACGCCGTCAACGCCTCCGGCGACCGGCCCGTCCACCCCGAGAACCCCTCCATCACCGGGGTCAAGCACGTCTACCTCACCGCCCCCGGCTCCGACGCCCGCCGCTCCCGGCACGCCATGGCCATCCACCCGGGCTGGTTCGACCGCTCGCCCTGCGGTACGGGGACCAGCGCGCGCATGGCCCAGCTGCACGCCCGAGGCCTCCTCGAGCTCGGCGCGGACTTCGTCAACGAGTCGTTCATCGGGACGGAGTTCACCGGCCGGCTGATCGCGGAGACCACGGTCGGCGGGCTCCCGGCCGTCGTCCCCACCGTCACCGGGCGGGCCTGGATCACCGGCACCGCGCAGTACTTCCTCGACCCGTCCGACCCGTTCCCCGCGGGGTTCCTGCTGTGAGCGCCGGGACCGCCACCGT
Organism: Streptomyces sp. R33; assembly: GCF_041200175.1. NCBI lineage: Bacteria > Bacillati > Actinomycetota > Actinomycetes > Kitasatosporales > Streptomycetaceae > Streptomyces > Streptomyces sp. R33. Next base: position 2,529,999 of record NZ_CP165727.1, on the reverse strand, counting down.
CCGGACCGTGGACTACCACACGGCCGGGGAGCCCTTCCGGATCGTCGACGTCGCCGCCGCCGGCCTGCCGCCCGTACCCGGCGACACCGTCGCCGAGCGCTGCGCCACCGCCATCGGAGCCGGTGGCTCCGGGACGGCCCCGCGCCGCGGCCCGCTGGACGACGTACGGCGGCTCCTCGTGCAGGAGCCGCGCGGGCACGCCGGGATGTACGGCGGGTTCGTCGTGCCCCCGGACGACGACGGGGCCCACTTCGGCGTGCTGTTCTGGCACAAGGACGGCTACTCCACCGCCTGCGGCCACGGCACGATGGCCCTCGGCGCCTGGGCCGTCGACACCGGCCGGGTCGCCGCCCCGGACGACGGCGACGTACTGGTGCGGATCGACGTGCCCTCGGGCCGGGTCGCCGCGACCGTGCACCGCAGCGGCGGACGCACCACCGGGGTCACCTTCCGCAACGTCCCGGCGCGGGTCAGCGCCCGCAAGGTGCCGGTGGCCACCACCCTCGGCATGGCGGAGGTGGACCTCGCGCACGCCGGCGCCTGCTACGCGTCCGCAGCCGCCCGTGACCTCGGCCTGGAGGTCTCCCGGGCCGCACTGCCCGAACTCGTCCGGGCCGGACAGGAGATCCGGGCCGCGCTGGCCGGCCACCCGGGGAGCTGGCACCCCGGCGGGCCGCTGCTCTCCGGGGTGTACGGGGTGATCCTCCACGAGGAGCTGCCCGACACGCCCTTCGGGCCGCACCAGCGCAATGTCACCGTGTTCGCCGACGGGCAGATCGACCGTTCGCCCTGCGGCTCGGGAACCTCGGCGCGCCTCGCACTGCTCGCCGAGGACGGGCGGCTCGGTGCGGGCGAGGACCTGCTCCACGAGTCGGTGGTGGGCACGGTGTTCACGGGCCGGGTGGTGCCGGTGGGCTCCCGCGACGGCCTGGTCACGGAGGTCACCGGCACGGCGTACCGCACGGGCGAGCACACCTTCGTCCGGGATCCGCAGGACGCCCTCGGCCCCGGATTCCTGCTGTGATCCCGCAGTTCGAAGCCGAGGAGACGGCGGCGCTGCTCACCCCGGCCGCGGCCGCCGATGCGCTGGCCGACGTACTGCGGGCCGGGCTGGACCCGGAGGCCTGCCCGCAGCGCTCGGCCATGCCCGTGCCGGGCGGCGGCGAGCTGCTGCTGATGCCGGCCGCGGCGGGCGCGTACGCCGGGGTGAAGATCGCCGGGGTGGCGCCCGGCAATCCGGCCCGCGGCCTGCCCCGCATCACCGGCTCGTACCTGCTGCTGGACGGGCCGACCCTGCGCCCGCTGGCCCTGTTCGACGGCGCGGCGCTGACCGCCCTGCGCACCCCGGCGGTCTCGGCGCTCGCCCTGCGCCATCTCGCGCCGGCCGGGCGGCCCCTGCGGCTGGTGCTCTTCGGCGCCGGCCCGCAGGCGTACGGGCATCTCGAAGCGGTGCGGGGCGTACGGGAGCTGGCGCAGACCGTGGTCGTCGGCCGCGACCCCGTGGCCGCGCAGAAGCTGGCGGAGCACGCCGGCGCCCTGGGCGTGCCGGCCCGTACGGGCACCCCGCAGGACGTGGCCGACGCGGACCTGGTGCTGTGCTGCACCACGGCCCGCGAACCCCTCTTCGACGGGCGGCTGGTGGCCCCGGGCGCGACGGTCGTGGCCGTCGGCTCGCACGAGCCGGACGCCCGCGAGACCGACACCGCCCTGGTGCGGCGGGCGGCGGTGTACGTGGAATCGCGGGCGGCAGCGCTGCGCGAGGCGGGGGACCTGCTGGTGCCGGAGGCGGAGGGGGCCATCGGACCCGGTCATATCAGCGGCACCCTGGCCGACCTGGTGACGGGCCGGATGCCGGTGGCCGGACCCCCGGGTTGTCCACAGCTCTTCAAGAGCGTGGGCATGGCCTGGGAAGATCTCGCTGTGGCGGTGGCGATGTACCGCGCTGCCGGAGAGAACAGCGAAACGTGACATTGTACGCTGTTCCTCCGCACGTCGGTGGCGTGAAGGGTTTCGGAGGAACAGCAATGGGTGACCTGAAGCAGCACAGTCTCATCAAGGCCCAGGAACGGCTTCGCGACCAGGTCGGCCACGCCCTCCGAGCAGCCCTGATAGCGGGTGAACTGCGCCCCGGCAGCGTCTACTCGGCGCCCGGCCTGGCCGCAGAACTCGGGGTCTCCGCCACGCCCGTCCGCGAGGCGATGCTCGACCTGGCCCGCGAGGGCCTGGTGGAACCCGTCCGCAACAAGGGTTTCCGGATCACCGAGGTCAGCGAGCGCGACCTGGACCAGTACACCGAGCTGCGCACGATGATCGAGGTCCCGACCATCGGCCGGATCACGAAGATCGCCACGGCGGAGCAGCTCGAGGCGCTGCGGCCCATCGCCGAGGAGATCGTCACCAGCGCCCGCGAGCACAACCTCATCGGCTACCTGGAGGCGGACCGCCGCTTCCACCTCTCGCTGCTCGCCCTGGCCGGCAACGACCGCCTGGTGGAGACGGTCGGCGACCTGCGCAAGCGTTCGCGGCTGTACGGGCTGACGGGCCTGGACGAGGCCGGAAAGCTGGTCTCCTCCGCCCAGGAGCACATCGAGCTGCTGGACCTGATGATCAGCGGGGACGCGGAGGCGGCGGAGGCCTGCATGGTCCGCCACCTCGGCCACGTCCGCTCCCTCTGGGCCCAGGGCCGCGACGAGCCGGTCGGCCGTACGCCCGGGGGCCTGGGGTCGGGCGTCTGAGGCCGGCCGGCCGCGGGGCTTGCGCGGGGGCGCGGCTGGGCGGGGGCGCGGGGGCGCGGGGCGCCCTCAGCCGTCGAGCCAGCGCCGGCGCCCCGGGCCGGTCGGGTGCGTGCCGGTGACGCCCATGACCATCGAGTAGAGGCTGGTCTCGGCGGTGACGAAGAGGCGGTTGCGCTTGGCGCCGCCGAAGGCGATGTTGGAGACCGTCTCGGGGACGTTGAGCCGCCCGATCAGGGTGCCGTCGGGGTCGTAGCAGTGCACCCCGTCGTCCATCGCGGCGGCCCAGAGCCGGCCGCCGTCGTCGAAGCGGAGGTTGTCGAAGCGGGCCTTCCCGGGCGCCGCTTCGGCGAAGACCTCGCCCTCGGACAGCGTGCCGTCGTCGCGTACGTCGAAGACCCGGATGAAGCCGGCCCGGGTGTCGGAGACGAACAGCTGCCGCTCGTCGAGGGAGAAGACCAGACCGTTGGGTGCGCCGAAGCCGTCGGCGACCAGCTGCACCGCCCCGGTGGCCGGATCGACGCGGTAGACGTTGTTGGCGCCGATCTCGCTCTGTGCGCGGTGGCCCTCGTAGTCGCTGGTGATGCCGAAGTCCGGGTCGGAGAACCAGACCGAACCGTCGGACTTCACCGCCGCGTCGTTCGGGCTGTTCAGGCGCTTGCCGTTCCAGCGGTCCGCCAACACGGTGATGGTGCCGTCGTGTTCGGTGCGCGTGACGCGGCGGTTGCCCTGCTCGCAGGTGATCAGCCGGCCCTGGCGGTCGAGGGTGTTGCCGTTGGTGTGCCCGGCGGAGCGGCGGAAGATTCCGACGGCGCCCGTCTCCTCGTCCCAGCGCAGCATCCGGTCGTTGGGGATGTCGCTCCAGACCACCTGCCGCCAGGCGGGCAGGTAGATCGGCCCCTCGGCCCAGCGGCAGCCGGTGTGGAGGACCTCCAGTGCGTCATCACCGTTCATGCACCGCCCGGTTCGGAACCGGTCGTCGAGCATCTCGTACAGCCCGGGGCGCTGGCTGGTCATGGGGCCCTTCCCTCCTGGCGGTCGTAGGCCGAATCTCATCTGGCCTATGACCCAGACTGCGAGATGATCTATGGCTCGCGCCAGCGGAATCCGAATGAAGAGGCGTGGATCACATCGATCGCCGCTGACCGCGGACGCTGCCCCCAACACGCCCCCGGGCGGCGGGATTCGGGCAACGGCTGGATAACGGCAGCGCCAACCTCTTGTCAGTGCAATTTCACATTACTATGTTACCGGTCACATCATAGAGCGTGGCCCTTCACTGGAGTGACCCATGACCAAGCGCACCCAACTCGCCCTCGCCACCGCCCTGGTGGCCGCACTCGCACTCGGTGCCTCGGGCTGCTCCGACCCCAAGAAGGGCTCCACCGGCGCCGGCGCGAGCAACCCCGCCGCCGCCAACGACGGCAAGGTCCTCGGCGGCACCCCGGTCAAGGGCGGGACCCTGACCGTCCTGTCCAACCAGGACTTCGCCCACCTCGACCCCGCCCGCAACTGGGTCATGCCGGCCATGGACTTCGGGACCCGGCTCCTCTACCGCACGCTCGTCACCTTCAAGGCCGAGCCCGGCAAGGCCGGCAGCGAGCTCGTCCCCGACCTCGCCACCGACCTCGGTACGCCCTCCAACGGAGGCAAGACCTGGACCTTCACCCTCAAGGAGGGCGTGAAGTACGAGGACGGAACGCCGATCAAGGCTCAGGACGTCAAGTACAACGTCGAGCGCTCCTTCGCCCCCGACCTCACCGGCGGCCCCGACTACGCCGCCCAGTACCTGGCCGGCACGGAGGGCTACAAGGGACCGCTCCAGGGGCAGCACCTCGACTCCGTCAAGACCCCCGACGACCGCACCATCGTCTTCGAACTCAAGCGTCCCGTCGCCGAGTTCTCGGCCACCGCCACCCTCCCCACCTTCGCCCCGGTCCCGCAGTCCCAGGAGAAGGGCACCCAGTACGACGCCCGCCCGTTCTCCTCCGGCCCGTACAAGATCGAGTCGTACGACCGCGACAAGAAGCTCGTCCTCGTCCGCAACGAGCACTGGGACCCGAAGACCGACACGGTCAGAAAGGCCTACCCCGACAAGTTCGTCGTGGTCATGGGCCTCAAGGGCGGCCAGATCGACGACCGCATCATCGCCGGTGAGGGCGCCGACGCCTCCACCGTCCAGTACATGGACATGCGCCCCGAGAGCGCCCCCAAGGTGCTGCCGAAGCAGGACGTCAAGGCGCGTCTGCTCGCCGAGTCCCAGGGCTGCACCGAGATGCTCTCCCTGAACAACTCCCGGGCGCCCTTCAACGATCCCAAGGTCCGCGAGGCCATGCAGTACGCCGTCGACAAGGAGGCGGTGGTCACCGCGGGCGGCGGCCCGGCCCTCAACGAGGTCGCCACCGCCTACCTGCCCCCGGCCCTCTCCGGCGGCAAGCAGGCCGACACCCTCAAGATCGCCCCGGCGGGCGACCCCGCCAAGGCAAAGGAGCTCCTCAAGGCCGCCGGCAAGGAGACCCTGAAGGTCTCCCTCGCCGTCTCCACCGGCGACAAGGGCAAGGCCGAGGCCATCCAGCAGGGCCTGTCCCGCGTCGGCATCGAGGTCGTCATCGACACCATCGACCCCGGCGCGTACTACGACGTCATCGGCGACCTCTCCACCACCCCCGACATGACGCTCTCCGGCTGGTGCCCCGACTACCCCTCCGGCTCCACCTGGATCCCCTTCGTCTTCGACGGACGCACCATCAAGGAGAAGGGCAACCAGGGCAACAACAGCCAGTTCCGCGACGAGGCCACCATCAAGCGGATCGACGAGATCAACGCCATGGCCGACGCCAAGCAGGCCAACCAGGCCTGGATCGACCTCGACGCCGAGATCATGAAGAAGTCCCCGGCCGTCCCGGTCCTGCTCGAGCGCAAGCCGCTGCTCGTCGGCCCCAACGTCGCGGGCGCCTACGGCCACCCCGTGTGGACCGGCACCATCGACTACGGCACGGTCGGCCTCAAGGACCCCGCGAAGAGCCAGGGCTGAGGGATACGGAGCCCCTGACACCATGACCACCACCGCACCCGGTGCCGGCGGCCGGACGGCCCCGGTCCCGGCTCCGGGCGGCGCACCGGCCCCCGGCGCCGCCAAGGACGGTCCCGCGGCGGCAGCCACCGGCAGCAGCCCCTGGCAGCTCGCGCGGCGGGAGCTCCGCCGCCGCCCCGCCGTCCGCGTCAGCCTCTGCGTCGTCCTCCTCTTCGTCCTGATGGCCGTCACCGCCCCCTGGCTGGGCGCGCTCGGCGGCTGGTCCCCCGAGGAGTTCGACAAGTCCGCCATCGACCCCTACCTCGGCGGCCAGCCACTCGGCTCCCTCGGCGGGATCAGCCCCGAGCACTGGCTCGGCGTCGAACCCGTCACCGGCCGCGACCTGTTCGCCCGCGTCGTCCACGGCGCCCAGGTCTCCCTCCTCATCGCCTTCGCCGCCACCGCCATCGTCGTGGTCACCGGCACCGCCGCCGGGATCGCCGCCGGCTACTTCGGCGGCCGCACCGACATGGTCCTGTCCCGGCTGATGGACCTGACCATGTCCTTCCCGTCCCTCATCTTCATGATCGCGATGCTGTCCGTGGCCAAGGACGTCAACCGGATCGTGCTCATGACCGCCGTCATCGGCGTCTTCGGCTGGCCCGGCGTCGCCCGCGTCGTGCGCGGCCAGACCCTCTCCCTCAAACACCGCGAGTACGTCGACGCCGCCCGCGTCGGCGGCTCGAGCTCCTGGCGGATCCTGACCCGCGACATCCTCCCGGGCGTCTCCGGCCCGGTCATCGCGTACACCACCCTGCTCATCCCCGGCATGATCAGCACCGAGGCCGCGCTCAGCTACCTCGGCGTGGGCGTACGCCCGCCCACCCCGTCCTGGGGCCAGATGATCGCCGAGTCCGTCGCCTTCTACGAGACCGACCCCATGTACTTCGTCATCCCGAGCACCTTCCTCTTCCTCGCGGTACTCGCCTTCACCCTGCTCGGCGACGCCCTGCGCGACATCCTCGACCCGAGGGGCGGCCGCAGTTGATCCTCTACCTCGCGCGCCGGCTGCTCGCCCTCGCGGGCGTCCTGCTCGCCATCGCCGCCGTCACCTTCCTCATCTTCTACGTCCTGCCCTCCGACCCGGCCGCGGCCGCCTGCGGCAAGACCTGCAGCGCCGAACGGCTGGCCGACGTACGGGCGTACCTCGGCCTGGACCAGCCGGTATGGCGGCAGTTCGCCGACTTCCTCACGGGGATCTTCACCGGCCGCACCCTCGGCACCGGCCAGTACGCCGTCCAGTGCGACTTCCCGTGCCTGGGCTACTCGTACGAGAACTCCCTGCCCGTGTGGGACCTGCTGATGGACCGCCTCCCGGTCTCCGCCTCCCTCGCCGTCGGCGCCGCCGTGCTGTGGCTCGTCCTCGGCCTCGGCGCCGGGGTCACCGCGGCCCTGCGCAAGGACACCGCCACCGACAAGGCCCTGATGGTCGGCGCGGTCGCCGCGGCCTCGCTGCCGGTCTACTTCACCTCCGTGATGCTCATCTACGGGGTCATCCGCGTCGCCGGGCTCCTGCCCTACCCCACCTACCAGGCCTTCAGCGAGAACCCGGCCGCCTGGGCCACCAACCTGCTGCTGCCCTGGACCGCGCTCGCCCTGCTCTACGCCGCCATGTACGCCCGCCAGAGCCGGGGTTCGATGATCGAGGCCATGGCCGAGCCGTACATCCGTACCGCCCGTGCCAAGGGCATGCCCGAGCGCACCGTCGTCGTCAAGCACGGGCTGCGCTCCGGGATGACCCCGATCCTCACCATCTTCGGCATGGACCTCGGCGGGCTGCTCGCCGGAGCCGTCATCACCGAGTCCATCTTCGGACTCCCGGGCATCGGGCGGCTGTTCTACGGGGCCCTGGTCAGCTCGGACCAGCCGGTGGTCCTCGGGGTCACGCTGCTCGCCGCCTTCTTCATCGTGGTCGCCAACCTCGTCGTCGACCTCCTGTACGCCGTCATCGACCCGAGGGTGAGGTACTGATGGGCGCCCCAGCCGCCGCCCCCCTGCTGGAGGTGCGCGACCTGCGCGTCACCTTCACCACTCCGCGCGGCTCCGTACGGGCCGTCGACGCGCTCGGCTTCACCGTGGAGGCCGGCCGGACCCTCGGCATCGTCGGCGAGTCCGGCTCCGGCAAGTCGGTCACCTCGCTCGCCGTCATGGGCCTGCACCGGGGCGCCGAGGTCGGCGGCTCCATCGCACTGGCCGGGCAGGAGCTCACCGGGATGTCCGAGAAGGAGCTGTCCCGGCTGCGCGGCCGGAAGATGGCCATGATCTTCCAGGACCCGCTGTCCAGCCTGCACCCCTACTACACCGTCGGCGAGCAGATCGCCGAGCACTTCCGGGTGCACTTCAAGGCCGGCCGGGCCGCCGCGCGCCGGCGCGCCGTCGACATGCTCGGCGAGGTCGGCATCCCGGAACCGGCCCGCCGGGCCGGGGAGTACCCGCACCAGTTCTCCGGCGGCATGCGCCAGCGCGCGATGATCGCCATGGCGCTGGCCTGCGAACCCGATCTGCTGATCGCCGACGAACCCACCACCGCCCTCGACGTGACCGTGCAGGCGCAGATCCTCGAGCTCATCGCCCGGCTCCAGCAGGAGCGCGGCCTCGGAGTCGTGATGATCACCCACGACCTGGGGGTGGTCGCCCGCGTCGCGCACGAGGTGCTGGTCATGTACGGCGGCCGGGCCGCCGAACAGGCCGGCGTCGACGAACTGTTCGCCGACCCGGCGCACCCGTACACCCGGGGCCTGCTCGACTCCCTGCCCCGGCTGGACGACGCCGACGACGAACCCCTGCGCGCCATCCCCGGTTCGCCGCCCTCCCTGCTCGGGCCCGCCCCGGGCTGTGCGTTCGCCCCGCGCTGCCCCCTGGCCGCCGCGGGCACCGCGGAGCAGCAGCGCCGCTGCGCCACCGAGCGGCCCGAGCCACGGCCCTACGGGGCCGCCGGCCGCACGGCCGCATGCCACTTCACGGGGGCCGGGGCCGTGCCCGTTGCCGCATCCGCCCCGACCGCCCCGACCGCCCCGGAGGCGTCCCGATGACCGTAGAGGCCCGCTCCCCGGACACCACCGCACGGCCGGACCGGGCCGCCGGGACGGACCAGGCGCCGCCCGAGCCGCTGCTGTCCGTACGCGATCTCACCATGGCCTTCCCCGGCAGACGCACCACGTCCGGGCGCCGCGGGGCGCCCGTCCGCGCCGTCGACGGGATCTCCTTCGATCTCGCGGCGGGCGAAACCCTCGGCCTGGTGGGCGAGTCGGGCTGCGGGAAGTCCACCACCGGCCGGATGCTGGTGCGGCTGCTGGAGCCCACCTCGGGCAGCATCGCCTTCGACGGACGGGACATCACCCGGCTCACGCAAGGAAGGCTGCGCCCGCTGCGCCGCCACCTCCAGATGGTCTTCCAGGACCCGCACTCCTCCCTCAACCCCCGCCAGACGGTGGCCCGGATCATCTCCGACCCGCTGCTCGTGCAGGGCTGGTCGACCTCGGACGCCCGCCGCCGGGCGGCCGAACTGATGGACCTGGTCGGGCTGATCCCGGAGCACATCGACCGCTACCCGCACGAGTTCTCCGGCGGCCAGGCCCAGCGCATCGGGATCGCCCGCTCGCTGGCCACCAGCCCCCGGCTGATCGTCGCCGACGAGCCCGTCTCCGCGCTCGACGTCTCCGTCCAGGCGCAGATCGTCAACCTGATGGAGCGCCTGCGCCGCGAACTCGGCCTGGCCTACGTGTTCATCGCGCACGACCTGTCCGTGGTGAAACGGGTCAGCGACCGGGTCGCCGTCATGTACCTCGGCCGGATCGTCGAGATCGGCGAAAAGCGCACCCTGTACGAGAACCCCCAGCACCCGTACACCCGGGCCCTGCTGTCCGCCGTTCCGCTGCCGGATCCGGCGGCCGAGCGGCGGCGGGAGCGGATCGTCCTGCTCGGCGACCCGCCGAGCCCGGCGGCACCGCCCCCGGGCTGCACGTTCCACCCGCGCTGCCCGAAGGCGCAGGAGATCTGCCGGACGGAGCGCCCGCTGCTGCGGATCGCCGCCTCGCGCGAGGTGGCCTGCCACTTCCCCGGTGACTGACGGGGATCCCGGGGAAGAAGGAAGAGGCCCCCGGAGCCGGCACGATCGGCTCCGGGGGCCTCGGCCGTGCGGGCCGGCCGGCAGGTCACGGCTGCGGGGCGAAGGCCGCCCGGACGAGGGCGGTGAGGACCAGGGCTGCCGCAGGTGCGTACCACCAGCGCCGCAGACGGCCGCTCGTCACGCCGGCCCAGGTCCCCGCGAGGACCGGGAGCTCCACCACGAGGCCGAGCCCCGCCGTCACGCGCACCGTGTCCGTCACCGTGCTGTCCCAGGGCCCTTCGGACTCGGTGAGCAGTGCGACCAGGACGAAGTAGCCCGCCACGGTGTGCAGGACGAGCAGGACGGCCGCCCACGCGGCCGTCGCCGCCCGATCGCGCCAGGTGCGGTCCGGTATCTGCTGCTCGGTCATGTGCTGAGTGCCTCGTGTCCTCGATGTCGTGGCCGGAGCCACGACCGTAGACCGGGACGGTGTCCGCGCAGCAGCCGGGTCCGCCGCGTACCCGGCTACGCGAGTTCGCGGCGGAAGAACTCCAGTTCCAGGGCCATGAGCTTCTCCTTCGTGCCGTTCGGGGTCATGTGGGTGACGCCGGGCAGGGCCAGGAGCTGGTGCGGGCGGCCTGCGTCCGTCAGGGCCTGGGAGAGGCGCAGGGTGTGCGAGGGGTGGACGTTGTCGTCGGCCAGGCCCGTGATGAGCAGCAACGGCCGGCTCAGGTTCGGGGCGTCCGGGATCAGCGAGTCCCGCTCGTACACCTCGGGGTTGTCCTGCGGCAGTCCGAGGTAGCGCTCGGTGTACGCGGTGTCGTAGTGCCGGAAGTCGGTCGGCGCGGCCCCGGCGGCCGCCGCGTGGAAGACGTCCGGGCGGCGCAGCACCGCCATCGCGGAGAGGTAGCCGCCGTACGACCAGCCGCGCACCCCGACCCGGCCGAGGTCCAGGTCCGGGTGGCGTTCGCCGAGCGCGTGCAGGGCCGCGACCTGGTCGTCCAGGGTGACCTCGGAGAACCCGCGGTACACGGCGTGGGTGAAGGCGGGGGAGACGTACGGGGTTCCGCGGTTGTCGACGGTCACCACCGCGAAGCCGCGGTCGGCCCACCACTGGCGGTGCTGCCAGCGGCGCGGCTCGGCGGACACGTCCTGGAAGCCGGGGCCGCCGTAGCTGTCCATGAGGACGGGCAGCCGCCGGCCGGGGACGTGGCCGCGGGGGAACACCACCGAGGTGGGGACGGCGTGCTCGGTAACCCGTTCCAGCAGCGGGACCACCCGGTACGGCAGCCGCGCGGCCAGGTCGGCGGGCACGAACTCGCGCCCGTCGGCGGTGCGTACGGTCCGCCGGATCCCGTCGGCGTCGGCGGAGGTCAGCAGCAGCGTTCCGGCGGAGGCCTGGACGCTGTGCACCCCCGGTCCGTCGGCCAGCGGGGCCGCTTCCCCCGTGGCGGGGTCGAGGAGCAGGACCTGCTGTTCGGCGGGGTCGCGCTGCCCGGCCTCGATCAGGAGGCGGTCGCGGTGGGTGCCGGCCACGCGGCGGACCTGGATCCCGTCCCCGGTGAGCGGTTTCCCGTCGACGGCGAGGCCGCGGGCGCAGCCGTCCGGAGTGTCGGCGGCGGTGAGCAGCCGGCCGTCGGCGAGCCGGGCCGGGGTGCCGGGCAGCATCGGGTCGACCCAGTGGGGGTGGGTGGTGCGGGACAGCTCCCGGGTACGGCCGGTGGCCGGATCGGCGGAGAGCAGCAGGACGCATTGCTGGAGCCGGTCCTGGACCGTCAGCAGGATCTCCGTCTCCGACTCCCAGCCGGCATCGGAGACGTACGGGTACGTCACCGCGTCCCAGTCGAGCCGTACGCGGCCGCCGCCCGGGCCGAGCACCCACAGCTGGATCTCGGCGTTGGGCCCGCCCGCCTCGGGATACGCGAAGTCCTCGGCCGGGAGCTCGGGGTGCGCGGGGTCGGCGAAGTGGCGCCGCTGGAGGGCGGATTCGTCGACGCGGGCGGCCAGCAGGGTCTCCCCGTCGGGGGACCACCAGTGGCCCCGGCTCCGGTCCAGTTCCTCGGCGGCGGCGAACTCGGCGATGCCCCAGCGGGCCCCGTCGGCCGGGCTGACCCGGCCGCCCGGGTGGGTGTACAGGGCGTCGTCGGTGACGTACGCGGTGCGGGAGCCGTCGGCGTTGAGCCGCGGGTCGAGGGCGGGCCCGGCGGCCGGGAGCTCCTCGGGCGCGACCGTGGGGGTGCCCTCGTACCCGACCCGGTACAGCCGCCCGTACAGCGGGAACACGGCGCTGCGGCCGTCGCCGGAGAGCGCGTACGAACCGATCCCGGCAGCGACCAGCCGGATCCGCTCCCGCAGCCGGCGCTCGGCGGCCGGCAGGGTGCCCGGCTCGGGGGACAGCTCGCGGGGGTCGGCGAGGCGGGTCTCGGCGCCGGTGGCGGTGTCCAGGACCCAGAGGCTGTCGAAGGCGTCGGTGGGGCCGGTGGAGCGGAGGAACCAGAGCAGCCGGCCGTCGTCCCCGAAGGAGAACGCGCGCGGGGCGCCGTACGTGAAGCGGCCGGTGCTCGCGGAGAGCCTGAGGAAGTCATCCATGATCGGTAGTGTGTCATGTGAAATGGCACACTGTACATGTCGTTCGGGGCTAGGCCATTCGAGTGGTGTACCCCCGGTAGCAGGTTTAGCGTCGAAAAGGTGGACCGGAACGCAACGCCGACCAGCAAGGGGACCGACGGCAAGGTCCGGGGCAGCGGCAACGGGCTGGCGCTGGTCGTCATCGCCTCCTGTCAGCTCATGGTCGTTCTCGACATCACCATCGTGAACATCGCGCTGCCGCACATCCAGACCGCCCTCGGCTTCTCCACCGAAAGCCTGTCCTGGGTCGTCAACGCCTACACCCTCACCTTCGGCGGACTGCTCCTCCTCGGCGGGCGCACCGGCGACATCCTCGGCCGCAAACGCGTGTTCATCTTCGGCGTGCTCCTCTTCGGCCTGGCCTCACTGCTCGGCGGGCTCGCCCAGAACGAGGGCCAGCTGATGGCCGCCCGGGCCCTGCAGGGCGTCGGCGGCGCCATCGCCTCCCCGACCGCCCTGGCGCTGATCACCACCACGTTCCGCGAAGGCCCGCCGCGCAACCGGGCGTTCGCCGTGTTCGCCGCCGTCTCGGCGGGCGGCGGCGCGATCGGACTGCTGGCCGGCGGCGTCCTCGTCGAGTGGCTCAACTGGCGCTGGGTGCTCTTCGTCAACGTCCCGATCGCCCTGGCCATCGCCCTGATGGCCCGGCGCGTCATCCGCGAGTCCGCACGCCACCCCGGACACTTCGACGTCGCCGGCGCGCTGCTGTCCACGCTCGGCATGGTCGCGCTCGTCTACGGCTTCATCCGCGCCTCCCAGGAGGGCTGGACCGACCCGATCACGCTCGGCTCCTTCGGGGCGGCCGTGGTCCTGCTCCTGCTGTTCTTCCTCAACGAACGGCGCTCGCCGCAGCCGATCACCCCTCTGCACATGTTCGCCGACCGCAACCGGGCCGGGTCCTACGGCATCATGCTCTTCCTGGCCTGCGCCATGTTCGGCATGTTCTTCTTCCTGACCCTGTTCGTGCAGAACGTACTGGGCTTCAGCCCGCTGCAGGCCGGCCTCGCCTTCCTGCCGGTGAGCGCCGTCATCGCCGTCGGCGCGGGCGTCACCTCCCAGCTCCTGCCGAAGTACGGGCCGAAACCCTTCATGGTGGCGGGAGCGCTGTGCGCGTCGGCCGGCCTGGCCTGGCTGACGCGGACCGACGTCGACTCGACGTACCTGGGCAGCATCCTGGGCCCGATACTCGTCTTCAGCCTCGGCATGGGCATGAACTTCGTCTCGCTGACCCTGATGGCCCTGTCCAACGTCCCCGACCGGGAGTCGGGCGCTGCCTCCGGACTGCTCAACACGACGCAGCAGGTGGGCGGATCGCTGGGCCTGTCCATCCTGGTCACGGTGTTCGGCACGGCCAGCCGCAACGAGGCCCACGACCAGGTCCCGGCCTTCCTGAGCCAGGCCGACCCCGCCCAGAAGGCCCTCTTCCTGCGGACCGGGCAGCTGCCGGACCCGTGGGGCGACCAGGTGCTCACCTCGGGCGTGAGCTCCGCGTTCATCGTCGCGGCCTGCTTCGCCCTGGTCTCCGCGGCCATTGCGCTGCTCGTGATCCAGGTCCGCCCGTCGGACCTGGAACGCCTCAAGGGCAACCACGCCCCGGCGGCCGTCTGAGGGGCCGTCCGAGCCGTCCGGTCGCTATCCGGCCGTGCTCCGGATCCGGCAGCGGATCGGGCCGTCCGCCCGCAGGGTGATCCCGGCGCTGACCGGGACGTCGGTGTCCACGGCCTCGAACTCGTGCGCCCGCAGGATCATCGCCAGCGCGATCACCGACTCCAGCATCGAGAAGTGCTGCCCGATGCAGGCACGCGGGCCGCCACCGAACGGGAACCAGGCGTAGCGGGGACGCCCGGCTTCCGCCTCCGGGGTGAAGCGGTCCGGGTCGAAGCGGTCCGGATCCGGCCAGTACCCAGGGTGCCGGTGCGTCACCCACGGGGCCAGGATCACGTCCGAGCCCGCCGGAATGGTCCGTCCCCCGACCTCGGTGGCCGCGACCGAACTGCGGCCGATGACCGGGGCGGCGGGATAGAGCCGCATCGCCTCCTTGAGGACCTGCGTGAGGTACGGGAGCCGGTCCAGGTCGGCGGCCTCCGGCGTACGGTCGCCCAGGACGCGGGAGATCTCCTCCCGGGCCCGCGCCTGCTGCTCGGGGTGGCGGGCCAGCAGGTGCAGCGAGAAGGCGAGCGAGGTGGCCGTCGTCTCGTGGCCGGCGAGCAGGAAGATCAGGACCTGGTCGCGCAGCTCGGCGGCGTCGAACTCCCCGTCGTCGGTGCTCGTTGCGGCGGCGAGCAGGCTCAGCAGGTCCTCGCCCCCGGCCGGGGCACCACTGCGCCGCTCGGCGATGATCCTGTCGCACACCGCGTAGAGCTCGTCCATCGCGGCGGCCGCCCGCTTGTTGCCCGGAGTGGGCCAGGTACGCGGGAAGTTGGCGGGGGAGTAACCGCGGCGCAGCACGTACTCCGTGATGACCGGAAAACACCGGTCGACGACGTCGACGGTGGCCTCCACGTCCGTGCCGAACAGGATCCGGGCGACCGCGCGCAGGGCGAGCTGCATCATCTCCTCGCCGACGTCGACGACTTCGCCGGGAGCCTGCGCCCAGCCCGCGACCACCGCCTGGGTCTCGGCCGCGACGGCGCCGGCGTAGCCGTCCACCCGGCGCTTGGTGAACAGCGGCTGGACCAGCCGGCGCTGGCGCAGGTAGTCCTCGTCCTGGCTGGTCAGCAGACCGTTGCCGAAGGAGTCCCGGAGCTCCTGGTAGAAGGCGTTGTCCTTGCGGAAGTTGGCCGACTCCGAGGCCAGGACCTGCTGCGCACCCTCCGCGGAGAAGACGCAGTACAGCTCGGCGCGCAGCCCCGGCGGGCCGGCGGTGATCCGTACGACGTCGCCGCGCTGCTGCTGGGCGCGCAGATAGGTTCCGAGCGAGTCCGATTTCAGGTCGAAGAGGGAACCGAGCAGGGGCATTCCCCCGAGCGCGGGTACCTCCGTACCGGTTTCCGTCCGTGTATCCGCTGCTGCCATGGCCGCCCCCTCGACACCGTACCGACGGGGCCGATTCTGCCCGGCCCGCGCCGCAGGCGCCGAGGATCGCTCCGCCACGCGGCTGAAACACATCGGTCGGTTTGCCTCTTTGTCACTACTTGTCGCAGGCGATGCCGTCCTTGTCCCGGTCGAGGGCGTCGCGGTAACCGGGCTGGCCGCGCCGCATGGGCGCCGCCCCGGCGGCCTTGGCTTCGGCGCAGCTCTTGAAATAGACGCTGCTCCCGCCGCTGCCGCCCCCGCTGCCGCCGCCGTCACCGCCGGTGGAGCCGCCGTCGGTCGGGGGCGAGGTCTTCGGCTTCGGCGGGGCGGGAGTCCGGCTCGCCGCCGGGGCCTTCGAGGGGGCGAGGGCGGCGCCGGCCTTGTCCGGGCACGGCTTGCCGGGCGCGACGAGCGAGAGCTCGACGGCGGACGACGGCTCGAGGGGGCTCCCGGCCGCCGGGGTCTGGAAGCACACCGCCCACGCGGCGTGGTCCGCGGCCAACGGGACGTCGCTGTAGGCGCTGCGCGCCTCGACGGCTCTGCTGACCAGCTTCTTGACGGCGGCCTCGGCGTCGGTGAACTTCTGCCCGACGAGCGTGGGCATCGCGGCCGTACTGGGCGAGGCCGCAGGCGCGGCAGGGGTCGTGGCGCCGGCTGGCTTGTCCGCCCCCTTCTTCGGCGCGGCATCCTCGCATCCGCTGCCGAGCAGGACCACTGCCCCCACGAGCGCTGCCACGGCGAATCCCCGACGGTGGAACATGAATGGCCCCCCAAGATCAACACTCTGCAGAACCGCCGCAGCGTACGCGTGTCACTCCACCACACGCGAAGCGGTTTCACGCCGCTTTCCCCGGCATGCGCATGCCCATGAACGTGCGGGCCCGCCGCTCAGGCAGAGCGGCGGGCCCGCAGGTGGGGTCACGGCCAGAGCGCGGTCGCCCGGGAGTGGTGCACGGGGGGCCCGCCTGCACCATCCGGGGCGCCCGGACCCGTCACCGCATCAGATGTCGCGGAAGATTTCGATCTGGGCGCCCACCGAGTTGAGGCGTTCCGCCAGTTCCTCGTAGCCGCGGTTGATCACGTAGACATTGCGCAGGACCGAGGTGCCCTCCGCCGCCATCATGGCCAGGAGGACGACCACCGCCGGGCGCAGGGCCGGCGGGCACATCATCTCCGCCGCGCGCCAGCGCGTCGGGCCCTCGACCAGAACGCGGTGGGGGTCCAGGAGTTGGAGGCGGCCGCCGAGGCGGTTCAGGTCCGTCAGGTAGATGGCCCGGTTGTCGTACACCCAGTCGTGGATCAGGGTCTGGCCCTGGGCGGCGGCCGCGATGGCCGCGAAGAACGGGACGTTGTCGATGTTCAGCCCGGGGAACGGCATCGGGTGGATCTTGTCGATCGGCGCCTCGAGCTTCGAGGGGCGGACCGTCAGGTCGACCAGGCGGGTGCGGTTGTTGTCCGCCGTGTACTCCGCCGAGCGGTCGTGGTCGAGGCCCATCTCCTCCAGCACCGCGAGCTCGATCTCCATGAACTCGATCGGGACCCGGCGGATCGTCAGCTCCGACTCCGTGACCACCGCGGCCGCGACCAGGCTCATCGCCTCGACCGGGTCCTCGGAAGGGGAGTAGTCCACGTCCACGTCGATGTTCGGGATGCCGTGGACGGTCAGGGTCGTCGTGCCGATGCCCTCCACGCGCACGCCCAGCGCTTCCAGGAAGAAGCACAGGTCCTGGACCATGTAGTTGGACGAGGCGTTGCGGATGACCGTGACGCCTTCGTGCCGGGCGGCGGCCAGCAGCGCGTTCTCGGTGACCGTGTCCCCGCGCTCGGTCAGCACGATCGGGCGGCCCGGGGAGACCCCGGCCTCGACCTTCGCGTGGTAGATGCCCTCGGTCGCGGTGATGTCCAGGCCGAAGCGGCGCAGGGCGATCATGTGCGGCTCGATGGTGCGGGTGCCGAGGTCGCAGCCGCCGGCGTACGGCAGGCGGAACTGGTCCATCCGGTGCAGCAGCGGGCCCAGGAACATGATGATGCTCCGGGTGCGGCGGGCCGCGTCCGCGTCCATGGCGTCCATGTCGAGGCGGGCCGGCGGGACGATCTCGAGGTCCACGCCCTCGTTGATCCAGCGCGTGCGGACACCGATGGAGTTCAGGACCTCGAGGAGCCGGTAGACCTCCTCGATGCGGGCGACCCGCCGCAGGACCGTACGGCCCTTGTTGAGCAGCGAGGCGCACAGCAGCGCCACGCACGCGTTCTTGCTCGTCTTGACGTCGATGGCGCCGGACAGCCGGCGGCCGCCGACGACCCGCAGATGCATCGGGCCGGCGTAGCCCAGGGAGACGATCTCGCTGTCGAGAGCTTCACCGATTCGGGCGATCAT
Organism: Streptomyces sp. R33; assembly: GCF_041200175.1. Lineage (NCBI taxonomy): Bacteria > Bacillati > Actinomycetota > Actinomycetes > Kitasatosporales > Streptomycetaceae > Streptomyces > Streptomyces sp. R33. The sequence goes on along the minus strand of NZ_CP165727.1, from coordinate 2,512,126 downwards.
CTCAAGGCTGATGTTCTGGTTGCCGCGCTCGATCCGGTTCACGGCGCTCTGGCTGGTGCCGAGCGCGTCCGCGAGCTGACTCTGCGTCCAGCCCCGGTGCTGCCGGGCGTCACGGATGAGCTTGCCGATGCGTACGAGGTAGTCGTCTGCCATGGATGCACCGTATCTCAGATATGAGATGCCTCCTGCTTCGGGTGTGGCAGACGGGTGTTACCGACCGTCAGATGCCCTGAGCGTCGCCTTCACCCGCCTCCTCACCCGCCTCTCTCGTCGCATCATTCCCATTACGGACATTCGGCTCATTGTGTGTATCAGTGCCCGCAGGCGTGGTGTCGGCCGCCGTGCACCGCCGCGTACGAGGCCGGACGCGGACCGGATCCCGCCCGGGCTGCCCGGGCCGCCGCGGCGCGGCCCGTCGCCGAGTCCGCGTCGTGCACCACCCGGCCGCCGACCAGGGTCATCCGTACGCCCGTCCCGCTGATGTCGGCCACCGGACAGCGGGTCACATCCCGGTCCAGCACCACCAGGTCCGCCGCCTTGCCCGGCTCCACCGTCCCCGTCAGCCCCTCCTGCCTCAGCTGCCACGCCGTCCCCGACGTGTGCATCCGCAGCACCGAGCTCCGGCTCAGCCCCTCCAACTCCCGGTGCAGCTCGCCCGTGCCGTACGCCCCCTGCCGGTCGATCGCGGTCCGCAGCTGGTTCCACACCTGGAGCGCGTCCACCGGCCAGTCCGAGCCGCCGGTCAGCCGGGCCCCCGCCCGCTCCAGGCTGCGTGCCGGGTACATCCACCGGTGGCGCTCCGGCCCGATGTACGGGAGCAGCGCCTCCATCGTCCAGGTGTCCTCGGCGGCCCACTGGAGCTGCATGCAGGCCGCGACGCCCAGCTGCGCGAAGCGCCGCAGGTCCGCCGGGTCCACGATCTGCAGATGCGCCACGGCATTGCGCGCATCCCGCTGACCGGTCACCCGGCGGGCGTACGCGTATCCGTCCAAAGCCGTCCGTACCGCCCGGTCTCCGAGCCCATGGGCGTGCAGCTGCCAGCCGGCCTTGTTGAACGCGGCCGTGAGCCGGCCGTAGTCCGCCGCCGAGGTGTACAGCTCGCCCCGGTTGCCGGTCGGCCTCCCGTTCCCGTCCAGGTACGGCTCCAGCAGCGCCGCGGTCTGCGCCGGGTACTCGATGACCCCGTCCAGGAACACCTTGACCATCCCGAACCGCAGGCCCCGTACCCCCTCGAACTCCTTTCGCAGCCCGCGCGCGTACGCCAGCGAGGCCGCGGGGTCCTTGGTCTGCTCCGCCTCCAGCCGGATCGCCGGCACGATCCGCTGCGGCAGCTTCCCCGCAGCCGACAGGGCCTGGTAGAGCTCCAGCTCGTGCCGCCCCACCAGGGCGTCCATCATCGTGGTGACCCCGGACGCGGCCGCCAGCTCCAGCACCTTCGCGCAGGCGGCCACCAGTTCGGCCCGCGAGGGCTCCGGGATGTGCCGCTTCACCAGCTCCTGGGCGTCGTCCTTCAGGACGCCCGTGGGCTGCCCGTCCGGGCCCTTCACGATCCGGCCGCCGACCGGGTCCGGGGTGGCGGCCGTGATCCCGGCGATCTCCAGGGCCCGCCGGTTCACCCAGAGGTTGTGCCCGTCGCCGCCGACCAGCGCGACGGGTCTGCGGGTCGCCAGCGCGTCCAGCATCGAGTGGTGCGGCACGCTCCCGGTCGGCAGCAGCCCGACCGGGTTCCAGTCCTCCACCACCAGCCAGGCGTCGGGCTCCGCACCCGCGCCCCCCGTGTCGGCGAGGAAGCCGGCCAGCAGCTCCCGGAGCTCGGGCAGGGTGGTCTCCGCCCCTTCCAGCGAGGGCCGCAGGGAGCGGTCGCCGGCGCCCAGCGGGTGCACGTGCCCGTCGTGGACGCCGCTCATCACGGTGTTCCCGTGCGCATCGACGACCTCGGTGTCCCGCCCGATGTGCCGGCGCACCGCCGAACCGCTCCCGGTGGCCAGGATCTTCCCGTCCCGGCCGACCGCGACGGCCTCCACCGGCGCACCGCCGCCGGCGGTACCGGTGAACACCCGGGCGTTGTGGATCACCAGGGCGGCCGAACCGCGCGACCCGGAGCCGGAGGAAGAGGCCGCTGCCGGCCCCGCGCCCAGCAGACCGGCCGCGCCCGCCGCGCCGACGGCCCCGAGAAGGCCCCGCCGCGAGAGGGGAGAAGGCGAAGCAGAAGCAGAGGTCATGGCCACTCCAAACGTTGGTGTGGCCAGGACACTGTTTGATTAACCCCTTAACCAGAACCCACCGCCACCGACGAAATCCGCACCTCCGTCCGTACGATGACCCCGTGCCCGGGCCCGGACCGACCATCGCCGACATCGCGCGCGCCGCGGAGGTCTCCACCGCGACCGTCTCGCACGCGCTGGGCGGCACCGGCCGCGTCGGCGAGTCCACCCGCCGCCGGGTCCGCGAGGTGGCGGCCGCCCTCGGCTACAGCGCCGGCCGCGGCCCCCGCACCCGTACGCTCGGCCTCGCCGTCACCACGTACGCGGGCTCCGCCTGGAACTTCGTCGAGATCGCCTACTTCTCGCGGCTGCTGACCGCCGCCACCGCGGCCGCCCACGCCCGCGGCTACGCCCTCACCGTGCTGCCCGCCGACCGGGGCGCCGAGCCGCTCTGGCACACCCTCGCCGTCGACGGGATGCTCCTGCTCGACAGCCCGGCCGGCGACCCGGTGCTCCGCGCGCTGCGCGCCCGGGGCCTGCCGGTGGTCTTCGACGGCCGTCCCCCGGACCCGCGGCCCGCGGACGTGTGGGTGGACAACGACCACGAGGCCACCACCCGAGAGGTCCTCGACCACCTCGCCGCGTCCGGGGCCCGGCGGATAGCGCTGCACTCCGCGTACGGCCGGGAGTACTACACCGAGGCCGTCACCTCCGCCTACACCCGCTGGTGCGCCGAGCGCGGGGCGCCCGCACTGGTGGTCCCCTTCGACCCCGAGGACGCCCCGGGGCACGCCTTCGACGCCGCGTTCGCCGCGCCCGGCCGCCTCCGCCCCGACGCCGTGTACTGCGTGTACGACCCCGGCGGCCGCCAGGTGCTGGCCGCCGCCGCCCGGCACGGGCTGCGGATACCGGACGAGCTGCGTCTGGTCTGCGCGAGCGAGGATCCCTCGTACGCGGCCGGAGATCCGGCAGTGAGCACGGTGACGCTGCGGCCGGAGGTGATCGGCGAGAGGGCCGTCGCCGCGCTGGTCGCG